>DJPP01000093.1:0-2691 GCA_002438575.1 Oscillospiraceae bacterium UBA6409 | reverse complement strand
GGCTTCAACAACCGCTATCTCATGGACGCCCTGCGCTACGCTCCGGCGGATACGGTGAAAATGCAGCTGAATACCGGTATTTCGCCCTGCATCATCACGCCGGTGGATGACAGTGACAACTTCCTTTATATGGTGCTGCCGGTTCGTCTGAAGGTACAATAATGCACCGCCTTTTCCGTCAATACATCGTTGCGCAGGCTTGACGTACACAAAGTACGCCTGCGCCTGTGCGCCTCGTCTTGACGAAAAAATCGGCACATTGTTTATGAATGGTGAGCCCTGCCATCGTCAAACCTCCTCGCCGTACACAAAGTACGCCGTCGTCGGTTTGCCATCGGCAGGACGCAAGATCTGCACCTTTCTTTATTGAATTGCGCCTGTGCGCCTCTTCTTGACGAAAAAAGCGGCGGGTGCTGCAACACACGACATTCTACCCATGAACGAGGTCCATTTTATGGAAACGATCATCATCACAACCGAATACATCAAATTACAGGATCTGCTGAAGTTCGCCGCGGCGGTAGAGACCGGCGGCGAGGCCAAGCTCGTCATCCAGGAGGGTGACGTGACGGTCAATGGCGAGGTGTGCACCATGCGGGGCAAAAAGATCCGTCCCGGCGATGTGGTGTCCTTCAACGGGCAGACGCTGACGGTGGCGTATGAGAGTTGACGCCCTGCACCTGCAGGGCTGGCGGAACTACGGCACGCAGGCGCTGACATTCGATCCCAGCTGCAACGTGATTTACGGAGAAAATGCCCAGGGTAAGACAAATCTGCTGGAGGCCATCGTATATCTTAGCTGTGGAAAAAGTCCCCGTGCCCACGGAGACAAGGAGCTGATCGGCTTTGATATGCAGGAGGCCGCGCTGTTGGGAAATATCTTTTCCCGGCAGCGGGAGTTTGTAACGGACATACAGCTTTCCCGCGGAAAGCGGCGGAAAATGACCGTTAACGGTGTGCCGGCCAAAAACAGCGCCGCCCTGTCCGACGTGCTGCATACCGTATTTTTTGCGCCGGAGGATTTGTTTTTGATCCGGGCCGGTGCGGCGGAACGGCGGCGATTCATGGACCTGTCGCTGTGCCAGCTGCGGCCGCGGTACGCAGAGGCGCTGAGCCAGTACAGCCGGCTGTATGAGCACAAGACCCGCATCCTGCGGGACAGCGAGGACAAGCCGGAGCTTTTGGAGCTGCTGCCGGAGTTCAACGAGGGCCTGTGCCGCAGCGGCGCGGTGCTGATCGGCTATCGGGCGCGGTTCTGCGCGGCGCTGGCGGAATATGCCCGGCAGGCGCACTATGAGTGCAGCGGCGAGAGGGAGGAGCTGACCCTGACATACCAGACCGTCAGGACCGTGGCCGACCCGCTGGGCAGCCAGGCGGACATTTACGCGGCACTGGAGGCACATATGGAGAGCCATCAGGCGGCGGAGCGCGCATCAAGGCTGTGCCTGTCCGGCGCCCATAAGGACGATATCGAGGTGCTGGTCAACGGACGCAGCGCACGGCAGTTCTGCTCGCAGGGGCAGGTACGCACGGCGGCACTGAGTCTGAAGCTGGCGGAGCGCGAGATACACAAAAACGCCATGGGGGAATATCCGGTAATGCTGCTGGACGATGTGCTCAGCGAGCTGGACCCACGGCGGCAGGAATACGTGCTGAACCGTATCAGCGGCGGGCAGGTGTTCATCACCTGCTGCGAAAACGACCGGCTGGACACGCTGCTCAGCGGCAGGGTGTTCCATGTGCGGGGCGGGGAGGTGCTGTGATGGCGTATCTGCACATCGGTATGAACGTGATGGTAGAGGACCGGCGGGTCATCGGGATCTTTGACCTGGATAACACCTCTACCTCGAAAAAAACGAGAGAGTTTTTACAGGGAGCCGAGCAGGAGGGCGTGGTACAGAGCGCCTGCGAGGACATACCGCGGTCCTTCGTGGTGTGTGACCATCCCTATCACCGGCAGATCGTGTATCTGTCGCAGATCAATTCCCGGACGCTGGGCAAGCGGGTCCAAGGAAAAGGAGAGTAACACATGGCAGAACTGGAAAAGACCGTGGTGGATACGGAATATAACGCATCGGAAATACAGGTGCTGGAGGGGCTGGAGGCTGTGCGGAAGCGGCCGGGTATGTATATCGGCTCCACCAGCGCCAGCGGTCTGCACCACCTGGTATATGAGATCGTGGACAACGCCATCGACGAGGCGCTGGCCGGCTACTGCACGGACATCACCGTGACCATCAACGAGGGCGACACCATCACCGTCACCGACAACGGCCGCGGTATTCCCGTGGATATCCAGGCCCAGACGGGCCGGCCCGCGCTGGAGGTGGTGTTCACCGTGCTGCACGCCGGCGGCAAGTTCGGCGGCGGCGGCTATAAGGTGTCCGGCGGCCTGCACGGCGTGGGCGCGTCCGTGGTGAACGCCCTGAGCGAGTGGCTGACGGTGCAGGTGCACAAGGACGGCAAGATCTATGAGATGAAATTCTCCCGGGGCAATATCACACAGGAGATGAAGGTCATCGGCGAGACGGACCATACCGGCACCACCGTGACCTTCAAGCCGGATCCGGAGATGTTCGACACGCTGGAGTACGACTACGAGACGCTACACACCCGTATGCGGGAGCAGGCGTTCCTGAATGCCGGTCTGCGGATCACCATCACGGATGCCCGACCCGGTAAGGAGCAGTC
>DJPP01000020.1:2092-4886 GCA_002438575.1 Oscillospiraceae bacterium UBA6409 | reverse complement strand
CAGCAGCAGCGCCTGTGCATCGCCCGCGCCCTGGCGGTGGAGCCCACCGTGCTGCTGATGGATGAACCCACCTCGGCGCTGGACCCCATCTCCACCTCCCGTATCGAGGAACTGGCGGTGGAGCTGAAGCAGCATTACACCATCGTCATCGTTACCCACAATATGCAGCAGGCCCTGCGTATCTCGGACCGCACCGCCTTCTTCCTGCTGGGCGAGCTGGTGGAGTACGGCGACACGGAGACCATGTTCTCCACGCCCAGCGAAAAGCGCACCGAGGATTACATCACCGGGAGGTTTGGATAATGCGTAGTCAATTCGATAAGCAGCTGGCCCAGCTCCACCGTGAGCTCATCGAGATGGGCGCCCTGTGCGAGCAGGTCATCGCCTTGTCCTCTCAGGCCCTCACCGAACGCGATACCGCCCTGGCGGAGAAGGTCGCGCCCCTGGATCACGAGATCGACCGCAAGGAGCGCGACATTGAGAACCTCTGCCTGCGGCTCCTGCTCCAGCAGCAGCCTGTGGCCGGCGACCTACGGCAGATCTCCGCCGCCCTGAAGATGATCACGGACATGGAGCGTATCGGCGACCAGGCCGACGATATTGCCGAGATCCTGCTCTGCCGCGCCGGCCGGCCTCTCAGCGCCGGCGACACCCTGCGGGAGATGGCCCGGGCCACCATCCGCATGGTCAGCGAGAGCGTGGACGCCTACGTCCGGCAGGACGTGGACCTGGCCCAGCAGGTCATCGCCGCAGACGATGAGGTGGACGGCTATTTCGACCGGATCAAGGCCCATCTCATCGACCGTATCGCCAAAGGTGCGGACGACGGCGAAGCCACACTTGACTTACTGATGATCGCCAAGTATTATGAACGTATCGGCGACCACGCCACCAACATCGCCGAGTGGGTGATGTTTTCCGTCACCGGCGTGCACAAGACCGAGGCCACTTGAGCCAAAAGGAGGGACCCCCACATGATCTGGTGTGTAGAGGATGACGCCAGCATCCGCGATATCGAGCTGTACGCCCTGCGCTCCGCCGGGCTGGAGGCCGAGGGCTTTACCGACGGCGCCGCCTTCTGGCAGGCCCTGCAAAGCGAAAAGCCCGACCTGGTGGTGCTGGACGTGATGCTCCCCGGCATCGACGGCACGGAGCTGCTGGGCCGTATGCGCGCCTCCGCGTCCCTGCGCCGCATCCCGGTCATCATGGCCACCGCCAAGGGCGCGGAGTACGACCGTGTCCGGGCGCTGGACGGCGGTGCGGACGACTATCTGACCAAGCCCTTCAGCGTCATCGAGCTGGTATCCCGGGTCAAAGCGGTGCTGCGCCGCTGTCAGCCGGAGGGAGACAGCTCCGTCCTCCGCAGCGGCGAGGTGTCGCTGGATACCCGTGCCCACACCGTCCTGTCCGGCGGCGAGCGCGTCGACCTGACCTACAAGGAATACGAGCTGCTGCGCCTGTTCCTCAGCCATCCCGGCACGGCCTACACCCGTGACCGGCTGATGGAGCTGGTCTGGGGCATGGATTACTGCGGCGAGAGCCGTACCGTGGATATGCACATCCGTACCCTGCGCCAGAAGCTGGGCGAGGCCGGCGCACACATCACCACGGTCCGCGGCGTGGGCTACCGTTGGGAGGAGACCATATGACAAAAAAGATATTTCGCTCCACCGTGGCGGTGGGGCTTGCGGTGCTGCTGGCCAGTCTGGTCATCATCATGGGCGCGCTGTACACCTACTTCGGCCGCGTCCAGGAGCAGCAGCTCCGGGATGAGCTGTCCATCGCCGCCGCGGCCATGGAGTCCGGCGACGGCGAGGCCTATCTGTCCAAGCTGCACTCCGACGACTACCGCATCACCTGGCTCCGCGCCGACGGCACGGTGCTCTATGATACGAAGGCTGACGCCGCGGCCATGGAGAACCACGCCCAGCGCGAGGAGGTCCGTCAGGCCCTGGCCAACGGCGCCGGTGAGTCCAGCCGTTACAGTGCCACCCTGCTGGAAAAGACCCTCTACTACGCCCGGCTGCTGCCGGACGGCACGGTCCTGCGCCTGTCCGCCAGCCGCGTCACCATGGGCGTGCTGCTTCTGAGTATGCTCCCCGCCATTCTGGCGGTCATCGCTGTGGCGCTGATCCTCTCCGGGATCCTGGCCGGCCGCGTGTCCCGCCGCATCACACAGCCCGTGAATGCCCTGGATCTGGAGCACCCCCTGGAAAATGACGCCTACGAGGAGCTCTCGCCGCTGCTGCGCCGTCTGGAGCACCAGCGGCGTCAGATCGACGATCAACTGCGTTCTCTGCGCCGCCGGTCCGAGGAGTTCGAGCAGATCACCGCCAGCATGACCGAGGGCTTGGTGCTGGTGGACAACGGCGGCACCATCCTCAGCATGAACCCTGCCGCCTGCGCCGTGTTTCACACCGATGCGGCCTGCGTGGGCCAGCCCCTGCTGACCGTGGAGCGCGGCAGCGCCGTCAGCCACGCGCTCCACGACGCTATGGACACCGGCCACGGCGAGACCCGTATGGAGCGCGATGGCCGCGAGTACCAGTTCGACATGACCCGCATCCAGGCCGACGGCGAGGTGGTGGGCGCGGTGCTGCTGACCTTCGACGTTACCGAGCAGGCCTATGCCGAGCGCAACCGCCGCGAGTTCACCGCCAACGTCTCCCATGAGCTGAAGACCCCGCTTCAGGGCATCATCGGCAGCGCCGAGCTGCTGGAGAACGGCATGGTCCAGCCTGACGACGTGCCCCGCTTCGTGGGCCATATCCGCAGCGAGGCCCAGCGCCTGGTG
>DJPP01000020.1:517-1905 GCA_002438575.1 Oscillospiraceae bacterium UBA6409 | reverse complement strand
CTGCTGACCGAGACGATCTTCAACCTCTGCGACAACGCCATCAAGTACAATAAGGACGGCGGCAGCGTCGCCGTCACCGTGGGCCGCGACGGCTCCGACGCCGTGGTCACGGTGGCCGATACCGGCATCGGTATCCCGCCGGAGCACCAGGGCCGCGTCTTCGAGCGCTTCTACCGCGTGGACAAGAGCCACTCCAAGGCCTCCGGCGGCACCGGCCTGGGCCTGTCCATTGTTAAGCACGCCGTGGCGTATCACCACGGCGCCGTCACGCTGGACAGCCGGGAGGGGGAGGGCACCACCTTTACCCTCCGCCTGCCGCTAAAAGCGTAAACGCGAAAATGCCCGCCTCTGCGGGCGGGCATACAAAAAAGACCACCCGATAGGGTGGTCTTTTGTCGTGTCATGAGTGCGCCTTTGCGTGGGCACAGATGGCGTCAAAGGTCTTCTGACTGATGTCGTGCTCGATCTTGCAGGCGTCTGTCTCCGCCGTGGCGGCATCGATGCCCAGCGCTATCAGAAATTTCGTCAGCGTGTGGTGCCGGTCCAGCATACTCTCGGCGATGGCCATGCCGCTGGCTGTCAGGGTGATGAGCCCGTCCTTGTCCATCGTGATATAGCCATTTTCCCGCAGCCGCTTGGTGGCGTAAGTCACGCTGGGCTTCGTCACGCTCAGGTGCTCGGCCACGTCGATGGAGCGAATGTAACCATGCTGCTGCTGCATCATCAGCATCGTCTCTAAATAGTCCTCGGAAGCGCGCAGTATCTGCATAAAGTATCACCAACTTTCCCCAATACACTCGTAACAGCATACCACAAATTTCACAAACTTACAAGTGCGGAAAAAATTTTTCGTACACCCTCTTGACAAAGCGGGTTTAAGAGGTTAAACTGCACAGTGGTTAGGGAAGGCTAACTGTCGTGGTTTTGCGCCAATCGGGAAAGTCCTTTCAAAACCGCTTTTTTTCAGACACGGGGTTAGTGCAAGCTAACCGTGAAACGGAGGGATATACATGATGCCTTTGATGCTGGCAGACGCCGGAACGGAGCAGCTCATCCACAAGGTGGGCGGCAGTCCGGAGGTAAAAAAGCACCTGGAGGACCTGGGCTTCACCCCGGGCAGCACCGTCACGCTGGTGTCCGCCATGGGCGGCAACGTCATCGTGAAGGTCAAGGAGTCCCGCGTGGCCATCAGCGAGGAAATGGCCCGCAAGATCATGGTCTGATAGCCGCGCCAAGCGGTTATTGCATTTGAGAAACAGAAATATCACATAGAAGGAGAGCAGAAGCATGAAAACATTGCGTGAAGTCAAGATCGGCGAGACCGTCAAGGTCGTCAAGCTCCACGGCGAGGGCCCTGTCAAGCGTCGTATCATGGACATGGGCATCAC
>DJPP01000020.1:0-459 GCA_002438575.1 Oscillospiraceae bacterium UBA6409 | reverse complement strand
GTGGAGGTCTATGTCCGCAAGGTAGCCCCTCTGGGCGATCCCATGGAGGTCACTGTCCGCGGCTACGAGCTGAGCCTGCGTAAGGCCGACACCGAAATGATCGAGGTCGAGTGATGACCTGGCGGCGCCGTGTTCCGGTGCCGGAGATACATCCGTTATTTAAATTCATCTGTATATAGGTTCAACAAGATTAACCGGAAGGAGAGACACTATGGAAAAACAGATAAAGATCGCGTTGGCAGGTAACCCCAACTCTGGTAAGACCACCCTGTTCAACGCGCTGACCGGCTCCAACCAGTTCGTGGGCAACTGGCCCGGCGTTACGGTGGAGAAGAAAGAGGGCAAGCTGAAGAAGCACGACGACGTGGCCATCATGGACCTGCCCGGCATCTACTCCCTGTCCCCCTACACCCTGGAGGAAGTGGTCGCCCGTAACTACCTGATCACCGAGCGCCCCGA
>DJPP01000103.1:38747-42812 GCA_002438575.1 Oscillospiraceae bacterium UBA6409 | reverse complement strand
TGGATGGCGTCGAACTTACAGGTACGCTCGCACATACCGCAGGCGATACAGCTGTTGGCGCAGACCTTGGTGACGGCGGGGCCCTTGTCCTTGTTGGAGCAGTTGACAAACACCTTCTGCTTGTAGGGCACCTCCACGATCAGGTGGTGCGGGCAGGCAGCGCGGCAGGCGCCGCAGTTGGTGCACTTCTCCTTATCCACCACGGCAACGCCGTTAACGACGTGGATGGCGTCGAACTTACAGGCCTTCACGCAGGAGCCAAAGCCAAAGCAGCCGTAGCGGCAGGCCTTGGCGTCGCCGCCGCAGACCTTGGTGGCAGCCAGACAGTCCTTCACGCCGCGATATTCGAAGTTATCCTTGGCGTTGCAGCCGCCGTTGCACAGCACGTGGGCGACCATCTTGTCGCCAGAGGGCGCTTCCATGCCCATGATGGCCGCGATCTTGGCGGCATTCTCGGGGCCGGCGGGAGCGCAGGCGGTAACAGGGGCCTTGCCGGCCAGGATGGCCTCGGCGCAGCCGCCGCAGCCGGGGTAGCCGCAGCCGCCGCAGTTGGCGCCGGCCAGACATGCCTGGATCTCAGGCAGACGGGGATCGACCTCGACCTCGAAGACCTTGGCGGCGATGGCGAGGATCAGGCCGAACACGATAGCGAGTGCGCCGAGAACGACGACCGCATAAATCAAAGTAGTCATATCCTTCTACCTCCTTACCAGACCTTCAGGCCGCTGAAGCCCATGAATGCCAGGGCGATCAGGCCGGCACTGATCAGGGCGATGGGGAAGCCATCAAAGGCCTTGGGGTTGTCGCTGGAAACCTCGCACTGCTCACGGACAGCCGCGAACAGGAAGATGGCCAGCAGGAAGCCCAGACCGCCGGTGATGCCGTAGACCACGGACTCGATGAAGTTGTACTCGTTCTGGGTGTTCAGCAGAGCGACGCCCAGAACGGCGCAGTTGGTGGTGATCAGGGGCAGGTACACGCCCAGGGCGGTGTACAGGGTGGGGATGTTCTTCTTCAGGAACATTTCCACGAACTGCACCAGAGCCGCGATGACCAGGATGTAAGCCACCGTCTGCATGAAGCTCAGGTCCAGCATGATGAGGATCTTGTTGACGCCGAAGCACACGGCGGAGGCCAGACCCATAACGAAGGTCACGGCCGCGCCCATACCCACGGCGGTGTCGATCTTCTTGGACACGCCCAGGAAGGGGCAGATACCCAGGAACTGGGCGAAGATGAAGTTATTAGTCAGAATAGCGCCAAGAGAGATGGCGAGCAAAGTAGTCACACTCATAGCTTACTTGGCCTCCTTTTTCTTTTCGCTCTTGGCCAGCGCCCACTGCATCACAGCGATCAGGCAGCCCAGGGTCAGGAAGCCGCCCACGGGCAGCGTCAGCACGCTGATACCATATTCCGCCGGGAAAATCTCGATGCCGGGCGCGCTGCCCAGACCGCCGCCACCCAGCAGGCCGCCGCCGAACGTGCCGGCGCCGAAGAACTCACGGAACACGCACATCACGATCAGGACCAGCGTATAGCCGATGCCCTGGCAGATGCCGTCCACTGCGGAGGCGCCGATGCCGTTCTTGGAGGCAAAGCCCTCGGCACGGCCCAGGATGATGCAGTTCACGACGATCAGGGGGATGAACACGCCCAGGGAGTTGGACAGGGCGGGAACGAACGCCTTGAGCAGCAGATCCACGCAGGTAACGAAGCCGGCGATGACCACGATGTAGCAGGCGATACGCACTTCGTTGGGAATGATCTTACGCAGCAGGGAGATAAAGATGTTGGAGAGGGTCAGGATAATGAGCACGGACACGCCCATGCCCAGGCCGTTGAAGAACGATGTGGTGATGGCCATGGTGGAGCACATACCCAGCACCTGCACCAGCACAGGGTTCTGTGTGATGAGGCCCTCTTTCAGTTGCTTACCGAAATTCATGTTGCAGCTCCTCCTTTCTTAGCCCAGCAGCTCGGCAACAGCCAGGGCGGCGTTGGCGCCCATGTTGATGCCCTTGGTGGAAACGGTAGCGCCGGACACAGCGATGATGTTCTTGCCCACCACCAGGGAGCCCGCGCCGCTTTCACCGATGAACTGATCCAGGACCGGCTCGCCGGCGGCGTTGGGCTCGTTGCCCACGACCTTGGTGCCGATGCCGGAGGTCTCGGAATGGCTGACCACGGAGATACCGGTGATGGCCTTATCGGCGTCCACGCCCACCATCATCACGATGCTGCCCTGGGAGCCGGAGGCGGAGATCTTCATAACATAGCCGGCCTCCGCACCGCCGTTGGTCACGGGGTACAGCTCCACCAGCTTGCCGCCCTGGGCGGCCGCAGCGGCGGTCATGTCGTCGGTGATGTCCATCTTGTCGCCGAACTCGCTGCCCTCGGGGGCGACGGCGCTCATGGCGATCTTGGTATTCTCGGCGTCAATGGCCGCGATCTTGTCGGCGGTGATGTTGTTGACCAGGCCCAGCAGGGCGGCCACAACGAGGGAAATAACGGTCAAGGTGCCGGCGACCTTGAGGATAAACTTACCGGAGATCTTCATTATTTCGCCGCCTCCTTCTTTTCTTTCTTGGGCGCACCATAGATGACGGGACGGATGTACTTATCCAGCAGCCAGGTGGTGCAGTTCATGATCAGGATGGAATAGCAGACGCCCTCGGGATAGGAACCGAAGCGGCGGATGAAGCAGGTCAGCAGACCGCAGCCGAGGCCGAAGATCAGCTGGCCGGGCTTGGTGACGGGGGAGGTGGCATAGTCGGTGGCCATGAAGATGGCACCCAGCATCAGGCCGCCGCCGAAGACGTTGTACAGCATATACTGCACGTTGTCGATGCCGGCGGGCGCCGCGATCAGGGTCAGGATGGCCACGGTGCCGATGTACGCCACGGGGATCTGCCAGGAGATGACCTTGCGGATGAGCAGGTAGACGCCGCCCACCAGCAGGCACAGGGCGGAAACCTCGCCCAGGGAGCCGCCGATCTTGCCCAGGAACATATCGCCGATGGAGTAGTTGCTCATCAGGGTGGTGAACGCCTCCTCGGTGCCCTCCTTCATAATGGCCATGGGGGTGGCGGCGGAGGTCACATCGGGACGGATCTGGGGGATAGCCCAGGTGGTCATCCAGGTGGCATAGCTGGCCAGCAGGAACGCACGGCCCGCCAGCGCGGGGTTCAGGAAGTTGCAGCCGATGCCGCCGTAGAGCTGCTTGACCACAACGATGGAGAAGAACGCACCGATGATGATGACCCACCAGGGCAGATCAACGGGGCACACGAAGCTCAGCAGGATACCGGTGACCACGGCAGACAGATCGCCCACCATGCAGGACTTCTTCATGGCCTTGCGGTAGGCCCACTCAAAGAACACGCAGGACACCACGGAAACAGCGGTCAGCAGCAGGGCCTTCCAGCCGAAGCAGTACACGCTCCAGGCCAGCGCGGGCAGCAGCGCGATGATCACGTCCAGCATGATGCTGCGGGTATCCTCGTTGGAACGGATGTGGGGGGAGGAGGACGCGATCAGCTTGAGATTCTTGTAATCAGTCATGGTTTACGCCTCCTTCTTTTCGGCAGCGGCCTTCGCTTCGGCCTCCGCCTTGGCCTTGGCGGCCATTCTCGCGTTGTTGACCTCCTGCTTGCCCAGGCGGAACGCATGGGTCAGGGGCAGGCGGGCAGGACAGGTGTAGGTGCAGGCGCCGCACTCGATGCAGTCCATGCCGTGCAGCACGTTCTGCCAGGTGTCCACGTCGCCCTTCATCAGGTACTTGTACATGAAGATGGGCTCCAGACGGATGGGGCACACGCCCACGCACTTGCCGCAGCGGATGCACTGGGGATCCTCAACGTACTGCTCCTCCTTGTCGGCGAAGGCCAGCATAGCGCCGGTGCCCTTGCCCACGGTGACGTCCACGTCGTACTGGGCCAGACCCATCATCGGGCCGCCCATGATGAGCTTGTAGGTCTCGTCCTTCAGGCCGCCGCAGGCGTCAAACAGCTTGGTAATGGGGGTGCCGATGGGGCACTCGATGTTCTTGGGCTCGATGACGCCGGA
>DJPP01000103.1:38569-38727 GCA_002438575.1 Oscillospiraceae bacterium UBA6409 | reverse complement strand
CCGGAGACGGTGACGATCTTGTTCACCACGGGCATACCCTCGTACACCGCGCGGTAGATGGCGCAGGTGGTATTCAGGTTGAAGATGCAGCAGCCCGCGTCGGCAGGCAGCTTGCCGCTGGGCACCTGACGGCCGGAGACGGCCTGGACCAGCTGCTT
>DJPP01000103.1:30350-38526 GCA_002438575.1 Oscillospiraceae bacterium UBA6409 | reverse complement strand
CGGGTGTGCAGGACCTCCACCACCACGGGGGCGTTCAGCTCCGCGATCTTGGCGTTCAGGACGTCAGCCGCGTTCTGCTTGTTGGCCTCGATGCCGATGTACACCTTATCCACGCCGAAGCACTTGGCCAGCAGGGTCGCGCCCTTGATGACCTGCTCCGGACGCTCCAGACAGGTGCGGTGGTCGCCGGTGATGTACGGCTCGCACTCCGCGGCATTGATGATCACATAGTCCACCTTACCCAGACCGGAGCTGATCTTCACGTGAGTGGGGAACGTTGCGCCGCCCTGGCCGACGATGCCGGCGTTCTTGACGATCTCCACCAGCTGCTCGGGGGTCAGGCTGTCGGGGTCCGCCACGGGCTTGACTTCCTCGGAGACCTCATCCTGGAAATCGTTTTCAATGACCACGGACATCATCTTGCCGCCCATAGAGAAGGGACGGGGCTCCACGGCCTTGACCGTGCCGGAGATGCTGGCGTGGATGGGGGCGGAAACAAATCCGCCGGGTTCGCCGATCCTCTGTCCAATTTTAACCTTGTCGCCTACCGCTACAATAGGCTTGCAAGGCGCACCGATGTGCATAGACATGGGAATGACCACCTCAGCCGGCGCTGCCAGCTTTTCGATGGCCTTTTCATTGGTTGCGGCTTTCATGTCGTTGGGATGAACGCCGCCAAAGAATGCTTGTGCCATTGTCTTCACCTCATCTTACTACCGGGTGGCGCTATGCCACCGCATACTGTCTTAAATATTACAACAAAACTTTTCTCTTGTCCAGCCCCGCGTTGAAATTCCCACGTTTTTTTGCGGTTTTTGTCGAAAACTTCACCGGCAAAGACCGCCTCTTGTGTTTTGCGGGCGGCTGTGCTACACTATACGGTAGGAGGACAGATGCCGCCGGGAAAAACTTCCTGCCCCGCGGCAGACGATCCTCCTCCGGATATCAAACTCTATTCCGAAAGGATGGTATTTTAGTATGGTACTTGACCGTGGTTCCCTGAAGCGGGAGTCCAAGGCGCTGCTGAAGACCGCACGGGTCAGCCCTTACCTGTTCACGCTGGTACTGCTGGCCATCATGTTCGTCATCAACGGCATCAGCGACTATGTGCAGATGGACGACGAGTTCGCCTATGTCTACTCCCTGCGGTTCGATATGGATCTGAGCTTCCTGGCGCTGCACCGTGCGTTCCCCGCTTTTGCGGTGTGGTTCGTGTCCATCGTGTGCACACTGCTGGGCGTGGTGCTCAGCGTCGGTGCGTCCCTGTATCACCTGGGCATCCGCCGCGGTGAGGAGATGCCCTATGTCACGCTGTTCGACGGCTTCGCCTTCGCCGGAAAGATCATTCTGCTGTATGTCGTGCAGGTCATCTTCATCTCTCTGTGGACGCTGCTGCTGGTGATCCCCGGGATCGTGGCGGCCTACCGCTACCGCTTTGCCATGCTGAACCTGTGCGAAAACCCGGAGATCGGCATCATGGAGGCCCTCAACATGAGCACGGCCCAGACCCGGGGCTTCAAGTGGCAGCTGTTCGTGCTGGACCTGAGCTTTATCGGGTGGAATATTCTGGTGGGTCTGACGCTGGGCATTCTGGAGATCTGGGTGGCGCCCTATCGGGCACAGGCCAATATCGCCTTCTTCCAGGAGATCAAAAAGATCAAGGGCGTGGGATTCTTCCCGCCGCGGCCGGAGGACGACGGTCAATTCCGTCCCCACGACCCCTTTGGCGAGGACAACTGGTAATAAACGGAAACAGCCCCGGAGCATTGCTCCGGGGCTGTTTGTATTTCTTGTACTTATTCTTCGGCGGGGGCCGCGTCCTCCGCCTGCGGCATATCCGCCGGGGCGCTGCCGTCGAAGGGCGTCTCCAGGCAGGTCAGGTCCCGCAGGCAGCGGCGGAAGTCGTGGCAGAAGGCCGCGTACTCATAGCCAGTGCAGATGCGCTCGTCCATAACGATGCCCAGGGGCATCATCTTCTTGGACAGGTCGCCGTTCATGTAGTTGGGCACCGGCTTGCCCATACAGACGAACACGCTGGTGGTGCCGAACTCATAGCAGTGGTGGTGAATGTAGCTGGTCTTGATGGAGGCCAGGTTGGTGATGAACATACTGGTGTGGAAGGGGCTCAGGTCGATGACCTTCCGGGGCAGCAGGCCGTGCTTGTCCAGATGGTAGGCCAGCCAGATCACGAACTTGGGCAGGCCGGGGATGGAAAACATCATCTTGGCGAACTTGTCCGTGCTGTTCTTCTGCTCCGTCTGGCTGTTGGCGGCGATGGCGTCGGCGATCTTCTGGTTGATGGTAAAGATCGTGTCCTTGGGCTCCAGATAGATCTTCAGCGTCGTCTCATCCGGGCTGCCGTCGGCCCGCTTTTTCAGGATGACAAAGGAGACGCAGAAATGGTTGCGCTCATAGAGATGGCTGTTGACCACGAACCAGTTGAGCTTGGGGTTGGTCTGATAGGCCTTGTAATAGGCGGCGATGATCACCGCCATGTGGTTGATGCGGATCCCAGCGCGCCGTTTTTCGCGGATATAGGCCTTGATGCCCTCCTCGTCGATGTTTTCGGTGATGGTGTTCCAGGCGTCGTAACGCTTGGGCATGATATAGGGGATGGCTGCCACGATGGGGGGCAGGTCCTTTACTCGCTTTCCGTCAGGGCGCATGAGCAGTTCCTCGATTCTGTCTGTATTGTATCCATCATAGACCATATGGCCGCGGATTGCAAGCCGTTGTTTTCTTTTCCAAACAGGTGCGGAAAAGAAATTTTTTCTTTACCTTTCTGAACGATGTTGATATAATAAAGTATTGATAATGTCATCGTGTTAATATGGGATGAAAGTTTCATTTATCGCGCAGAGAGGGAGGTGACCGCCGTGCGGTTCAGCAAGTGGCATATCGCGCCGGAAAAGCCGGAGGCGCAGGCGTGTCTGCGCGCGGCCGGCTATCCCTATCTGGTGGCCGCCGTGCTCTCCGCCCGCGGCATCGAAACGCCGGAGCAGGCCGCCGCCTTTCTGGAGCGCGAGGACAAGCTGACCATCAGTCCCTTCCTGATGCGGGACATGGACAAGGCCGCGGCGCGCGTACAGCGGGCGATCGCGGGCGGCGAGAGGATCGCCGTGTTCGGCGACTATGATGTGGACGGCATTACCGCCACCTGCATTCTGGTAGACTATCTCAAGAGCCGGGGCGCCGACGTGGTGCACTACATCCCCCGGCGCATCGAGGACGGCTACGGTCTCAGCTGTGACGCCATCAAGGGGCTGTATGACCAGGGCGTGCGCCTGCTGATAACGGTGGACTGCGGCATCACTGGTGTGGAGGAGGTGGACTACGCCAACTCGCTGGGGCTGGACGTGGTTATCACCGACCACCATGAGTGCCGCGAGACGCTGCCACGGGCCGTGGCCGTGGTAGACCCCCACCGGGCGGACTGTGGCTATCCCTTCAAGCATCTGGCCGGCTGCGGCGTGGCGCTGAAGCTGGTGCTGGCCCTGGGCGGACCGGACCGGGAGGAGCCTCTCTTTGCCCGGTACTGCACGCTGGCGGCCATCGGCACGGTGGCGGACGTCATGCAGATGTCCGGCGAGAACCGCACCATCGTCTCCCGCGGGCTGGCCACGCTGGAGCACTCGGACTTCATCGGCCTGCACGCCCTGCTGCGGGAAGCAGGTCTCAGCGGAAAAGAGATCTCCTCGGTGCAGATCGGCTTTGTGCTGGCGCCGCGGATCAACGCTGCCGGACGCATGGGCGCGGCGGACAAGGCGGCGGAGCTGCTGCTGTGCACCGATCCCGCCGCGGCGGAGGTCATGGCCAAGGAGCTGTGCGCCCTGAACCGGGAACGCCAGAACGTGGAGCAGGAGATCTATACCCAGGCGGAGGAGATGATCGACCGGATGCCGGAGCGCCAGCGCAGCGCGCTGGTGCTGGAGAGCAGCCGGTGGCACCAGGGCGTGGTGGGCATCGTGGCCAGCCGCCTGTCGGAAAAATACTCCCGGCCCAGCTTTATGATCCATCTGAACGGCAGCACCGGTAAGGGCAGCTGCCGCAGCTGGGGCGGCTTCAACCTGTTCGCCGCGCTGGAAAACTGTAAGGACCTGCTGCTGGGCTTCGGTGGGCATGAGCTGGCGGCGGGCTTTACCATCGACCGCAGCAACATACCGGCCTTCCGGGACCGGATGAATGAATACGCCCGCAGCTACTGCGGCGGGCAGCAGCCGGAGTCGGCGCTGGAGATCGACGTGGCCATCGCCCACCCCGCCGCGGTGACGCTGGAGGAGCTGGAGGCCCTGTCCGTTCTGGAGCCCTATGGCAGCGGCAACGCCAGACCGCTGTTCTGCCTACTGGGCGCCACGCTGCTGCGGACCCAGAACGTGGGCCAGAACCGGCATCTGAAGCTGCGGCTGGGCAAGGGCTGCGCCCAGTTCGACGGCATATTCTTCTCCACCGTGGCCGAGCGCTGCGGGTGCCATCCGGGCGACCGGGTAGACGCGGCATTTTATTTGCAGATCAATGAGTTCCGGGGCAGCCGGACGGTGCAGCTGCAGATGGTGGATATCCGGCCCTCCCTCTGCGCCAGCGGGCGGGAACAGGAGGCGCTGACACTGGCCCACCGGTGCGCCGACGGAAAGGCC
The DNA here is from genome assembly GCA_002438575.1 of Oscillospiraceae bacterium UBA6409. Lineage (GTDB taxonomy): Bacteria > Bacillota > Clostridia > Oscillospirales > Oscillospiraceae > Vescimonas. Next base: position 33,892 of record DJPP01000103.1, on the reverse strand, counting down.
GTTTCCCTGCGGGAGGCGCGGCGGGCGCTGCCCACCCGGGAGCAATTTGCCGCCGCCTGGCGGTTTTTGGACCGGACCGTGCCCGAGGACGGGCTGACCACAGACCGCTTGCCGCTGCTGCGGCTGATGGCGGCGGCGCTGGGCGGCACGGAACCGGTACTGCGGGCGGCCATGTGCGCCGCGGTGTTCCGGGAACGGGGATTGCTGGACTGGCAGCTGAACGGCGATGCCATCACGCTGCACCTGCGGCGGGGACAGCACGTAGCGCTGGACCAGTCGCCGCTGATGACCGTGCTGCAAAACGATAACGAGAAGGGAGGCGGTGCGCTGTGACACCTCAGGAGCAATACGAACATCTTGTGGAGACGGTAAAGGGCTACAACCCGGCGGCGGGCTTTGACCAGATACGCGCCGCCTATGAATTCGCCGACGCCCACCACGCGGGGCAGAACCGCAAGGACGGCTCGCCCTTTATCACGCACCCCCTGGCGGTGGCACAGATCGTGGCGGAGGAGCTGCACCTGGACACAGAGTCCATTGTGGCGGCCCTGCTGCACGACACCATCGAGGACACCACCGCTACCCACGAGGAGCTGGCAAAGCTGTTCTCCCCCACGGTGGCGGACCTGGTGGAGGGCGTCAGCAAGCTGACGCGGGTACACTACACCTCTAAAGAAGAGGAGCAGATGGAGAACCTGCGGAAGATGCTCATGGCCATGGCCAAGGATATCCGGGTCATCCTCATCAAGATCTCCGACCGGCTGCACAATATGCGGACCATGGAGTACCAGACGCCGGAAAAGCAGAAGCAGAAGTCCTTTGAGACGATGGAGATCTACGCTCCCATCGCCCATCGCCTGGGTATGCAGAAGATGAAATGGGAGCTGGAGGACCTGTCGCTGAAGTATCTGGACCCGGTGGGCTACCGGGAGATCACCGAGGCGCTGGACGAAAAGGCCGCGGAGTACGACGGGTTCATGTCCGCCGTGCACGACCGTATCGTCACGCGGCTGAAGGAGGAGGGCATCGACGCCACGGTCTACGGCCGGATGAAGCACCCCTACTCCATCTACCGCAAAATGTACACCCAGAACAAGAGCCTGGACGATGTGTTCGACCTGTTCGCCTTCCGGGTCATTGTGGACACGGTGGCGGACTGCTACAACGTGCTGGGCATTATCCATGACCTGTTCAAGCCCATTCTGGGTCGGTTCAAGGACTACATCGGCACGCCGAAGCCCAATATGTACCAGAGCCTGCACACCACGGTGGTGGGCGAAAGCGGCATTCCCTTCGAGGTGCAGATCCGGACGAAGGAGATGCACGAGGTGGCGGAGTACGGCGTGGCCGCCCACTGGAAATACAAGCAGAACGGCCAGGGCGCCGGCGACGAGCGCAGCTATGAGTGGGTGCGCCGCCTGCTGGAAAACCAGGAGGATGCCGACGCCGAGGACTTCATCCACTCACTGAAGGTGGATATGTTCGCCGACGAGGTGTTCGTGTTCACGCCCAACGGCGACGTGATCAACCTGCCGGCCGGGGCCACGCCCATCGACTTCGCATACACCATACACTCCGCCATCGGCAACCACATGGTGGGCGCCAAGGTCAACGGGCGGATCGTGCAGTTCGACTACCACCTCCGCAACGGCGACGTGGTGGAGGTGATGACCAGCAAATCCGCCCACGGCCCCAGCCGCGACTGGGTGAAGATCGCCCGGAGCAGCAACGCCCGCAGCAAGATACGCCAGTGGTTCAAGAAGGAGAAGCGGGACGAGAACATCGTCAACGGGCGGCAGAGCTTTGAGTCGGAGCTGAAGCGCACCGGCGTGACGCTGAAGGAGCTGACCAACGAGGAGAACCTGCCCGGCGTGCTGAAGAAGCTGTGCTTCACGTCACTGGACGATATGTACGCCGCCATCGGCTACGGCGGTATTTCGGCGCTGAAGGTCATCGGCCGGCTGCGGGAGGATATCCAGCGCATTATCCACCAGCACCAGACGGAACGGCAGGCGGAGGTCCCCGTGGCGGATCAGCCGCAGCTCATGCGTCCCGCCGTGCCCCAGCGGGCCAAGGGCGAGCAGGGGATCGTGGTAGAGGGGCTGACCAACTGCCTGGTGAAGTTCTCCAAGTGCTGCACCCCTGTGCCGGGAGACGATATCGTGGGCTTCATCACCCGCGGCTACGGCATCTCCGTGCACCGGGCGGACTGTCCCAACGCGGACCCGGCCCGGCGCAGGCCCAGTGAGGCGGGCCGGTGGATCAAGGTCTCCTGGGGCAGCGACACCCGGGAGAGCTACCGCACCACGCTGGAGATCACCGCCAAGGACCGCATCAACATCATCATGGATGTGTCCACGGTGCTGTCCAGCACCAAGACCCACGTCTCCTCGCTGAATGCCCGGAGCACACCGGACGGCTTTGCCCTGCTGTCGCTGGACATCGACGTGCCGGACAGCGAGCAGCTGCGGACCGTCATGCGGCGGCTGGAGCAGATATCGGGCGTTATGCGGGTGACAAGACCGGCGGGATAAAAATAACTGGCGCAAAATCTGACGATTTTGCTGCCAATGAGGTTTACGGCCGACTGCGCGCCCTTCGGGCACACTGGCGGCCGAGAAGAATTTTTCCGACGCATATGTCGCCGGAAAAATGATCAAATTGATTCGCCGCCTGCGGGCGGCGAACTCTGCGAGGCTTTTGAATACTATCTGTATAAAGGAGAACAAATTATGCGCGCTGTATTGACCCGTGTAAAGCACGCCAGCGTTTCCGTAGACGGCAAGGTCATCGGACAGATTGGCGAGGGCTTTTTGGTGCTGCTGGGCGTGACCCACGAGGACACCGAGGCCCAGGCGGTAAAGCTGGCCGACAAGCTGACGGGCCTGCGTATTTTCGAGGACGAGAACGAGAAGATGAACCGCAGCCTGACGGATGTGGGCGGAGAGCTGCTGATCGTGTCCCAGTTCACCCTGTACGCCAACTGCAAGAAGGGCCGGCGGCCGGACTTTCTGGCGGCGGCGCGGCCGGAGGTGGCCATTCCCCTGTACGAAAAGTTCGTGCAGCTGTGCCGGGACAAGGGCTTCCACACCGAGACGGGTGAATTCGGCGCCTATATGCAGGTGGACAGCCTGAACGACGGACCGCTGACCATCATTCTGGACACTGACACTCTGTAAGGAGGACACCATGACCATCAAAACACTGCAAGTGGGCCCCATCATGACCAACTGCTATCTGCTGTGCGACGAGGACGCGGGCGTCTGCGCCCTGATCGACCCCGGCGACGATGCCGCCCGGGTAGAGCAGCTGGTGCGCCAAAGCGGCTGCGCGCTCAAATATATCCTGCTGACCCACGGACACTTTGACCACACCTCCGCCGTGCGGCCCCTGCTGGAGAAATACCCGGACGTGCCGGTGTACATCCACGAGAAGGACAGCGTGGCCGGGCGGGGCGGCGAGCTGCTGTTCACCCGGGTGGACGAGCAGCACCAGCGGTACTATAAGGAGGGCGACGTGCTGCCCCTGGGCGGGCTGTCCCT
>DJPP01000103.1:23180-30245 GCA_002438575.1 Oscillospiraceae bacterium UBA6409 | reverse complement strand
ACCCTGTTCCGCTGCTCCTGCGGGCGCTGCGACTTCCCCGGCGGCAGCTATCCCAAAATGCTCGCCTCTCTGGGCCGTCTGGCGGCGCTGGAGGGCGACTGGCGGGTCCTGCCCGGCCATGACCGGGAGACGACGCTGGACTTTGAGCGCCGCATGAACCCCTATATGCGGCAGGGGACGGCGCAATGAAGCTGAACTTTCGCGGTCACGAGGACCGCTACGCCATCGAGCAGAGCCTGCTGGCCTTTTTCCCGGAGGATCGCCCAGTATATGAGGGCGAGGACGGGGACAGCCACGCGGAGGTCACGCTGCATGAGGGCAATGTATATGCCACCGGGGTCACGACGCTGACCTATGGCGGCAGAACGGCGCGGGGCGAAGCCCGCGTCCGGACCGCAGGCGTTTCCGACGCATACGAACGGGAACGCCTGCGTCAGCGTGCGCTGAAGCTGTCCTTCTTCCGGGCGGCCCGGGACGTCACCGGCGTGACGCCCAGCTGGGGCGCGCTGACGGGCATCCGCCCGGCCAAGCTGGTGCGGACCATGCTGGAGGACGGCATGACCCCCGCCCAGGCGGACCGGGTGCTGCGGGACACATACTGTGTCTCCCCGGCGCGGCGGCGTCTGGCTCTGGAAAGCGCCGAGGCGGGCCTGAAGGCCAGGAGCGACCTGCGTCCCGAGGACATCTCTCTATACATCGGCATCCCCTTCTGCCCCACCCGCTGCGCCTATTGCAGCTTCGTGTCGGCGTCGGTGGAAAGATCCTTTAAGCTGATGGAGCCGTATCTGGCAGCGCTGACGGCAGAGGTAGAGGCCGCGGGCCGGATGGTGAAGGAGACGGGCCTGCGGATCAAGTCCTTCTATATGGGCGGCGGCACGCCCACCACCCTGTCCGCCGGACAGATGGATGCGCTGCTGACGGCGGTGAACCGGAATTTCGACCTGTCGGGCTGCGTGGAATACTGCATCGAGGCGGGGCGGCCGGACACCATCGACCGGGAGAAGCTGCAGGTACTGCTGGATCACGGTGCGGACCGGATCAGCGTAAATCCCCAGTCGCTGGAGCCCCGGGTGCTCTCCGCCATCGGTCGGAAGCACAGCCCGGAGGACATCGAAAAGGCCATGGCCCTGGCCACATCCATGGGCTTTCCCCATGTGAACATGGACCTGATCGCCGGGCTGCCCGCCGACACACCGGAGGGCTTCCGCCGGACGCTGGACACGTGCCTGACCTTCGGCGCGGACAACATCACCGTGCACACCCTGAGTCTGAAGAAGGGCAGCCGCATCCTGTTGGAGGGTCTGCCTGTCCCCTCGGCGGAGGACGTGGCGGCCATGCTGGACTACGCCGATCCGGCGCTGCGGGCCAAGGGCTTCGCCCCCTATTATCTCTACCGCCAGAAATATATGTCCGGCAGCTTTGAGAACGTAGGCTGGTGCATATCCGGGGCGGAGGGCCTGTATAATATCTACATCATGGAGGAGCTGCACAGCATTCTGTCCCTGGGCGCGGGCGGCTCCACCAAGATGGTGGACGCGAAGCGGAACCGCATCGAGCGCGTGTTCCACCCCAAATTCCCGCTGGAGTATATCCAGCGGCCGGAAAAGCTGACGGAGAATTTAGAGGCGTTCCGCCGCTTCCATCAGGAGATGGGGCGGTGAGATAAGGAGGCACCATGACCCACCGGCGGCAAAACTTCATGGGCGGCGCGGCCATTCTGGCCGGGGCTGTGGCGGTGACAAAGCTGCTGGGCGCCCTGTACAAGATCCCGCTGGGAAACCTGCTGGACCGGGAGGGCATGGCGCATTTCTACGCCGCGTACAACATTTACAGTCTGCTGCTGGTGCTGTCCACGGCGGGACTGCCGGTGGCCCTGAGCCGCATGGTGTCCCGTGCCGCCGCCCAGCGGCGCTATGGCGCCGTGCGCCGCTGCCTGCGCCTGGGCTTAGCCCTGCTGGCGGCGCTGGGGCTGGTGTGCTCCGCCGTTATGTGCCTGCTGCCGGAAGCCCTGGCCGCCGCGCTCCATGATCCGGACGCGGCTCCGGCTCTGCGGACGCTGGGGCCGGCGGTGCTGCTGGTATGCCTGTCGGCGGCGCTGCGTGGCTATTCCCAGGGGCTGGGCGACATGGTGCCCACCGCCGCCGGACAGGTGGCAGAGTCCGCCGGAAAGCTGCTCATCGGGCTGGGGCTGTGCCTGTGCCTGCTGCGGCAGGGTGCAGGGACGGCCCTGTGCGCCGCCGGCGCCATCGGCGGCGTCACCGCCGGGGCGGGCCTGGGCCTGCTGGTCACCGCCCTGCTGCTGCCCCGCCGGACCGCGCTGCCGGAGGCGCGGGACGTACCCCCGGCAAGCAGCCGCGTACTGCGGGAGCTGCTGCGGACCGGCATACCCATCACTGTGGGCGCGGCGGGCATGAGCCTGATCACCCTGCTGGACCAGGCGCTGGTGACGGCCACCCTGCGGGACACGCTTGGCTATACGGCGGCGGAGACCACCGCCCTGTACGGCGAGTACACCTTCGGCATGACACTGTTCATGCTGCCGCCGTCGTTTATCTATCCCCTGTCGGTGAGCCTGATGCCGGCGGTATCCGCCGCACTGACCCGCCGCGACCGCACCGCTGCCGGAAAAGCGGCCGGGGCGGCGCTGAAGCTGACGGTGCTGGCGGCCTTGCCCGCCGGCGTGGGACTGTCGGTGCTGGCGGGGCCTATCCTGCACCTGCTCTATCCCGCGGTGCCGGAGACTGCCGAGGCGGCGGCCTATCACCTGACGTTCCTGGGTCTGGCCTGTGTGTTCGTATGCCTGATGGTGGCCACCAACGGCGTCCTGCAGGCCTACGGACATCCGCTGCTGCCGGTGATCTCCCTCCTCTGCGGCGGCGTACTGAAGATCGTCACCAACTACCTGATGGTAGGCGACCCCGCCACGGGCATACGGGGCGCTGCAGTGAGCACGCTGTACTGCTACGCGCTGATCGCGGTCATCAATCTGGCGGCCATCGCGCGGCTGGTGCCGGAGCGTCCGGGGTATATCTCCCTGTTCGCCAAACCCGTCCTTCTGACGGCGGTGATGGCGCTGGCGGCCCGGTCCGGCTATGGCCTGTTCTGCCGCCTTCTGTCCGAAAGATGGGCAGTGCTGCCGGCAGTGCTGCTGGCCGCCGCGGTATATGCGGTGCTTGCGCTGGCCATCGGCGCCGTGACACGGCAGGATCTTCAGGCCCTGCCGAAGGGTGAAAAACTGGCTGACAGGCTGCATTTTCGGTAAAATTCCTGAAATGCAACGAACTTTTCCCGGGATGCAGTGTAAAACCTCTTGCAATAGGAGCGCAAGTATGATAAATTTTACAAGGAAACCGCACTATGGCTACGAAGACCTGCTGGAGATCATCCGGCTGCTCCGTTCGCCGGAGGGCTGTCCCTGGGACCGGGTGCAGACCCACCAGTCTATCCGCCGGGGACTGCTGGAGGAGGCCTATGAGGCCGCCGAGGCCATCGACACGGACAACGCCGCACTGCTGAAGGAAGAGCTGGGCGACGTGCTGATGCAGGTGGTGTTCCACGCCAGCATTGAAGCCGACGCCGGACACTTCGATATGGACGATGTGTGCGACGGCGTGGTGAAAAAGCTGCTGTACCGCCACCCCCATGTGTTCGGCGATGGTCAGGCGGAGACGGCGGACACGGTGCCCGTCAGCTGGGAGCAGCTGAAGCGGCAGGAGAAGGGCCAGAAAACCACCGCCGATGCGCTGGACGCCGTGGCCCGCAGTCTGCCGGGTCTGTGGCGGGCGGAGAAGATACAGCAGAAGGCCGCCGGCGCGGGCTTCGACTGGCACGATGTCTCCGGCGCGCTGGACAAGCTGGACGAGGAGACTGCCGAACTGCGGCAGGCGGTGCGCGCCGGCACCAATATCGAGGAGGAGCTGGGCGACGTACTGTTCGCCGCCGTAAAGGTGGGACGCTTCTGCGGCGTGGACCCGGAGACAGCTGTCGACGGCACCTGTGAAAAGTTCATCCGCCGCTTCCGCGCGATGGAGGAGGCCGCGGCCGCAGCGGGCCGCAGCCTGTCCGACATGACGCTGGAGGAGATGACCGCCCTGTGGAACCGGGCAAAGGAACGTTCTTAATGCGATACAACATCGTTTTAGGATAGCCGCCCATTGCGGCAATTACCAACGAAAATTTTTGGGAGGAAATAACATGAATAAGACTGAACTGATCGCCGCTGTCGCTGAGAAGACCGGCCTGTCCAAGAAGGACTCTGACGCTGCCGTCAACGCCGTTCTGAACACCATCACCGAGACCCTGAAGGCTGACGAGAAGATCCAGCTGGTGGGCTTTGGTTCCTTCGAGACCAAGAAGCGCGCTGCCCGCACCGGCCTCAATCCCCGCACCAAGACGCCCGTGCAGATCGCCGCTACCAAGGTCCCCGCTTTCAAGGCCGGCAAGGCCCTGAAGGACGCTGTGGCAGAGTAAGCTGACGTATGCAAAGGCTGGTGTGGCGACACACCAGCCTTTCTTATAGGAGGGACCCCATGCGTTTGGACAAATATCTGAAGGTCTCGCGGCTTATTAAGCGCCGCACCGTGGCCGATGAGGCCTGCGACGCCGAGCGCGTCACCGTTAACGGCCGGGTACAGCGGGCATCCTACGACGTGAAGGTGGGCGATGTGATCGCCATCCGCTTCGGCGCAAGAACGCTGACGGTGGAGGTGGTGTCTGTCACCGAGAACGTGGGTAAGGACGCGGCCGCGGCCATGTACAAAGAGGTCTGAGGACAAACCCGGCATAAAAGAACAAGCCCCCTCATACGATGGTAAAAAACGCATCCCGGCACGGGGCCGGGGCGCGGAAACCGTATCGTAGGAGGGGACTTTTTATGCCGTATGATATCACCGATCCTGCCGCCCACCGCTTACAGCTGGAGGGACGGGAGAAGCTCACCGTCGCCGGCGTAGAGGACGTGGAGCGCTTCGATGACCAGTGCATCGTGCTGCGTACCGGCGCGGGCGTGCTGGTGGTCAGCGGAGAGAGCCTGCACATCGGCAAGCTGAGCCTGGACGGCGGCGAGCTGCACGTAGACGGCCGCATCGACGCACTGACCTATGAGGACGCGCCGGAGGCCCGGGGCGGCGGGCTGTTCAGCCGCCTGTTCGGCTGAGGTGGGAACGGTCGTCTCCGAGCAGCTGCGCGCATACCTGACCGCGGCGGCCCTGGGCGCGGCGGCCGGGGCGGTGTATGACCTGCTGCGGCTGGTGCGGCTGCGCCGCCGGCGGGACCGGCGGCTGACCCACGGGCTGGACGCGGCGTTTTTGCTGGCAGTCGCCCCGGCCCTGCTGTGGTACGCCCTGCGGGTGGGGCGGGGGGAGCTGCGGCTCATCATGCTGACCGCCATGGGCTTGGGTACGGTCATATATCTGCTGGCACTTTCGCCGCTGATGCGGCCACTGTGGGACTTCTGGCTCAGCGCTGCCGTGGGCACCGTGCGGCTGCTGTGGCTGCCCGTGAAAAAAATCGCGGCGGCGGCAAAAAAAGCCTTTATTTTCTGCCGAAAGTGCGTTATGATAAGAAAAAAGCGCGCTGCGGAAAAGGAGGCGGAACGCCATGCAGAAAGGGCAGGCGCAGGCAAAGAAGCGCCGGACAAATCCCATATTGCTGCTGGTCATACTCGCTCTGGTGGTGTTTTTAGGCGTGGAGCTGATCCGGGTGGGCAAGCGGCTGAACGAGGCTTCACAGCAGCAGGCCGCGCTGGAGAGACAGCTGCAGCAGCAGACCCAGGAGAACCAGGCACTGGAGTCCGACCTGGCCAAGAAGGATGACGAGGAGTTCATCAAGGACCTGGCCCGCGACCAGCTGGGGCTGGCCGAGGCCGGCGAGCGAATTTTCTACGATGTGAATGACTGAAAACACGCTCCGGCGCTGCCGGAGCGTGTTTTTTCGAAAGAAATACAGCAAAAGGCTCCGGCGGATGCCGGAGCCTTTGCTTGTGAGGAGAAAATGGATAACCAACAGAAAGCGTGATCGTCCTTGCAGCGGGACAAACGCTTCCGGGTATCGGAGAAGTTACTCCGCAGCAGGTGCGGTCTTCTTCTGGGCGCTCAGCGCCTTGATGCCCTGAATGACCAGGTCGATGGCCAGGATCACCAGCAGGACACCGATGATGCCGCGGATGTAGCACCACACCACGCCTTCGCCGCCGGCGATGATACCGGTGATCTGGGCCTTGATGGTGAACACCAGGGAGGTCAGGGTCACGACCAGCATGAAGAACATGGGGAAGTAGAACATCTTGTTGTTGCGGCCGATCTTGCCCAGCCAGCAGCACACGGCCAGCAGACCCAGGGCAGCCAGCAGCTGGTTGGCAGCGCCGAACAGGGCCCAGATCTTAGCGTAACCGGTCAGACCCAGAGCCACGCCGGCCACCACGGTGATACCGGTAGCCACATAGGGGTTGGTGATGACGCGCTTCCAGCCGGTCAGATCCTCGCGGGTCTTGCCGGGCTCGACGAAGAACTCAGCGAACATATAACGGGCCAGACGGGTAGCGGTATCCACGGAGGTCAGGCAGAAGGCGGACACGGCCAGGATCAGCATGGAGTACACCACGTTGTAGCAGTTGGAGCCGAACACCTCAGAGAACATAGAGGCCAGGCCGGTGGCGAACACGACGGTAGGCGTCGTGGTGGTGCCGTCAGCATAGGAGGCCCAGATGTAACCAACAGCGCAGACGGAGATCAGCGCCAGAACGCACTCGATGAGCATACCGCCGTAGGCGATGGGCTTGGCGTCCCTCTCCTGGTTCAACTGCTTGGACGTTGTGCCGGAGGCCACCAGGGAGTGGAAGCCGGACACAGCGCCGCAGGCGATGGTCACGAACAGTGCGGGGAACATATAGCCCAGGGACGTGCCGCTAGGGGCGAGGGTGTCATAGAACCCGGTAAACGCGGGCATATCCACGGTGGGGGAGCAGCCGATGATACCCACGACCGCCAGGATCATCATGCCGTACAGCAGGAAGGAGCTCAGGTAGTCACGGGGCTGCAGCAGGATCCACACGGGGGTGACGGAGGC
>DJPP01000103.1:11105-23130 GCA_002438575.1 Oscillospiraceae bacterium UBA6409 | reverse complement strand
ATGATCATCCACACGGTGTAGCTCAGATAGATGGGGTGCCAGTTCAGGCCGATGACCATGCAGACGGCAATGCCGATCACGCCGATGATGGTAGAAATACCCAGAGGTGCGTTGCGGCGGTATACGAAGAAGCCGAAGATAATGGCCATCAGGATGAACATGATGGAGATGATGGCGGTAGAGGCGTTGGCGGAGGAAGCGGCATAGTCGATCGCACCGTCAGCGGTGTAGGTGGCCTTGAAGGTATTGGCCACGATGGAGGCGAAGGCCGCCACCACCAGGATCAGGGTCAGGTAAGCGAAGGTAATGAACAGCTTTTTGGCCTTGGCGCCGATAGCGTCGCCGATGACCTCGCCGATGGACTCGCCCTTGTGGCGAATGGAGGCGAACAGGGCACCGAAGTCATGCACGCCGCCGAAGAAGATACCGCCGATCAGGACCCACAGCATAACGGGGACCCAACCGAACACAGCGGCCTGAATGGGGCCGTTGATGGGGCCGGCGCCGGCGATAGAGGAGAAATGGTGACCCATCAGCACGGGAGCCTTGGCAGGGCAATAATCCTTGCCATCCTCCATGGTATGGGCAGGAGTCGGACGGGAGTTATCCACGCCCCACTTCTTGGCCAGCCAGCCGCCGTAGAAGATATAACCTACGACCAGGACAGCGCAGCCAATGATAAGGAACAACGCAGCATTCATACAGCTCTCTCCTTTCTGAATAGCGATTTCTTTTGCTTATGAAACAGGCCTCTTTCGAAAACCTGTGCTGCACTATGTCCGCTGGCGTTGGTGCTGATCTTTTCCTCGGGCAGCACCACCAGCCCGGTATGAAAGTCCATCCAGCCCCAGTAGGACAGCTTGAAGCTCTTGTAGAGCTTGCAGCGCTTCAGCGCCCTGCGGGCGTCCTCGTCGCAGCTGTCGCACACGAACAGCGCGGTAATATAGGTATACATATGGGTGGGGTTGGGCTGGATGCGGGCCATGCCCTGTTCATAGGCCAGCTTTTCGCACTTCTCATAGATCTCCTTCGTCAGATGGGGAACATTGAAAAGGTACACATACTCAAAGCTGTTGGCCTGCCAGAGCTTGGCTTTTTTGGAGAGCACGTACTTCTCGGCGGTGGCGTAAAAATCCATCGTAGCGGCCAGAGCGTGCTCGTTCTCTTCGCAGCGGGTCACATCATAGCTGCCGGCGTACACATCGCACAGACGGTCGACGGCTTCCTGTCGGGTCATAGCGGCTCCTCCCTTTTCATAACGATTTCTTAGCATTCAGGACGTGGTTCATCGTTCCTTTCGCGATTAAAACCGCGAAATGCTTATATCGAAAAAGTTGCATTTCTTGTTGTTTAGCAGATAAACACGTCCGCCCACTAAGAACGTCATTACTATACGCCGGTGTTTTTCAACTTTCAAGCCGCAAAATGAACAATTTTTGAACGTTAAGTTTGTATAAATTTTTGGTTGATTTGTGCAAAAAAATGTGGTAGTCTGGAAACGTTACCGACACTTGCCGTTTTTTTCGTTTCGCGAGGTGCTGTCCCGCCTGTAAGAACGGTTTGCGCCGGTTTCGTTTTTTATCGGCGGACAAGTCGGAAACGTTACCGCCTTCACGCCCGCAGTTTCCTGAAAAGGTAAGAAAAAACACCATCCCCGAGGATGGTGTTTTGTGATTTTTTCGGAGACTGTCACCCCAGGTGGCGCTCGAAATTGCCGCCGGCATGGACGCCCTCCTGCACGATGTAGAAGGCCTCCGGATCCACCCGGCGCAGAACCTCCCGCAGGGTGTCGATCTCATACTTGGACAGGCAGACGCAGAGCACCTGCACCTCGTCGCCGGTCCAGCCGCCCCGGCCCGTCCAGCTGGTAACGCCCCGGTCCAGCTGCTCCATGATGTAGCGGGGCAGCTGCGGATCGTTTTTCTTGGTGAAGATCAGCAGCTGGACCGTGACGTTCTGCCGGTGGATGCGGTCCAGAAACAGGCTGCTCAGCACATTATATATAGCGGAGTAGATCGCGGTGGTGGCGTCGAACAGGAAGAAGCACAGGGTGTACAGCAGGGCGTTGAAGGAAATAGAGAACCGGCCCACGGTAAAGCGGCTGCCCTTCTTGCTGAGATACAGCCCCAGGATATCCAGACCGCCGGTGGAGCAGCCGCAGGTCAGCACCAGGCCGGAGGCGAAGCCCGCCAGGATGCCGCCCACCATACAGCTGGTGAGGATGTCCGGAATGACCGGTGTGGACGGCGAGGGGATGACCGCCAGAAAGACGGAATTGCAGACGGTGCAGATCGCCGCCTTCCAGAAAAACTCCCGTCCCAGGGCCTTGTAGGCCAGCAGAAACAGGGGAATGTTCACGAAGAAATACAGTACGCCGGCCAGGTCGAAGGGCAGGGAGAGGGACAGCTCCCGCTGCAGAAGGGTGCGGATCACCTGGCACAGGCCGTAGGCCCCGCCGCCGTAGAGGCCCTGGGGCACGATGAACACGTTGATGGCCACGCTGAGCAGCAGGCCGCCCAGCAGGCCGCCGATCAGGCGCAGGCTCTTGTTGTGCATAAGCTTCTGATACATGGAGCGATACTCCTTTTCTTCCATGGTAATGTCCGTGATACCGGCAGGATACGTATGCGGTACGTATATGGCACGTGTACGGTACGTATATAGTATGTGGCGGAACGGGAAATGTCAAGCACTTCCCGTTCCGCCGCGGATCAAAAGCTATATCGCAGACAGCGCTCCAGTCTGCGGAGCGCCCGGTGCAGTGAACGGGACACCGTGGACTTGTTGACGCCCAGCACCGCCGCGATCTGCGTCACGTTCATGTCCCTCTCCATGTACAGCGCCAGCACCTCCCGCTGGCGGGGCGTCAGCTCCGCGGCCACGGCCTTGGGCAGGTTCCGCAGCAGCCGGCGGCGGCGTTCGCTGTTGTCCCCGGCCTGGGTATGGAGCCAGAACTCAAGCCCCGCCCGCTCCATGGGGTCATATGCGGTACTCGCCATAGCCGCAGAAGCTCCTGTCGTAGTAGCGGGCCGTCAGCTGGGTCAGGCGGCGGCACTGCTCCAGCATGGGCCGCAGCTCCGCGATCCGGCGGCGCAGACGCCGGGCCTCCTCCTGATCGCCGGTGGTACGCAGGGCCAGGCGCAGCTGCGCCAGCCGCCCGGCCACCAGCGCGGCGCTATCGTCGTACTGGACGGAAAGTTGTGATAAGGTCATGTGCGATCCCCCTCTTTCGTTGTTCTGCATGGTTCCTTTGTGAAAGCTGTATAACTTTAAAGCGGTAAATTTTCTGTTTCCTGATAAACTTTCTTGTTGACATTGCGGGAAAGCTCTGGTATAATACGGTTCGCTGGTGAGATGCTGGTGTAGCTCAGCTGGTAGAGCAGCTGATTTGTAATCAGCAGGTCGGGGGTTCGAATCCGTCCACCAGCTCCAATCGAATACCCGTATATCTGGGGGATTTCCCGAGTGGCCAAAGGGGACAGACTGTAAATCTGCTGGCAATGCCTTCGGTGGTTCGAATCCACCATCCCCCACCAAAAACCGTCTTGCGTGAGCAGGGCGGTTTTTATTTGCGGGGGACAGGTGGAGCCGCGGTTTATGCCCGGAGGGGTAGATCCACCATCCCCCACCAAAAACACCGATCAGCCGTCAGGGCGGTCGGTATTTTTATTGCCAACGCTGCGGTGTCCATGTGCACGCCCCGAGGGAGGCGACCCGTCCCGCCGCAAAAGAGCACGCCCCGGCGTGCCCTTTTCGTTTTTGCCGCCCCCTTCGCCGCCGTGTGTATCCACCTCCTCCACGCCACAGCATTCTTGTGACACCCCCCTTTCAAAACCAAGAAACTTGTTGATGACGCTACTGTATCACAAGAAACTTGTGATGTCAAGTCAAAAATCACAAGTTTCTTGTGATTATCCCTTGACAAAACCAAAAATCCAGCGTAGTATACTGTCAAAAGCAGTCTGTATTTGTCGAGGAGGTGCGCGGCGTGTCTTTTGGTGAACAAATGCGGCGGCGGCGGGAGGAGCTGGGGCTGACCCGGCAGGCGCTGGCCGACCGGCTGGGGGTGTCCGTATCCGCCGTGGGCAACTACGAGACGGGCATCAGCGCCCCCAAGGAGGAGGTGCTCCTGCGGCTGTTTGACGCGCTGGAGGCCGAGCCAAACTATCTGTACCGGGGCAGCTACCGCGCCGTCTCCGGCGGCCACAGCGACGAGGAGCGCCGTCTGCTGGCCAAATACCGGGATCTGCCCCTGTCCGGGCGGCAGACCGTTCACACGCTGATGGACGCCCTGACGGAGATGACGGAGGACCTGCGCGCTGCCGCGCCCGCCGCCGAGAGGCGGGTCATCCCGCTGTACACATCGCCCGCCGCCGCGGGCTTTGCCGCGCCGGTATTCGGCGAGGACTATGAGCTGATCCCCGTCACCGGCGATGTGCCGCCCGGCGCGGAGCTGGCCGTGCGGATACAGGGCGACTCCATGGCCCCGGTCATTGCCGACGGCGCCGTGGTCTACGTGAACCACGACCCGCTGCAAAGCGGCGACGTGGGCATCTTCTGCGTGGACGGCGATATGCTGTGCAAGCAGTATTACCGGGACCCGCTGGGTATGGTATACCTGTTCTCCCTGAACCGGAAGCGCGCGGATATGGACGTGGTGTTCCACCGGGGCAGCGGCCGCAGCCTCACCTGCTTCGGCCGGGTGATGCTCCACGCCCAGCCCCTCCCGGAGGGACATATATAACGAAGCAGCCCGCCTCGAACGAGGCGGGCTGCTTTGCTGTCCCTTACAATATAAATCCCCCGTCGCAGGTGAGCACCTGCCCGGTGATGAACGACGCCTTCTCATCCGCCAGGAAGCTGACGGCGGCGGCGATGTCCTCCGGCGTGCCCAGGCGGCCCATCGGCGTCTCCTGCGCCAGCTGGGGCAGCACCTCCGGCGGCAGAGCGTCCAGCATATCGGTCTTGATGACCCCCGGCGCCACGCAGTTGACCCGGATGCCCGTGGGCGCCAGCTCCGACGCCAGGGAACGGGTCAGCGCGATCAGCGCGCCCTTGGTGGCGGAGTACGTCACCTCGCAGCTGGCGCCGCGCAGGCCCCAGATGGACGACACGTTGACGATGCACCCGGCGTGTTCGTGGAGCATATGGGGCAGCACCGCCTGTATGGTGTGGAACGCCCCGTCCACGTTCACGGCGAAATACCGGTGCCACAGGGCATCGGTGATGTCCTGGAACAGCGCCTGCCCCGCCACGCCGGCGTTGTTCACCAGCAGCGACACGGGGCCGAGCTCGCCCTCCACCCGCCGCACCATCTCGTTCACCTGTACCCGGTGCGCCACGTCCGCCTGCACGACCATGGCGCGGCCGCCGGCGGCGGTGATCTCGCGCACCAGCGACATGGCACAGTCCTGCCGCACCCGGTAGTTGACGCACACGGCGTAGCCCTCGGCGGCCAAGCGGCGGGCCACCGCCCGTCCGATGCCCCGGGAGGAGCCGGTCACCAGCGCGATCTTTTCCATGGAATCATCCCCTTTTCACAGTCTTTCCCCGTGAGTATAGCAAATTTCCGCGGGAAAGGCAAGAAAAGTGGAACTACACTTTTACCGCGCCTTTTTCTCGTTGTCGATCTTGTTTTTTGCAGCCACAGCACCCACCACCGCGCCGACGTCACCGGCCACAATACCGCCCGCAATGGCTCCCTTGACGATGCGCCCGGTATCCTTCTTCTTTTCCTGTTCCTGCCGCGCTTTTGTCAGGCCGGAAATATCGTCCAGGTCTTTTTCTGTGATCTGCTGGCCGCTTTTGACCTTGGCCGCCATATATTTCACCTGCGCCTCGGCAAGCATCTGCTGTTCCCGGATCTGCGCGGCGCTGCGGTTGTGGGCCCACAGAAACAGGCCGGCAAGTATACCGCCGACGCCGACCATGCCCAAAACCGCTGAAGCCGTGCCTCCGTGCATGGCAAAGCAAACCAGTACGATAAGCCCAAAACCGCCCAGAAAACAAAGTGTCCCAAGGTTATGCCGGCTGGTCTCTTTCTCATTGCCATTATTTGACACGCGCATATCCCTCCTGTCACAGTTTTTCTGCATTTCCTGTTACGGTTATGCCGCCGCCGCTGTCGAACGCACAGTAACCAAGCTCTTTAAGTCTCAGGTCTTCATCACACAGCACGCCTATTGATACCTTCCACTTCCCAGCGCGTGTTTCTATGCGGATGTCATGACCGGTCGCGTCAACACGCGCAGAAATGTAACCGCTGTCCGCATCACATTCCACCTCGGTCTTTCCGAGCAGGAGCGATTCCCCATACAGGTGAAACGACAGGTCTTCGTCAAAGTTGATCGTAAACGTATATACTGTGCTGTACGGACTACCCTGAACCATCCACGAGGTGTTCACAAGCTGCCGGGCAATATACGCTATTTTTTCCTCATCGGTCATCTCCGGCTCTTTCTCTCCACAAGCCACCAGTGACATGAGCATAAGTGCAGCCAAAAATGCTGCGGCGATCCTCTTCATACTGTATCCCTCAATTTCCTAAAGCTTCCTGCATGGATTTGTAGTTTCGGGCGCAGTTCTTGCACATATGTGTCCGCGCGATGCTCATGTAGTTTCCACCGCTGTCCCCCGCTTCATATGTGCGTCCGCAGGCACCGCAAGTGGCTGTTTTGGACGAATGGGAACCGGAGCTGGTACAGGCAGTCAGAGAAACCGCCATGACAACAGCCAGCAGCATTGCCAAAATTCGTGTTTTCATTTTTATCCCTCCTAATTTTAACTATATAGGCATAAAATAGCCTATACGGCTTATTTAAGAATAGCACAGGCGCTCATATAATTCAAGTAGATTTTAATTATATGGGCGGTAGCTGGCATGGATTATTATGAAATCGGACAGAGAATACGAAAAATACGCAAGGCTCACGAGCTTTCACAGGAAGAGCTTGCGGAGAAAATAGGCATTTCGACCACGCACATGAGCCATATCGAAACCGGCAACACCAAACTCAGCCTGCCCGTACTCGTGGCCATTTCGCTGGCATTGGAGGTACAAACGGACGATCTGCTGTTTGAAGCAGCCAACACCTCGAGAAGCGGCTCCCTTTATGAGATCACAGCGCTTTTGGAAAACTGCACGCCGCAGCAGCTGAGGATCCTCAAGGACGTCATCCGCGCCACAAAGACAGCGCTGCAAAAATATAGCTGACCTGACGGCGGCACAAAGGCCCTCTACACCAATTCGGTTTTGCCGCGGGATCATCCCTCCCCGCAGCTTCTTGCCGTACGCATAGCAAATTTCCGCGGGAAAGGCAAGAAAAGTGTTGACAAAACGGGGGCGATGGGGTAATATATTACCGTTGTCTGCGCGGTTAGCTCAGCTGGTAGAGCACATGCTTGACGTGCATGGGGTCACAGGTTCGAGTCCTGTACCGCGCACCATCGTCAAAAGCCCTGAAACCATCACGGTTTCGGGGCTTTTCGTTTTTTTTGACGAATGGCGCTGCTGGAATACTTTGGAAAATACCCGAAAAAGTTGCAGAAACGGACTTTTCCGGATTTCTCGCCGCACAAAAAACAGGCGGCCTCCCTGACCGGGGAGGCCGTCTGTTTTTGCGTTTTCAGGTCATTCCTTGGTGTCTGTCCGGCACATGAGATAGTCCAGCGTCACATGGTAAACATCCGCCAGTCTGACCAGCGCCTCCATGTTCGGCTCACTTCTTGCCAGCTCATAGCCTGACAGCGTGATAACGTTGATACCCGTCTTTTCCGCTACGTCCTGTTGTCGCAGTCCGCAAGCCTTGCGTACCTCTTTCAGCCGGTTTGACACGTCCAGCTTGCGCTGTTTGCGGCACTGTGCATACGCGCCGATAGCCGCCCAGTCAGATGCCGCCTCGTTCCACGCCTGTTTTGCTGCCTCTGATATAGGCACATTGGGGTCACTGGCTGCCTGCTTGTTGCGCTCGTACTTCTCCTTGATATAGTCTTTTGCCTCGCTCATGCTCTCCGCCCCTCTCCTATGGGTGATTTCTTCCATTGTACCAGCCTTTCCGTACCGGTGCAAGAAGTTTCTATTAAAATTTAATAGTCCCTCTTGACAGTATCAGAAACTGATAGTATTATAAATTAACAGTATTAGTTTTTAATACTTGCTGTGGTGCATCAGCCTCCGCGAGGAAATGCGGGAGCGACTTGCGGCGAAGCCGCAAAGCGGCTCGCATACACGCCCGGCCTTGCTGCTGAGACTGCGCTGCTGCTTACGCTGCCGATGCCAAGTACGGCGATAGCCGCCGACGCACTCCCGGTGATGCGAGGCGGCATCGTGCCTTGTCTGCCCGGCCTTGTTGCAGCAGCTCCCGGCAAGCTCGGCAGCGGCAAGGCCATCGCTGCACCTGCGGTCTACTTGATATACCAACAAATTGGTCTCAGGAAGGAGGGAACATCGTGGCAATCATGTCCGCTACCCGCGCCGATGTCTTTTCAAATGCCCGCGTGAAGCTCTATCCCGGCACACAGGTCTTGCAGGTAGCCAATGAGCCAATCTTCCGTGCTGCTGGCTGGGAGGCTCGAATGCGCGAATATGACGTTCCCCCAAAGGGACAAGGAAAAGACCCGCTCCGCGCTATGGTGGTCAGCCGTGCCCGCGCAAGAGCCGCCGTTCGTGATATTGCCCTGTGCAACCACTTCACCCACTTCCTGACCTGGACATTGGACGCCGCACTGATTGACCGCTACGACATTGACGAGGTAAAACGGCGCGTAACATCCGCTTTGAAGAACCTCGGCTTCCGCAAGGGCTTTCGCTATGTCATCGTCCCGGAATTTCACAAGGACGGAGCTATCCATTTTCACGGCCTCTGCACCCTCGGCAGCGTGCAGCTGTGCCCTGCTTGTAATCCCCGCACGGGACAGCCCATGCATACCGACCGCGGTCAGCCAATTTTCAATATGCAGGACTGGACACTGGGCTTTTCGACCTGCATCCCCATTGATGAAAACTATGAGCGCACCTGCAACTACATTGTGAAGTATCTCTCCAAAGACTCCCAAAAGATTTTTGGCAAGTGGTACTTAGCCTCCCGTGACCTCAGAAAGCGGCCTGACATTACGCTTGTTGACGGCGGCATGGACTATGCTCTGTTCCGGGAGGAATACCCTGAAAGCTATGAAATACCCCTTTACAACGACGTGTGCATGGTTGCCGTACAATTTCCCGCGACAGGAGGTGACAGTTAATGACGTTAGGCCAGTGGATACCTGAATACCTGACCGCTTACAAGCTGAACACGATACGCCCTGACTCTTACTACACGCTGGGACTGGTAGCCAGCAAAATACCGCAGGAGCTGAAAGACATGGAGCTGTCCGCCATACTCCCCATGCACCTACAGCGGTTCGTCAACGACTTCGGTCTTACCGCCTCCAAGTCCTACATGGACAAGCTGCACGTCATGCTGAACGCCCTGTTCGTAACCGCCATGGACAACGACCTTTGTCAGAAGAACCCCGCCGCCCGCGTCAAGTTTCCGCACATCAAGGAGCAGCCCCGCGAGGCGTTCACATTGGACGAGGTCTGCATGATACTCAACTTTGCCATGTGCTACGACCGGCAGAGGATCGCCGTTGCCGTTATGACGCTGCTGCTGACCGGCTTACGCCGTGGCGAGCTGCTGGGGCTGAAAGAGTCCGACATTGTAGGCAATACTCTGACCGTCAACCGCGCCGTATACCTCGAAAATCACAAGGCTTGCGTCACGGAGCACGAAGCCAAAACAGAAAGCAGCCTCCGCACCGTGCCGCTGCTGCCTGAGCTGGCTTACCGCCTCCGCACACTGCCCCACAAGGGCGAGTTCCTGTTCAGCACCAAAAACGGGACGCTGCTGCATCCCCGAAACTTCACCCGCGACTATGACGCTTTCTTTCGCCAGCTCCGCGAGGCCGAGCCGTCCGTGCGCCACCTGTCCCCACACTGCTGCCGTCACACATTCGCCACCCTGACCCGTGAGGCCGGTACAGACCTCCGTGTGGTACAGGAGCTTTTGGGACATACAGACATAAAAACAACGGCGCGGTATTCCCACGCCGACATGAACAGTATGGAGACAGCCGTGCAGAGCTTGCGCGATGCCATTTCGTTGCAAAATCGCCAGTTGCTTCATTGACCCTCGTGCTTGACGTGCATGGGGTCACAGGTTCGAGTCCTGTACCGCGCACCATCGGAAACCCTTGAAACCACATGGTTTCAAGGGCTTTTTGCTGCAAATTCCCAATTCGGGTCATATACCGCACGCCAAAAAGCCCCGGGACCGCAAGGGTCCCGGGGCTTTTGAAGCGCAGGGGCATGATAAAGCGGCGGCCATCCGCCCCGGACGCGCGGCGCTTATCCGTCGCTCCGCACGGGCGGAAGGACCCGAAAATCGCCGCGGCGCTCCGGCATGGCGTCGCCGTACTGCTTGAAGTAGTCCAGGATCAGGTCGGACATCTCCGTGCCGATCTCCCGCACCACAGGGCAGCCCACATAGCAGTCATACCCGCCGGTGCCGCTGGCGCGGTAGCTGTTCAGGCAGATGGTGAACACATCGCCGTCCGCCACGGGCTTCCCCTGAACGGTCATGGCGGTGACCCGCTGCCCCACCGGGCGGGAAATGTCATAGGTGTAGGACACGCCCATGTAGTAGTCGTAGTTGTAATGCTCCACCTTCGGCTCCAGGAAGCAGTCCGACACCCGCAGGGTGCCGTCGTCGTTCCGGGTGAAGTACGATGCGCTGCGCTCCATCGCCTGCCGCAGGACGGCGCCGGTGATCTTCAGCACCGACAGCGTGTTGGTGTAGGGATAGGCGATCAGCAGATCGCGCCGCCGCACCACGCGGGGAAGCCCCGCCGCGTCGTTGGCCAGACTGGAGGCGGACAGCTGCGCGCCGCTGGCCCAGAGCTGCACCGCGTTGAACAGGTCGGGAAGGCCGCTGCCTCTGGCCGCCATGTGCAGCGGCGTGTCCGGCAGCAGCGGCTGCGGCAGATGGCCCACCACCTGATCCAGCCAGTCCTGGGCGCCGCGCTCCATGCCGGCGAACTCGTCCAGCCATTCCCGGCGGCACGCACCGGACGCGGGGACTGTCTCACTGGTGAAGCGCTTGCCCGCTTCGGATACAGCCGCCTCGATGTGCAGGAATTCCTGTCCCCGGTCGGTGGGCTGCACCACGAAGGTGCCGCACAGCGTCTGCCCGTGGACGGTCATGTGCTGGTGCCCCGTCAGCAGGAGGTCAAAGTCCAGCTCCTGGCACAGGCGATAGGCCACGTTCTCATGGGTGGCAGACAGCACGCGGCCGGTGGCCAGATCCCTCTCGAAGCCGCCGTGATAAATGCACAGCGTCACATCCACCTGATCCTTCAGCGTCTCCAGCGCCGCGCGCGCCGCGGGGAGGGGGTCGCTGATGGTGATGCCGGACAGGTGCTCCGGCTTCTCCCAGATGTTCACATAGTCGGTGACGATGCCCACGATGCCGATCCGCAGGCCGTTCTCCAGCGTGTGGATGCGGGCGGGAAAGCGCACGCGGGCGCCGTCCCAGCGGACGTTCTCGCAGACGCAGCGGGCGTGCAGGGCGTTGAGATAGCTGTCCAGATAGGCCATGCCGTAGTTGAAGTCGTGGTTGCCCAGGGTCACATAGTCGTAACCGCAGCGGTTCATCATCTCGGCGAACCGGCTGGCGTCGCCCAGCGTGTCATGGCAGTAGGCGCCCAGGGGCGAGCCCTGCAGGATATCGCCGCCGTCGATGACCAGTGTGTTGCCGTCCTTATGAAACTGACTGGCGCACTTGAACAGACCGATATCCCTCTCCTGCCGGCTGCGGTAGTCGGTGGGGTAGATATAGCCGTGCAGATCGGAGGTGAAGTAGATGGTAAAGCGTTTTGTATCCATGCGTCACCCCCGTGCCAGCTTGATACGGATCCGGGAGGAGATCCACTCGATGAGCAGCACCAGCACGATCAGGCCCAGCAGGATCGCGCCCACCTCGTTCCAGCG
>DJPP01000103.1:8018-11040 GCA_002438575.1 Oscillospiraceae bacterium UBA6409 | reverse complement strand
GCGCCGATGCCGCCCGCGCCCACCAGACCCAGCACCGTGGCGTCGCGCAGGTTCATGTCAAAGCGGTAGATGATGGTGGAGGTGAAGTCCGCCGTCAGCTGCGGCAGAATGCCGTAGCGTATCTTCTGGAAGGTGGTGCAGCCCGCGGCATCCAGCGACTCCAGAATGCGCTTGTCCAGGTCCTCGATGCTCTCGATAAACATCTTGGACACCATGCCGATGGAGCACAGGGACATGGTCAGCAGGCCCGCGAAGGGGCCGGGGCCGGTGACGCGGATGAACATCAGGCCGTAGACAAAGGCCGGTACCGTGCGGATGGCGGCGATGAGAATACGGCCCACCAGCGCCAGCGGCCTGGGGACCAGATTGCTGGCGGAGATAAACGACAGGGGCAGCGAGATCACCGCGCCCACGATGGTGCCCAGAAAGGCAATGCAGAACGTCTCCAGCAGCAGATAGGGCACACCGTTGGCGCCCAGTGTGAACAGCAGCTTGGCGGAGGGGTGGAAGATACCGGAGATGATGTTTCCGGCCACCTCCAGTCCGTTGCTGGTGGGGTTGCTGGTCTGTACGGCCGTGCCGGACCACGCCAGCAGGCAGGCCACGATGAAGGCCGCCAGCAGCTGCCACAGCCACGTTTTCGGCGCGGAGGCGTAGGCTTTTTGAATTTTCTGTTCCATACGGCCCTCCTTACGTCAGCTTTTTACGCAGGGCGTGGCTGATCGCCTCGATGACCATCACGGCCACAAACAGGACGATCAGGATCATGCCAAGGCTGTCGTACTCGCGCCAGCCGATCTTTTCATTCATAATAAGGCCCAGTCCGCCCGCGCCCACATAGCCCAGGATGGAGGCGTAGCGCACGTTGCCCTCCAGGCAGAACAGGGATACGGACAGGTAGGTGGGCAGCACCTGGGGGAACACCGCGGTGGTAAAGGCCTGCAGGCGGGTGGCGCCCAGCGCCTCCATGGCCTCATAGGGCCCCATATCCACCGTCTCGATGATCTCGAAGAGCTGCTTGCCCACATAGGCGAAGGTAAACACCGCGATGGCGCAGGTGCCCGCCATGGTGCCCAGGCCGAAGATGTACGTGGCGATCAGGGCGCACACCAGCGTGGGCAGCGTCCGCACCAGGCTGAGAAACAGCCGGACGATGAACACCACCACGCGGTTGGTGACGATGTTGCTGGCGGCGGCCACGGCAAAGGGGATGGCCAGCACCGCACCGATGAACGAGCCCAGGAAGGACATCTTGATGGTGTCCCACAGGGGCTGCCAGATCTTGCTCAGATACCCCGTGTTGGGCGGGAACATGGCCGTGAGGATGTCGAAAAACTTGCCGCCCTTCTTCACCAGCACCCCGAAATCGAAGCCGGTGATGTGCACAGACAGCGCGCCCAGCGCCAGCACGATCAGGATGACCAGCGGCGCGCGGCTGCGTTTTTCCTCCACCACCGCGCCGTTGGGCAGCGTATAGCGGCGGGGCTTGAACAGACGGTCATACAGGCTCATGCGTCCGCCTCCGTCTCGCTGTCATCGCCGTAAATGGCGTCCAGCACCGACTGGTCCACATTGGCGGAGGGCCCGTCATAGACGATCTTGCCGGCGCGGATGCCGATGATGCGGTCGGCATACTCCAGCGCCAGCTCCACATGGTGGATGTTCAGCAGGATGGAGATGCCCATCTCCTCATTGATGCGGACGAAGTCCTGCATCACCTGCTTGGCGGTAACGGGGTCAAGGGCGGCCACCGGCTCATCCGCCAGAATGATCTGGGGGTTCTGGGTCAGCGTGCGGGCCAGCGCCACCCGCTGCTGCTGGCCGCCGGAGAGCTGGTCGGCGCGGATATAGGCCTTGTCCAGAATACCCACCTTGTCCAGCGATTCCAGCGCCTTGAGCTTGTCCGCCTTTCGGAAGGCGCCCAGCAGCACACGCCAGAAGGGCATATCCGGCACGCAGGCGGACAGCACGTTCTTGATGACGGTGGTGCGGGTCACCAGATTGAAGGACTGGAACACCATACCGATGCCCCGGCGGAACCGGCGCAGGCTCTTGCCCGACAGGGTGCTGACGTCGGTGCCGTTCACCGTCAGCGTGCCGGAGGTGATCTGGTGCATCCGGTTCACGGAGCGCAGCAGCGTGGACTTGCCCGCGCCGGAACGGCCGATGATGGCCACGAACTCGCCGTCCTGAATGGTCAGGTCCACGTCGTCCAGGCCCACCGTGCCGTTGGGATACACCTTGGATACATGGTCGAAAATGATCATATGGTCTCCTCTTTTCCTGAAATAGCACACGGGGAGGGCTGCACAGCGGAAGGTCTTGGCTGTGCAGTCCTCCCCGCGCTTGGGAAAGTGCTTTAGTTGGCGGCAGACAGCTCCTGGATGAGCTTCTGCGCGGCGCGCTCGTTGTCGTAGTCGGAGGCCTGTGCCACCTGATAGCCCTTGTGGCTGTAGATAGCGATGACTTCCTTGCCGGCGTCGGTGTTGCCGATGTTGATGAACGCCTGCTGCAGCGCGGCGATCAGGTCAGCGTCCATGATCTCGGAGTTCTTGCTGACGGAGATGGTGTCGTTGTAGATGGGGGCGGTCACGCCGATCACGCCGGTCTCCTCCCAGATGGAGCCCTCACGGCCGAACTCGGTGTTCCAGCGCTCCGCATAGTCGCGGCGTGCGTCGGCATAGGTCACCAGCACGTCCACCTGGCCGGAGGCCAGACGGGCAAAGGCACTGGCGTAGGAGTCGGACTGCACGGCGCTCTTCAGATCAGAGATGCCCTTGCCGTAGTGATCCTGCAGCCACAGGGCGGGATAGATGTAGCCGGCGGGGGAAGAGGTGCCCATGACGCTCCAGTTGGCGCTGTCCAGGTCCTCCCAGGTCAGCTCTTCACCGGCGTTGACCTTCTTCACCAGCTCCTGACCCTTGTCAGAGGGGCCGGCGATGAACAGGGCGCGGTAGGAAACGACCTGCTTGTCGGAAGCCTCGGTGGGCTGGCCGTCGTTCCAATCCTTGGCGTTGTCGGA
>DJPP01000103.1:0-7986 GCA_002438575.1 Oscillospiraceae bacterium UBA6409 | reverse complement strand
CCGTCGCGGGTAGCGGTCAGAATGACCTCGGCGCCGTCGTCATACAGCACATAGGTGCCGCCGGGGATCAGACCCACGTCGATGGTGCCGGCCTCCAGGCCCTCGCCCACGGCCTCATAGGTGGTGCCGACGGTGATCTCCACGTCGCCCACCTCGTAGCCCTGCTTGGCCAGCTCGTCCTTCAGCATCTGCTTCAGGGGCTCGGTAACGGTAATGATCTCCTCCGGCTCGCGGGAGGGCACGAACGCGACCTTCAGGGTCTCGATCTTCTTCGCGCCGTCGGTGTCGCCGGTATTGTCGCTGTCGGTCTTGTCACCGCAGCCGGCCAGCAGGCCGAGCGCCATGACCAGCGCCAGCAGCAGAGCAAAAAACTTTTTCATTCTTTTTTCCTCCATAAAGTGTTGTTCCCTTGCCCGGAGTACGCCTCCGGGACGTGTACAGCGGTGTGGCACAGCAAAAGGCGCACCATACCGTTTCACAGTATAGCACACCTTCACAGAGAAAAATTTTCCGATTTGGTAAAAAAAGTAATATCTCAGGCGTCCCTCTCCCGCCCGAAGTAGAGCGCCACCAGCTCCTCGAACGCCAGTATCACATGGCCGAAAAAGCTGTTGGGCAGGCTGCCGGCCAGCGTCTGCCGCGAGCCGTCCACCACGAGCACGATGTCCGACATCTGCGCCAGCGTGGAGTCGCTCCGTTTGGTGAACGTGACGATCCTGTGGCCGTTCTGCCGGGCGTGGCGCACGTCGTTCAGCACCGGCTCCGTCTCGCCGCTTTGGCTGACGGCGAACATCACCGGCGGGGCCTCCGCCGCGTCGGACAGGTGGTGCGCGTCGCGGAACAGCATATAGTCGTAGAAGTGGACGTTGTTGAACACCATAAAGCCGCAGATGGACAGCCGCTGGGCGATATAGGCGCCCACAATGTTGGAAAAGCCCTCGCCGGTGGTGAACAGCTTGGCCCGGCGCGACTGATCCAGCAGGCCGCAGAACCGGTCCAGCAGCGCGTCGGAATAGTTGTCGATCAGGCTCTTGATGCTCTCCGCGCTGCGGCCCTGGCCGTGAGAGTCGAACTGGCGGCTGAGGTAGTAGTACAGCTCGCTGTACCCGTCAAAGCCCAGCCGCTTGCACATCTTGACGATGGTGGTGGTGGAGAGAAAATTCTCGTTGGCGATCTGCTGGATGCCCACGCGCTTCTCGCCGCGCTCGATATGTGCCGTGATGCTGGTGATCACCCGTTTCTCGTCCTCAGAAAGCAGATTTGTCAGCAGAAAATAGCCGTCGCCCACAGCCCGTCCCTCCTTGTCGATCCGTGATGGCACTATTATAGCAAACCGGATGGCGCCTTGCAAGACGGCGCGGGAGAATTCGGCATTCCGCCGATGCGGCGGCCTCCGCGCCGTCCCGGACGATAACAGACGACAAAAGAGGGGCGATGCCGCCCCTCTTTTGTCGTTTCCGAAACGGACCACCCAAAACGGTAATGTACCCTGTCTCGTTCCAGTTGTACGTCTTGCCGAAAAATTCCTTTGCGGACTTCACATGGTCTTTTTTCTCCGCCTCGGAATAGGCCTTCAGCGAAAACAGCGCGCCCTCGCCCAGCTTGCCCGCCGGTCTCCCGCTGTGCCCGAAATGCCGCAGCACGCCCTCCGGCAGCACGTCCGGGAAATACCGGTTGACATACGTGAGCAAATCGGCTATACTGATATCAGAACCGGTTAGAGTAGCGGGCACGCCCGTGATCTCTGGGGATAAGCTCCCAGCCGGTTCTGTTTTTGCATTTATCGCATACAGAACATCCACGGACATGACCTCGTTGGAGGCCCGGTTTACAACGAACTGTACGATGTACGGCTCGTTGTTTTTGTTTTTGGCCGCGCCTGCGGCAAGCTGCTCGTCGAGGAATGGGCGGGAATGCAGTCCTCCGGTTCGGACGGCGAGACCTCTCAAATTTTTTACGAAAAATATTATACAGTAAAAAGAGCGCCTAAGCGCTCTTTTTGTGTCTGTGCCCGATATATCCCACGGAAGCGGGTGCGGATACGCCGCGGAAAACGGGCGGCCGCGTATTGCTTTTATGGCCTTGTGTCCGGCGAGGTGTTGTCGACGATCTCCCACTTCCCGGTTTTCGCATCCTGCGCCAAATAGAAGTACTGCTCCGTGCTGCCGTCGTTCATAAACGTTTTTGTGTGGTCGTACTCCACATAGTATTTTGCCCGGACGACGACAAAATGCTCTGCCAGATACTCGTCCGTCCAGCCTCTTGACGCGGCGAGCGCGCTGCCGGCGTACATTTTAACGACACGCGCAGTCTCGCTTTCGTCCACCTCGATCGCATCCACGCGCACACAAACCGTATACGCTTTATCGGCTTGCCCTTCGATGGCACTTTGGACAGTCTGCGCCGGATCGGGAGATGGGCTCTGAAGCCACCGGTCAAACAGCCCCAGCTCATGTGCCGTAAAGCCGCAGAGCGCCAATGCGGCGATAATGGCGGCGGCCAGCACGGCCAGCTTTTTCGTGCCTGTTTTCGATGTGTGCGGGCGCTCATAGAAAAGAGCCTCCGTGATATATTTGTCCTCCAGTGCACTTATGGCATCGGTAAACTTCACTGCGTTCACACAAGCACCTCTCTTTCGATCAGATATTTCCGCAGCTTCTCACGAATACGGGACAGCCGGACAGACACATTTTTCTCCGTCAGTCCCACAAATTCGGCAATATCCCTGCCGCTGTCGCAAAACCAATAGCGGCGCATAAAGATAACGCGGTTTTCGGCGGTCAGCGTGTCCAAAAAGCTCTCGATGATACGGGCTAACTCTCTGGCTTCGACCTCTGCGTCCACGGTGTTGGGAGATGCTATGCAGGCTTCGATCTCCTCCATGGCAGCCACGCAGCGGCCGCTTCGTTTGGCCGCTTTCTTTCTGTAATAGTTGTTCAGGGAAGTATTCCGAACGATCTTGCAGATGTAGGTCAGCAGCGGGTCGGGTCTTGCCGGTGGTATCGTGTTCCACGCGCCGAGGTAAGCGTCGTTGACGCATTCCTCCGCGTCCTGCCGGTCGTTTACAATACTGTATGAGAGCCGATAACACGCCTTGCCGTATTTCGTATCCAGCTCCCGTATCGCCTGCTGGTCGCGCTTGAAAAGCAGATCGATGATCTCTGCATCCTCCATCATGTACACCGCCTCCTTTCCGGCTTCACCCATGTACTACGGTTTTAACGGCAAATGCTACATCAATTTAAAAGATCATATCAGATTTTTGCAAGCGCTTCCACCCATGCCGCTTACACCGCTTTTCTTCGCCGTGCACTCCTCCACGAGCTGCCGGTACGACCACCCCAGTCCGGGCGCGCGGATTTTGGGACGCAAAAAAGAGCACCCCGGGTGGGGTGCTCCTTCAGTCACTTGTTGTCAGCACAGCTTGGCGCCGGCGGGGACGCTGTCGTCGATCAGCATCAGGTGCAGCTTCTCTTCGCCCTTCTCCTTATGCACGGCGGAGATCAGCATACCGCAGCTGGGAATGCCCATCATCTTCCGCGGCGGTAGGTTTAGAATGGCGATGGCCGTCTTGCCGATCAGCTGCTCCGGCTCGTAGTACTGGTGGATGCCGGAGAGGATGATGCGATCGGTACCGCTGCCGTCGTCCAGGGTGAACTTCAGCAGCTTGTCGCTCTTCTTTACCGCCTCGCAGTTCTTGATCTTCACAGCCCGGAAGTCCGACTTCAGGAACGTGTCGAAGTCCACCTCATCCTCCACATAGGGCTCCAGCTCCACGGCCGGCAGGGCGGCCTTCTTCTGCTGCTCCTGCAGCTCGTCCAGCTTAGCCAGGGCCTCGTCCACATCGATACGGGGAAACAGGTTCTCGCCCTTACTGATGACCGCCTCGGCGGGCAGCACGCCCCACACGTTGGCGTTGTCCCAGCTGCGGCAGGCCTCGTCCGCGCCCAGCTTGGCGAAGATCTTATCGCAGGTGTCAGGCATGACCGGCAGCAGCAGGGTGGTGCAGATACGGATGGTCTCCAGCAAATTGTACAGCACGGCGGCCAGGCGCTCGCGCTTGCTCTCGTCCTTGCCCAGCGCCCAGGGGGCCGTTTCGTCGATATACTTGTTGGCCCGGTCGATGACCTTGAACACCTCGTCCAGTCCGTTCTGCAGCTGCAGCTTGTCCATCTCCGCCTGATAGCGGTCACGCAGCGCGCAGGCCATCTTCTTCAGCTCACAGTCCTCCGGGGCGTCCTCACGCTGTACGGGCAGCTTGCCGCCGAAGTACTTTTCCGCCATGCCGGTGGTACGGCTGACCAGGTTGCCCAGCTTGTTGGCCAGGTCGGTGTTGATCGTGCCGATCAGCAGCTCGTTGCTGAAGTTTCCGTCGCTGCCGAAGGGGAACGTCCGCAGCAGGAAGAACCGCAGGGCATCCACGCCGAACATCTCGGACAGGGCGTAGGGGTCCACCACATTGCCCTTGGACTTGGACATCTTGCCGCCGTCGATGACCAGCCAGCCGTGGCCGTAGACGTGCTTGGGCAGGGGCATATCCATGCTCATCAGCATGGCGGGCCAGATGATGCTGTGGAAGCGCACGATCTCCTTGCCCACGATGTGGTAGTCGGCGGGCCAGTACTTGTCGTAGTCGTGATACTTATCGTTGTCAAAGCCCAGGGCGGTGCAGTAGTTGAACAGCGCGTCCACCCACACATACACCACGTGGCCGGGATCAAAGTCCACGGGAATACCCCAGCTGAAGCTGGTGCGGCTGACGCACAAGTCCTCCAGACCGGGCTTGATGAAGTTGTTGACCATCTCGTTCACACGGGTGCGGGGCTGCAGGAAGTCCGTATCCTCCAGCAGATGCTGTATCCGGTCGGCGTACTTGCTCAGCCGGAAGAAATAGGCCTCCTCCTCCGCGTCCTTCACCTCGCGGCCGCAGTCAGGGCACTTGCCGTCCACCAGCTGGCTCTCGGTCCAGAAGCTCTCGCAGGGGGTGCAGTACTTACCCTTGTAGGTGCCCTTATAGATGTCGCCCTTTTCGTACATGGTCTTGAAGATCTTTTGCACGGCGGCGCAGTGATAGTCGTCGGTGGTGCGGATAAACCGGTCGTTGCTGATGTTCATCAACTTCCACAGGTCCAGAATGCCCTTCTCGCCCTCCACGATGTGATCCACGAACTCCTGGGGCGTCATGCCGGCCTCCTTGGCCTTCGTCTCGATCTTCTGGCCGTGCTCGTCGGTGCCGGTCAGGAACATGACATCGAAGCCCTGCAGACGCTTGTACCGCGCGATGGCGTCGGTAGCCACGGTGCAGTAGCTGTGGCCGATGTGCAGCTTGTCCGAGGGGTAGTAGATGGGCGTGGTGATATAAAACGTCTTCTTCTCCATAGGATAGTTCTCCTTTTCCCCGTTCCGAATGGAAGAACGGTATAAACTCACGTATATCATTTTAGCCCACACTATGCGCTTTGTCAATCAGACCCGTGTGTAAAATACCGTATTTTTGCGTAAAAACCCATTTACAGACGGCTTCGTATTCTGTATAATAAAGGATATTGATTTCACCCGCTGTGCCGCGGAACAAAAGAGCATAGGAGGAAAACTATCGTGTCTTACAGAATTCTCGTTGTCAATCCCGGCTCCACCTCCACCAAGATCGGTGTCTACGAGGACGAGCAGCTTCTCTTTGACAAGACCCTGCGCCACAGCGCGGAGGATATCGCCCAGTTCAACACCATCCCCGCCCAGAAGGACTGGCGCCGTGATCTGGTGATGAAGGCGCTGCGCGAGCAGGGCTTCGACGCCCATACCCTCTCCGCCGTCTCCGGCCGCGGCGGTCTGCTGCGCCCCATTCGCGGCGGTACATACGCTGTCAACGACAACATGGTCAAGGACTGCACCATCGGCGTGCAGGGACAGCACGCCTCCAATCTGGGCGGCCTGATCGCCCGCGAGATCGGCGATGAGCTGGGCATCCCCTCCTACATCGTCGACCCTGTGGTCATCGATGAGATGGCGGACGTGGCCCGCTATGCCGGTCATCCCCTGTTCCAGCGCGTCAGCATTTTCCACGCCCTGAACCAGAAGGCCGTGGCCAAGCGCTACGCCAAGGAGCAGGGCAAGAAGTACGAGGAGCTGAACCTCATCGTCTGCCACATGGGCGGCGGCGTTTCCATCGGCGCTCACGTCAAGGGCAGCGTGGTAGACACCCAGAACGCCCTGGACGGCGAGGGTCCCTTCTCCCCCGAGCGCTCCGGCACCCTGCCCACCGGCCAGCTGGTGAAGCAGTGCTTCTCCGGCAAGTATACCGAGGCTGAGATGCACCGTATGCTCTCCGGTCGCGGTGGTCTGGTGGCCTATACCGGCTCCAACGATATGCGCTATCTGCTGGCACAGGCCGAGCACGACAAGAAGATCGCCGGTGTTGTAGATGCCTTCCACTACCAGATCGGCAAGGAGATCGGCGCCATGGCTGCCGTCATGCACGGCAAGGTGGACCAGATCATCCTCACCGGCGGCATCGCCTACGGCAAGGAGACGGTGGATGCCATCTCCGAGATGGTCAGCTGGATCGCTCCCATCACCGTCTATCCCGGTGAGGACGAGCTGCTGGCCCTGGCTCAGGGTGCCCTGCGCGTCCTGAAGGGCGAGGAGAAGGCCCAGGAGTACCGCCGTCCCCGTCCCGAGGACAACAACTGATACAACGGAGAAACCGAAGCGTCCCGCGGCGAGAGCCGCGGGACGTTTTTGCCTTGACAATGGCACGGTTTCCCGATATATTGAGGATATCACATATAAAAAGGAGAGAGAATTATGCTGCCTACCACCATGCTCATTATCGCCGGTGTCCTGGCCCTCGTCGCCACTGTCCTGGCCTTCATCTATGTGGTCCCGGAGAAGAAGCGGGAAAAGCTGGGCGCCTTCGGCAAGTTCCTCCACGACACCTGCAACTTCAAGTACCTGATGGTGGAGAAGATCCTTCAGGCCCTGTACATCTTCACCACCGCCGCCGTCATCGTCTTCGGCGTACTCATGCTCTTCCGCACCGAGTATAACTACTGGACCGGCGGCCGTATCTGGATGGGCGGCTACGGCCTGCTGATCATCATTCTGGGGCCCATTGTGATCCGTCTCAGCTATGAGCTGATGATGATGGCCATTCTGCTGCTGAAGAATGTCATCTCCATCAACCACAAGCTGGCCGATCAGACCGGCAAGGGCAGCGGCGATGTGTTCGCCGCCCCGAATATGCAGGAGATGAAGGAGGCCCTCCGCCAGCGCCGTGAGGCGGCACAGGCTGCGGCACAAGCCGCCCAGGCACAGCCCCCCGCCAACTTCTGCGGCCAGTGCGGCGCCAAGCTGGAAAACGGCGTCTGCCCCCACTGCTCCGCCCCCAAGGACAGCGCCCCGGCTGACAGCACCCCGACCCAGGAATAAGTCACGCAAAAGAGGAAGCACCCGCCCGGGTGCTTCCTCTTTTATTCAGCCTACGATCACATAGCTTCCGCTTTGCGGTGCCTCTGCCGCCATGGCCACCACCCGCGTCTCCGGGTCATAGCCCTCCGGCAGCGCCGCCTTTACGGCGGCAAGGTCGCCCTCCGCCGGCACATACAGCCGGTCGAACAGCTCCGCCATCTGCTCCACGGACAGACTGTCCGTGCTCCGCACCACCACTGACAGGGCTGTGCCCTCCGGCAGTGCCGACCGCAGATTTTCGGCAAAGTCGGTCAGCACCTGCGCCGGGTCCGCCGCCGTGTTGGCGACATCCGTCATGCCCGCCGGGTAGCAGAACTGGTCCAGCAGGACCTCCTTAAAGCCCAGCTCGCCGCACTCCTTCACCAGCGCGGTGATGTATTGCAGCACCTGCGGGTCGGTGGGGTCCAGCCACGCCTGCCCCTCCGCATCGTACCACAGCTGCCCGTCCTCCCGGACCAGCGCCGTCTCCGGCACGCTCCGGGCGTAGGCGCTGTCCCGGAAGCACACGATGTGCCCCAC
>DJPP01000129.1:362-4611 GCA_002438575.1 Oscillospiraceae bacterium UBA6409 | reverse complement strand
GACGCAGCCGGGGCGGAAATATACCCGACGGGGGTTACATCCACATGGCGAACAGGCGTAATAATGTTCCCACGGCTCTGCGCCATAGGGGACGCTTTGCCAGACGCTCCGCGGTCATGGGCGCACAGCGGTCCATGGTGGCGTCCATATCCTCCAGCAGCGTCTCGATGGCCGGTGCGCCGTAGAACACCTCGCCGCACTCGAAGTGCAGCTGGAAGCTGCGGTAGTCCATGTTGACGGAGCCCACAAAGGCCGCCTCGCGGTCAGCCATGACGGTTTTCCCATGGACCAGGCCAGGTATGAAGGTATATATCTTTACACCATGTGCCATGAGCTCGGCGAAGTAGCTCTCCGCCACCAGATAAGCAAACTTATGGTCCGGGATACCGGGCATAATGAGGCGGACGTCCACGCCGCTTTCCGCGGCCAGACACAGCGCCTTGAGCATAGGCTCGTCAATGGCCAGATAGGGCGTGGTGATATACACCTCCCGCCGGGCACGGCCGATCATCTGGAGGAACAGGTCCTCGGCAGCGTTGTTGGGATTGTCATCCGGGCCGTCCACCACCGTCTGGCAGAAGCCCTGCTCCAGCGGGTGGTGCAGGGGCCGATAGTAGTCGTACTCATGGTACAGCTGACCGTCCATCCGCTGCCACATCTGTAGGAACTCCCGGGTCAGTCCCCAGGCGCCCTCGCCCTCCAGCCGGAGACCGCAGTCCTTCCAATAACCGAAGCGTTCGATGATATTGGCATATTCGTCGGCGATGTTGGCGCCGCCGGTATAGGCAATATCTCCGTCCACGCAGGTGATCTTCCGGTGGTCGCGGTAGTTGAAATACAGCCGGTTGACGTAGTGGTGCACGGGGTTGAATATCCTGACCTCTACCCCGGCGTCCTGCAGTGCGTCTATTTTTTCATTGGGCATTCGCATCATGCTGCCGAAATCGTCGAAGATCAGCTTGACCTCTACGCCCTGACGGCTCTTGCGGCAGAGGATATCGGACAGACGATCCCATATCTCGCCTTCGGCCATGATGAAATACTCCAGGAAGATGAACCGCTGGGCCGTATCCAGCGCGGTGAGCATATCCTCCAGATACGCCTCGCCGGTGGGCAGATAACGCAGCGCCGTATTGCGGTACAGATCAAAACCTTTCCCGCTGAGATACGCTGCCACCGGATGCCACTGGGGCGCGGTCTGACGCAGCTTCTCCAGATTGGTGCGGGCGATCTCCTGCTTCGTCAGCGGCTCCTGTATAGGCACCGGCTTTTTCAGGTCCAGACGCTTGGACTGGCGGTCGCCGTTCCACAGCAGGTAGAGTATCAGCCCCACCACCGGCACGAACAGCACCAGAATGATCCAGCCTATCTTGTAGCTGGTGGCGCCGGGGCGCGCCCATATCCGCATGGCCACCACACCGGCCAGCAGCTGCAGCACCGTATAAGCCAGCGCCATGCGCTGCTTGAGCAGGTCGCTGAGGACGACCACCAGCGCGATCTGTGCCAGCAGCAGCACCGCCACCATCACCAATCGCAGCGCAGCGGATATCCGTCGCTCTGTCCGCTGCTGTACTCTCGGCTTTTTCACCGGTGATCCTCCTCCCTTCTCTCTCATCTCAGGCGGTCATTACAGCTGCGAGGTCCGCAGCAGGCACTGCTGGATGTCCCACAGCTTGTCCGACAGGTCCACATAGTAGCGGTGGGGATAGTCAAAGCGCTTGACCTCGTCCCACAGGGTATCCACCTGCTGGGTGCAGTAGGCCTTGATCTCGTCCAGCGGCGGGCAGTCGTACACCCGCTTGCCGTTCTTGAAGATGGGCACCAACAGCTCCCGGGCCTCGAAGTTATACACGCCCTTGCGCTTCCAGGTGGCCATGGGGTCAAAGATGGTCAGGCCCTTCGTGTCGTCCACCGTCTCATCATAGACCGTGATATAGTCGGCGATGGCCTTGCCGGTGTCACGACCGTACAAGCGGTACACCTTCTTGAAGTGGGGGATGGTGATCTTCTCCACATTCTCGCTGACCTTGATCTTGGGGATCACGGTGCCGTCCGGCTCCTCGATGGCCACCAGCTTGTACACGCCGCCGAACACCGGCTCGGACTTGGCCGTGATCATGCGCTCGCCCACACCGAACAGATCGATCTGCGCGCCCTGCAGCAGCATATCCTGAATAAGGTACTCGTCCAGAGAGTTGGACACGGAGATCTTGCACTCGGTCCAGCCGGCCTCATCCAACATCTCCCGGGCCTTGCGGGTCAGGTACGCCAGGTCGCCGGAGTCCAGGCGGATGCCGCATTTGGTGATACCCAAGGGCTTGAGCACCTCATTGAACGCCTTGATGGCGTTGGGGATACCGGACTTCAACGTATTATAGGTGTCCACCAACAGCGTGGCGTTGGTGGGATAGGTCTGGCAGTAGGTCTTGAATGCCTCGTACTCGCTGTCGAACATCTGCACCCAGGCGTGGGCCATGGTGCCGCCGGCGGGAACGCCGTACACCTCGTCAGAGATGGTGCAGGCCGTACCGGCACAGCCGCCGATATAGGCCGCCCGCGCACCGACAATGGCCGCGTCGGCGCCCTGGGCACGGCGGGAGCCGAACTCCAGCACCGTGCGGCCCTTGGCGGCCCGGACGATACGGTTGGCCTTGGTGGCGATCAGACTTTGGTGGTTGATGGTCAGCAGGGTGAACGTCTCGATCAGCTGCGCCTCGATGGCCGGTGCGCGGACCACCACCAGCGGCTCCTTGGGAAACACAGGCGTACCCTCCGGGATGGCGTAGATATCGCCGGTGAAGCGGAAGTTCCGCAGATAGTCCAGAAACTCCTCGCAGAACAGGTTTCGCCCGCGGAGATAGGCGATATCCTCCTCGGTGAAGTGCAGGTTCTCGATGTAGTCGATCAGCTGCTCCAGTCCCGCTGCAATGGCGAAGCCGCCGCCGTCGGGCACCTTGCGGAAGAACACGTCGAAATAGGTGATGCGGTCCTTGCAGCCGGCCTCAAAGTAGCCGTTGCCCATGGTCAGCTCATAGAAGTCACAGAGCATGGTCATGTTCAGCTTTTCCTGAGTTTTCATTCATATACCTCAAATCGGTCTTTGCGCGGCGCGCAAAGTGTAGTACATGGTATTATACCGCTTTTTCCCTGCTAAGGCAAGCCCCGCCGCCATTTCCCGGCATTTTTGAGCAAATGCGTAAACATAAAGAAATATCCCCCGGCATAGCCGGGGGATATACCTATACGCGGGAATTACTCCTCATCCTCGCCATCCTCAGCGGCGGCCGCCAGGTCGCTCAGATCAAACTCCAGCTTGGCGCCGCAGTTGGGGCAGACGACCTCGCCGTCCTCCAGGACGGACTCGTCGAAGTAGACCTCCTCCTCGCACTCGGGGCAGGTGGTCACGAAGCACTCCTCTTCCTCGTCGTCTTCGTCGTCTTCCTCATCGTCGTCCAGAGCAAAGTACAGCGTCTCCTCCACATCGCTCAGGTCGTCGCTGACGGCATCCAGACCGTCCTCCACGTCGCACAGCTCATCGTCGATTTCGGCGAACTTCTCAGCCATATCATCCAGTACGTCGATAATGGCGGCGATCAGCTTGCCTTCCTTGCTGTCGGTGTCCAGGTTCAGGCCCTCGGCCAGACCCTTCAGATATGCTACCTTTTCAGAGATCTCCATAGTTGGCTCCTTTCTGTACTCGGTCAATTGGTTGACTAACTTACTTGCAGCGGCTCAGATACTCGCCGGTACGGGTGTCGATGGTGATCTTGTCGCCGATGTTGATGAACAGGGGCACCTTCACCTCGGCGCCGGTCTCCACGGTGGCGGGCTTCAGGGTGTTGGTGGCGGTATTGCCGGCCAGACCGGGCTCCGTCTCGGTGACCTCAAGATCCATGAAGTTGGGGCACTCCAGGCCAAAGACGCTGCCCTTGTAGCTCAGCACCTTGCACACGGTGTTCTCGGTGACGAAGCGGAAGGCATCGCCCAGCAGCTCCTTGTTCAGGGGCACCATGTCGAAGGTCTCCTGATCCATGAAGTAGTACAGGTCGCCGTCGTTGTAGCTGTACGCCATGTCGCGGCGATCCACGAAGGCTTCCTCGAACTTGGCGGTGGGGTTGAAGGACGTCTCGGTCACAGCACCGGTCACCACGTTACGCATCTTGGTACGGACGAAAGCCGCGCCCTTGCCGGGCTTGACGTGCTGGAACTCCACGACCTGCATGACCTTGCCGTCCATCTCGAAGGTCTT
>DJPP01000129.1:0-350 GCA_002438575.1 Oscillospiraceae bacterium UBA6409 | reverse complement strand
CCGTTTCTGAAATCACCGGCGGTAATAGTTGCCATATTGATATTCCTCCCATTGTGTATGAGGGAATATCTCCATTCCCTCTGAATAAATAATACCAGCCAAAAATCGGCCTCATATATTTTACATGATAACCTGCTGTTTGGCAAGTGTTTCCGCGGAAAAAAGTCACCGTTCCGGATGTTTTTTCAAACTGGCAGCCTTCCACGGTGCCTGCAGGGCGTGCAGCACCTTATTCCACGCGCCGCGCGGCCCGCCCAGCGGCTCTACCATCAGCGGCAGCACGCCCGCCCGGTTGGCACCCAGCATATCCGTCAGCAGCTTGTCGCCCAGCATAGCCGTCTCACGCGGCG
>DJPP01000147.1:26462-27295 GCA_002438575.1 Oscillospiraceae bacterium UBA6409 | reverse complement strand
CGCGCCGCCGTGGGCGGCTGCGTCGTCGTGGCCGCCACGCTGCTGCTGGGCACCACAGACTATAACGGCGCGGGCATGGATGTGGTGGCGCGCGCCCTGTCCGGCCAGGCCGACCCCTGGGCCTGGTTCCTGAAACTGGCCTTCACCGCCGTCACCATCGGCTGCGGCTTCAAGGGCGGCGAGGTGGTGCCGTCGTTCTTCGTGGGCGCGACCTTCGGCTGTGTCCTCGGCGGACTGCTGGGCCTGCCGCCCGCCTTCGCCGCCGCCATCGGCCTGGTGTCCGTGTTCTGCGGCGCGGTGAACTGCCCCCTCGCCTCCGTTATCCTCAGCATCGAGCTCTTCGGCTCCGGCGGTCTGGTCTACTTTGCCGCCGCCTGCGCCCTCAGCTACCTGCTCTCCGGCTACTGCGGCCTCTACAGCAGCCAGACCATCCTGTACTCCAAGCTGAAGGCTGAATTCATCAACGTCCATACCCACGAATGACTCTCGCGGGATCTTTTCCGCGCTGCCTTCACCCAAAATCCTTGAAATATACCCGATATATCTGCGGATCTCGGGTATCGGCAGCACGAAAAATCTCTCCGCGATAGCTGCCTCTGCGGATAAAAGCAGCCCCCGGGAAACCGGGGGCTAACATTTTTATAAGCAAATCTTAACGTTTCGTTCACATGATTTTCCGAAAATCGTGGTATCCTGCGGGTAGTACAAAAGAAAGAGGTGCCGCCCGTGAAGCGCGCGCTGACCGAGCAACAGAAAAAAACGCTGTCCGTGCTGGCCATCGTCATATTTGTCCTGCTGTCGGCGGCGCTGGCCTGGTTCGTGGGCCGGCCCAT
>DJPP01000147.1:24191-26364 GCA_002438575.1 Oscillospiraceae bacterium UBA6409 | reverse complement strand
TGCAGGTGCTGGTGGCCATTATCCCCGGCGAGCCGCTGGAGATCGCCGGCGGCTACGCCTTCGGTGCCTGGGCGGGCACGGCCCTGTGCCTGCTGGGCGCGCTGCTGGGCAGCGTGACGGTTTTCGCCCTGGTCCGCCGCTGGGGCCGCGGCCTGGTGGAGGTGTTCTTCCCGGCGGACAAGCTGGAAAAGCTCCGCTTTCTCCTTCATGCGTCCCCGAAACGTACCGCCCTGTTCTGGCTGATCTTCACCGTTCCCGGCACGCCCAAGGACCTGCTGTGCTACTTCGCGGGCCTGACGGACCTGCCCTGGGGGACCTGGCTGCTGATCGCCTCCGTGGGCCGCCTGCCCTCCATCGTCACCTCCACCGTGGGCGGCAGCGCCCTCGGGGAGCAGAACTACCGGGCGGCGGCCGTCGCCTTCGCTCTCGCCCTCGCTGTGGCGGGTGTGGGCTATCTCATCTACCGCGCCGTCTGCCGGCGGCACGGACAAAAACCGGACAACAAAAAGACCGACGGCTGAGCCGTCGGTCTTTGTATCTTTTTCCGCATCTTCCGTCTCAGAACGCGCCCAGCGCCTTGAACAGCACCGACCAGGCGAACATGGTCACGATGCACAGCGCGCTGGTGGACACCACGATGTCCCCGGCCAGCTCCGCGTCGCCGCCCATCTGCTGCGTCATGGTGAAGGACGCGATAGCCGTGGCGCTGGCGAACACGCTGATCAGCCCCGCGAAGCCCACGCCCCGTATGCCGATCAGGAACGCCGCCGTCAGCAGCAGCGCCGGCATCAGGAACAGCCGCACCAGACACACCTCGATCAGGTCCCTCCGGTACCGGCGCAGGCCGCTGAACCGGAAGAACGCCCCCAGCAGAAACAGCATGAACGGGCTGGTCATGACGGCCACCTGGTGCACCGCCGACTCCAGCGCCGTGGGCAGCCTCCAGCCGGTGCCCAGGAACACCAGTCCCACGGCGGAGCCCAGGATCAGCGGATTGGTGGCTACCATTTTGATGAGCTTCCCGGCGGGCAGTCTCTCGCCCCGGAAGGCCGTCAGGGTGATGACCGCCAGCACGTTGAACAGCGGCACGATGATGGCCGCCAGCATGGCCACCGGCCCCATGTCTGCCCCGGGCACCAGCACCGTGGCCAGCGGCAGGCCGATAATGGCCAGGTTGCTGCGGTACATACCCTGTATCTTCACGCCCTGCTTTTCGTGGTCCTTTTCCGTGGGCAGCACGATGGCCAGGGACAGGCCGTACATCACCAGCGTGGCCCCCACGGCGAACAGCAGCAGCTTCGGCTGCACCGCCTGGTCGATGGAGGAGGTATACAGGTTCCAGAACAGCATCACCGGCATGAAGAACCGGAACGCCATCTTGTTCAGCCCGGGCACGTCCTCCACCCGGATGCCGCCCAGGCACTTTACCCCGTAGCCCAGCCCCATGATAAGAAACAGGGGCATCACGGCGTTAAAGCAGACTTGCAGATTGCTGAGCATGGCCCGTCGGCCTCCTTTCCCCCGTGCGGTCTCGGCGCACGGTCTATTGCATCCAAAACGTCATGGCGGCCAGCAGCACGGCCAAAAAGCCGAAGCTGACGGCGGAGAACAGCGCCAGGAACCGTCCGGCCTGTCCCTTGACGTGCTTCGTATACTCCCGGAAGGTGATCAGGCTGGCCAGCGACGCCACCAGCGTCCCCGCCCCGCCGATATTCACCCCCACCAGCAGCGCCGGGTAGTCGTCGGTGAACTGGCTGAGCAGTATGGCCGCGGGTACATTGCTGATGACCTGACTGGTCAGCGCCGCCACCGGCATGACCCCGTGGGCCAGCAGCTGCCGGAACAGTGTCCGCACCGGCTCCATCCGGGCCATGTTGCCCGAGAAGGTGAAAAACGCCGCGAACGTCACCAGCAGCCCCCAGTCCACGCCCAGCAGCGTCCGGCGGTCCAGCACCAGCAGCGCCGCCGTGATGACGGCCAGCCCCAGCCAATACGGTATGCCGCGCAGCACCATGGCCACCGCCGTGCAGAACAGTACGCCGTACACGATGCACCGGCGCTTGTCCGCCGGCGTCTCCTGCGCCGGCACCGTCAGCGTCTCCCGGGGGATCAGCAGGCAGCACGACAGGATCAGCGCCGTGGACAGCAGGAACGGCGGCAGCATGATGGTCAG
>DJPP01000147.1:23739-24104 GCA_002438575.1 Oscillospiraceae bacterium UBA6409 | reverse complement strand
TTGCCGAAGGGCGTCAGCATCCCGCCCAGATTGGCGGCGCAGTTCTGCAATATGAACGTCAGCGCCGTGTGCTTCGTCTGCCCCGTGCCCTCCAGCACGAACCAGCTCAGGGGCAGAAACGTCAGCAGCGCCGTGTCGTTGGTCAGCAGCATGGAGCCGACCAGCGTAACGACCACCAGCGCCGTCACGGCGCTGCGGGCCGTGTGAAACGCCCGCACCAGCCGCTGTGCCAGCAGGGGGAACAGCCCCGCGCCCCGCAGGGCGCACACCACTGCCAGTATGCAGAACAGGCACGAGAGCGTCTTCACGTCGTAGTACCCGAGATAGGCGCTGTCCGGCGGCACGAATACGGCGGTGACGGCCGC
>DJPP01000147.1:13044-23658 GCA_002438575.1 Oscillospiraceae bacterium UBA6409 | reverse complement strand
TCATATATGTATGCACCTCCGCACGATACGACTCAACGGCTGTTACCTTACCATATTTTGGCCGGAAACGCAAGCGTCCGCCCCGGCTTTCTTGCCCTTTTCCGCCGCTTGTGCTATACTGAAACCGATACAGAAAAGGGAGGTGCCCTATGGATGACATATTGAGCCGCTTTTCCATCAACTGCCACAGCAGCATCCGCTATGCCGGCGCGGTGACGGTGTGGTTCGACCCCTTCCGCGTGGCGGGCGCGCCCTGCGATGCGGATGTGGTCTTCGTCACCCACGATCACTATGACCACTTCTCCCCGGAGGATATCCGCCGGGTGATGAAGCCCGACGCGGTGCTGGTGCTGCCGGAGACGTGCGTGGCGGCGGCGCTGCGGGCTGGCTTTGCCTCGGCGCAGCTGCTGCCGGTGCGCCCCGGAGAGGCATACACCGTGCAGGGCCTGCCCTTCACCGCCGTGCCCGCCTATAACCTCGGCAAGCCCTTCCACCCCCGCGAGAACCGCTGGGTGGGCTATGTGGTCACGCTGGAGGGCCGGCGGGTCTATGTGGCCGGTGATACCGACGATACCCCCGACGCCCGGTCCGTGTCGTGTGACGTCGCCTTCCTGCCGGTGGGCGGCACCTACACCATGACCGCCGCCCAGGCCGCCGGCCTGGCGGCCGCCCTTCATCCCCGGATCGCCGTCCCCACCCACTACGGCTGCATCGTGGGGGAGAAGGCGGACGGCGCGGCCTTTGCCGCCGCCCTGCCGGCGGACATCTCCGCCGTGCAGCTGATCCGCCAATGACCCCGAACAGAGCCGTGACGGCCCCGGCACCAGCCGGGGATGATCGGACGAGCAAAAAGAACATACAGCGGCCCCCGGCGTCAGCCGGGGGCCGTCGCTTCCTTTGGCCGTCATTTTGCTTGCAAAAAAAGCACAAAAAGGGAAACCAAGAGCACAGAGAGGGTACAAGAAAAGTAAAGCAAACGTATCCCAAAAGCGCACTATTTCTCGCTTTTTTCCTCCCGCGGCAGTACCAGATTGAGCAGCACGGCCATCAGTGTGGCCACCACAACAGGGGACTTTCCGAAGATGGTCGTCACCGCCTCCGGGAACTGCGATAGGGCCTCTGCCGCCTGCGAAATGCCCACGCCCAGCGCGGCGGAAAGCCCGACGATCGTGGTGTTTCGGGCGGTCAGGCCCTCGGCGGCGATGAGCTTCATGCCGGTCATGGCGATGGTGGAAAACACCGCCGCCGTGGCCCCGCCCAGCACGCACTGCGGGATGGTGGTGAGCACAGCGGAGAATTTCGGAATAATACCTGTCAGCAGCAAAAACACACCGGTCAGCGCAAAAACGCTGCGATTTACAACTTTATTTGTGGCTACAATTCCCACATTCTGGGAGTATGTCGCCGTGGGAAGACCACCCAGCAGCGCCGTCAGAATGTTGCTGACGCCATAGGCCGCGATGCCGCCCCGCAGCTCCTGCGTGGTAGGCTCCCGGTCCATGCCGCCCACGGTGGTGGCCGTCAGGTCGCCGATAGCCTGGATGGCGTTGATGGCGAACAGCAGCCCCAGAGCGACGCAGGCGGAGGGCTCAAACGTCACGCCGAAGGGCAGAAATTCCGGCAGGGAGAACCACCCCGCCCCCGCGATACCGGACAGGTCCACCATCCCGGCCAAAAAAGCGACGGCGTAGCCCGCCAGAATACCCAGTAAAATGGACGCCAGCTTGAAAATGCCCCTGCCGCGGTTGGTCAGCGTCAGCACCA
The DNA here is from genome assembly GCA_002438575.1 of Oscillospiraceae bacterium UBA6409. Lineage (GTDB taxonomy): Bacteria > Bacillota > Clostridia > Oscillospirales > Oscillospiraceae > Vescimonas. The sequence continues at coordinate 21,894 of DJPP01000147.1, read as the reverse complement.
CCGCCAGCGTAAACGCCGCAATAGCCCAGTTCTGCCAGGAGCCGTACACCAGCGCTTCCGGAAGGCCCCGCTGCACCACAACGCTTTCGTACGTATTGCCGGTGCCGCCGGCCATGTAGTTGATGGCCGTGGGATACAGGGACAGGCCTATGGTGAACACCACCGTGCCGGTGATGACCGGCGGGAACAGCCTGCGGATAGGCTTGATGAAGATGCCCACCAGCGCTGCCACCGCGCCGCCCACGATCATAGCGCCCGCCACAGCGGCCAGACCGCCGCTGCCGGAGACAATGGCCTGCATACTGGGCAGATAAGCGAAGCTGACGCCGAAGATCACCGGCAGCCCCGCGCCGAAGCGTCCGCCGATGGGGAACAGCTGCAGCAGCGTGGTAACGGCGGACATGACCAGCGATGCCTGTATCAGCAGGACCCGCTGGTCCTGCGCCAGTCCGGCTGCGTTGGCAATGATGATGGCCGGGGTCACGCAGCCCACGATCATAGCCACCAGGTGCTGCAGGGCCATGGATACGGCCATGCCCAGGGGCGGCAGGCCCCGGTATTGAAACAGTGCCTCCCGGCGGCATTCAAGCTTTCGCATGGTGTGGTCTCCTTTGTGCGTAGTGTGCTCAGTATAGCACGTTTTTAACGGGAAACTCAACCGCTTTCTCACAAATAACCAAACAGCCGAAACGGCGCAAAACCGCCCTCCGGCGACGCCGGAGGGCGGTCAGATCATGCGTGCTTATGCCTGCGGCGGGACAGGATCACAGCCGCACCCGCGGCGGAGAGGAGTGCCAGCGCGCCCCACAGCTCCAGGTGGGAGCCGTCACCGGTGGTGGCGGAGGGCTTGACCGCCGGCGTGGTGGGGTAGTAGTAGCCGCCGGAGTTGGCTTTGAGAAAGGCGTAAAAGCCGTTGGTGGACATGGCGAAGGAGGGACCGCTGTCTGTTTTGGCATAGCTGAGCTTGTCTGCCTTGTCCGAACCGTCGGCGATGTGGTACAGCAGCGCGCTCTCATAGCCGCCGGGCAGCGTCATGGTGATGGAAACCTCCTCCGCCGAGGCGACCTTTTCATTGCCTTTATAGAACATCAGGTAGTAGATGAACGGCGCCTTGCCCAGAGAACTGAGCTTGCCGCTGGACCAGGTGTAGGCCTCCGGCCAGTCGGCGGCGGTGACGGGAATAATGATGACCCGCAGGCCGTTGTTCTCCTCCAGGGTGCTGAAGCCCCGCAGGGTGACATTGTCCGGCAGTGTCACCGTGTCGGCGTTGCTGCCCAGAATGATCTCATAGTAGTTGATGTCGATGAGACAGTCGGCGGTGACCTCGATACCGGTGCTGCCGGGAAGCGCGGTGGGATCGTGCTGTCCGGAGGTGGACCCCGGCGCGGCGAGGGCGGTCACGGCCAGGCAGAAGACCAGTCCGAGCGCGGCCAGCGCGGATATAAGCTTTTTCATGGGCGGCCCCTCCTTAGTGGACGAAAAGTTGTGTTTGCAGCAGCACAGAACCGGCACTGTAATACGTCTCCGGCTCATAGGCCATGATCTTGACGGTCACGGGTGCGGTCTGGGCCGGCACACGGTCCAGCGTGACGGTTTGGACGTATTCGCCGGGGCGGAGCAGACCGCTTTCGCCCAACAGGGCGTTGTCCGCGTCCAGAATGCGGGCCTTCAGCCACACGGCGCTGCCGGCGGGATTTGTCAGCCACAGGTCTGTGATGCCGTTGTCCGCGGTCAGCACACCGGCGGCGGAAAAGCGGAACGCTGTGGCGTCCAGCTCGCTGTAGCCAAGATCTTCCGGTACGTCGGGGATGCCGGGCCGGGCCGCCGGGTCAAAGGGCGGCGGCGTGAAGCGGGCCTGCCCGGTGTATATCAGTACGGCGGTCATCACCGCCAGAGCCGCGGCACACAGCGCGGCCAGGACGGTTATGGGTTTCTTATTCATAGATCAGTCTCCTGTTTCGCGTCATTGGGCACAGCAGTGTCCGGCAGCCGGGCGTTCCTGTATCCAATGACCCCCGGGGGCCGGGGTAGGATCCCCCGGGGGTCGAGAGAGAGGTAGCGGGGTCAGTTACGCGGCTGTTACGGTCACGGTGATGGTGCCCAACTTCAGCAGAGCAGTGCCCTTGTTGCTGGCATCCAAATAGCCGTCGGCGATGGTAAGTGTGGCATTGACTTTGTCGGCCTTGTCGTGCTCGTGCTCAACACCGGCGTCCAGCTTTATACTATCACCGGAGACACCTTCTTTGTCGTACGTAAATTCGGTGGTGTACTTACCCTTGACGCTTTCATCTTTTGCAAACGAGAAGGCAATATTGACATCCTTGTTGGAGTGATTTGTTACCGTAACGGTGTTGCCTTCATATGACCACTTGGCAGCTTCACCACCGTCTGTGAGGGCATATTCGTGAGTTTGGGGATTCCACTGCGTTTTGCCGTTGGCGTTATAGGTGAACTTCATAGCACCCCATTCAACGTCAACGCTGTATGTTGTGGAGGGGTCACCCGAATATACGCCGATTACATCGATGGTCTGTGTATTTTGGTCGGCTTCAGTAGAAGTAATAGTTTCGGAAGTGGGTTCCGTCGCAAACGCGGTGGCGCAGAGGCTCATGGCCATGGCCAGCGCCAGCACGGCGGCGCCGAGCTTCTTCATGTTCATAGTTCTTTCTCCTTTTCTGTTTTCATGTGTCCCGGATCGTTCCGGGCCCCTGTACGCCCCGCCCCGAGGGGCGGGAGCGCAAAAGGGTGGGGGGTATGTTTTGAAAAACGCCGGAGCGTTCTCAAACGGATCACTGCACCGTCACATCCACGGGTATCTCCGTGTTGACGATGGTCCTTTCGCCGGTATCCGGCTGGTAGAACAGCACCACGAACCGGCCCTCATAGCCGCCGGGCTGCAGGCGGTCCGCTGCGCCGTCCAGAAGCTCCAGCGTGTCCAGCTGCTTACCGGGGGACAGCTTGCCGGACTGGGCCAGGATCACATCCTGCACCGTCAGCTGCAATACGATGTCCTGGTTGGACTTGGTGGGGTTGGCGAAGTAGATGGACGCCTTGTTCCCGGCCAGGTCTACGGTGACCTGCGTGTTGTACGTCAGGCTCACGGCGCCGCCGCCCTGTGCCTGGTCCAGCTTCTCATCGTCCTGGTCGCCCAGAGACTGGGCGTACTTGTCCTCCTGCCGGGGGGCGTAGTCCGGGGTGAGCACCGTCTCCTCCCGGAAGAACAGCGCCCACAGCGTCACGCCGATGGCGATGAGCAGCAGGAGAAGCAGCAGGAGGATGATCCAGCGGCTTTTGCGGGTTTGCTGGTTTTGCTGTTCTGTTGTATCCATTTGTTTTGCCATGTGTTCACCTCCTTAGCCCTGATATAGGGCCTTGACCGTAATGGTGAGCGTGCCGATCTTTTCCGGCGAGGCGGTCAGCGAGGACGGGACTGAGTCGGAGCTGAGGGTCAAAGTACCCCTTTTGCCAGCTTCCCAACCGAGTGAGGTGTCGGCGAAATCGGAAACCGCCCCGCTGAGTCCGCAGCCTTCCAGTGTGTCCTCCGGCGTGAAGGACGCTGTGACCTTTACGGTCACATTGCTGTTGTTCGTCACGGTGAACTTGTTGCTGCCTTCGGCGCTCGGCGACCACGTCACGGTGGTTTTGTGGGTGTCGGGATCCCACTTCTGGGTGCAGACGAATTCCATGCTGCCCCAGGAGACGGTGACGCTGATGTCCTCGGGATAGTTGCTGTACGTGTGGTCGCTGCGGTAGTAGACAGGATCGGCATTGAACACCGGGTACAGGTCGTAGGGTGTTTTGCCGTTGTCGATGTTCTGCTTCCAGAGCGCCTTGTCGCCGGTGCTGGTCTTGCTGTTGACAAGGTAGCACACCTCGCCGGAGGCGAAGGCGTCCTTGTTCATGGCCGGAGCCGTGGCGGTGGTGGTGATGCTGCCCGATCCGAAAGCCGAGGACGCAGAGCCTGCCAGATAGTAGTTATCGGTGATATTGGCAGCCGTGCCGCTTTTCAGATAACCGATGATGGCACCGCAATAGCTACCGCCGCCGTTCTGCACCGCGCCGTAGTTGTAGCAGTTGTGAACTTTACCGTTTGTGTTGTTCAGGTATCCAAGTACGCCGCCGACAAAGGCATTTTTTGTGGCCGTTTTGACGGTGCCGAGATTGGCACAATAGCCAACATCGCTGTTGTTGATATAGCCGATCACACCGCCGACGCAATCTTCGGCATTTTGTAGGTCGATGCTCCCAAAGAACATACACTTTTCGGCCTTACTGGCGTTCAATTCACCGACCACGCCGCCTACATGGACCAGTGGATATGCACTCGTGTTGCTGATGTTCACATGAGAGGTCACATCCCTAACGGTGGTTCCGCTTAATGCTGTGCCTATGGCACCGCCGATACCAGAGCTACTGCCGTCGTTCCCGATGCTGAGGGCGATGCGGCCCTCGATGGTGAAGTTCTTGACCGTCGCACCTTTGGTGGTGCCGAACAAACCGGTGCGGACATCGACAGTGGTGATGGACAGGTCGGAGATGGTGTGTCCCTGCCCGTCAAAGATGCCGGTAAACGCATTGTCGCCCTTACCGGAGGTCTCACCGATAGGTGTCCACTCGGTGCTGCCGCTGTCCTTGGGGTTACGCAGGCTGATGTCGGCTGTCAGCCGGGCGTTGATCTTGTTGGTATCAGATGTGGCATCCTCTGCGTGGGTAGTGTCACCATTTATATGCGCCGCGAACCAGAACATCTTGCCGCCGTTGTCGATCTCGTAATAGCCGTCGTTGGAAAGCGAGGGCTTTTCGTACTCGCCGCAGACGGTGCAGAAGCCGTTGTTGTAGTTGTTGTAGGAGTGGTCCTTAACGTAATTTCCTGTTGCGGCATCGTCCACAATTTTGTAGGGGGAGTTTGCATCCGTGGGAATGATGTGGACGTTCAGATTCTTGCCGATGTCACTGTTTTTAGGCGTATAGGTGCTGCTGGTGGCGCCCGTGATTTTCTGGTCGCCGATGTACCACTGGTACGTCACATTACCCGCATCATCCGGGATCGTGACCGTTACGGGCATTCGCGGATGGGGAGGATTGGGTGAAAGGTCGGCGGTGATGTGGGACTTATCCACGGTGATGGTCGGTATGGTGGTGGTGAAGTCCTCAAAGTCATTCATATTGGACAGCTTGATTTGGGGACTGAATTTTCCGCCGCGGGTGGATTCGAAGGTGTAATAGCGAGGGTAGCCATATTCGGTAGTTATCTTATAGCCATTAGATTCGATCCAGCTGACGATGAAGAAGCCCTGCCATTGGTCGGGATACCCTGAAGGAGTGGCGAGCGTAATTTCCCCGATGTCCTTGCCTGTATCATACTTTGCAGTGGAGGTATAGTTGCCCAGTATAATTCTGGCAGGATCGGATGCGCCGAGGTAATCATTAAACGGCAGAGGACTTTCGTCGCTTGTTACGGGATCCATCGTTATGTCGACAGACGTTATCTTCGCCTTATTGATCGTAAACTCCTGCGTCCGGGTGCCCACCACTGCGCCGTTGGTGTGGGTGCTGCGATCCGCCGTGCCGGTCAGCTCGATCGTGCCGGTGGGGCAGTGGATGTTTTCGCCGTAGGCTGTCGTGTAATTACTGCTTGGGACAGTGGTCGTTCCCGATGAGGACACCCGTTTTCCGTCACGGTCGGAGCCGTCACTGTATGTGACCGTAAAGCTTGGCTTGATCTGCGCGCCGGTGTAGGTAGGCGTCTCGGTAAGGTTCACCGCGCAGTCCATCAGGTCGTAGACGACGGAGGGCGTCAGCGTGCCGGTGCTTCCGTGGCCCTGGCCGTCGCCGTAGCTGGAAAAGCCGGACAGGTTCAGGTTGTTGGCGGTGGAGAGCACCAGATTGCCAGAGGTATGCCACTCTGCTTTGGAGAGATAGCCGCCACCCGCGCCACCGTTACCGCCGGGATATTCACTTGGCTTGCTCACGCGGGTACCGCCTTGGCCGCCGCTGGCGGAGTCGCTACTCACGCCGCCACCGCCATTTCCGCCCTTGGACGCAGTGCCCTTTGCGGGGCGAATTGTGCCGCCGCTTTGTCCACTATTGCCGAGATAGCCGGCCTTGCCGCCGCTGCCACCACTGCCGCCTTTATTGTTGTAGGCATTAATTTCGTCCTTGTTGCCGGAAGTAACGGTTGCGCCGCCGCCACCGCCGCCGCCGTTGGGCCAGCCGCCGCCGCCACCGCCGCCGCCGCAGCCAGTGATATCGCCGGTTTTATCAGAACTCAAATGGCCGCCTGCGCCGCCGCCGCTGCCGCCTGCGCCGCCTGCACCGATGGCCGGGGCGGCACAGCCACCACCGCCGCCGCCACCGCCACCGTTTCCACCGATCATGTGGTCGGCATTAGACGTGCTACGCATCCCTTCGCATCCAGCGCCGCCGTTACCGCCATTACCACCGCTGCCACCAGTGGCGTTTAGGGTTAGCCGCCCGAGAATGTAGATAGTACCGGGCGTTTCGCCGTTGGTGCCGATAGCGCCGGGTAAGCCAGACTTTCCGGGATTGTCATTTGTGGCGTCCTCATCCCAATCGCTTCCGACTGTTGTTATTGTAACTTTAATGGGTTTGCCATTTTTGCCGGTTGTCTGCTTCTCGGTGGCCCCATTGCCACCGAGGCCGCCGTTGCCGCCAATGGCTGCCGCAGCACCACCTCCGCCGTTGCCACCTGCGCCGTTGAACCAAGTATAGATATGTGCGCTACCACTGATTTCATGCTTGAGAAGTGCATCCCCGCCGTCTGCACCGTTTGCCGCGTTGCCGCCGATGACGGTAAGGGTGTCCTTGGGAGCATCCGTGGAGGTGGAAAGTTCCTTATCATGGGCGCTGTAGATGGTCAGCGTAGCGCCTTCTTCTACGCGGATGCCTGCCGTAGCGCCCTGCATACCGTTTGCGTTTGCGCCGGACAGGGTCACATTACCATCAATAATGAGCGTGGCGCTTACGCCCCGGGGAACTGTAATGGGACTTTGACCCGGGTTGGCCGTATAAGACAGGTTCGACAGCTTATATGTTTCGCTTTTCAGCGTCAGGGGGAATTTAGAACTGTCTGTATACGTGTTGCTTGCAGAGGCGCTGGGCCAACTGCTGCCCTGCACCGCTGTGGTGCTCTGCACGTTCTCCACGCTCTGCGTTTCTACGGCCGCCGGGGCGGCGCTCTCCTGGGCCTCTGCCGCAGGCATCAGGCTCAGCGTCATCACCAATGCCAGCAGCAGCGCCGGCCATCTGTTCCGTCTCATGCGATCACCTCTTTCCGGGATATGGCCCTACGTAAAAATGAGCAAAAAAGTACGCCCCGCCCACCGCCTTGCCGGTGAGGAGCGCCTGCGCGCGGACGGACAGGCGCGCTGACGCCTGCAACGGAACCGCTGTTGAATTGTCTGCCGGGGATGTACATCCTGCCTGCTCCTTTCCGCTGATGGGCCGATCAAGTTTGACATTTTTTGACAATTTTCCTGTAAAGTAAGTATATTATATCCATCTGGCGGCCCGGGACAAGACGGGCAACTCATTTGGTCAAAAATCGACTTATTTGACATTTTCTGGGAAAAAGTGCCTGCGGGGAATTGCCTTTTATTGGAATGATTGGTATACTATCGGCACAGATCGAGGGGAGGAGTGACCATGCGTATCGCGCTGGTGGATGACAACGGGCCGGAGCTGGCGGCTCTGGCGGAAATGCTGAAAACAGAGCTGGCCCGCATGGGGCAGGCCGATGCGGAGATCGCGGCGTTTTCCAGCGGCGAGGCCTTTTTGGCCGGCTGGACAGCCGGGGCCTATGACCTGATCCTGCTGGATATATTCCTGATCGGCATGGACGGTGTGGAGCTTGCGCGCCGCATCCGTCAGTCGGATGCAAAGGTGCTGCTGGTATTCTGTACCAGCAGCAATGAGTTTGCCGCCGAAAGCTATGAGGTCGAGGCGAGGTATTATTTATGTAAACCAATAAAGCCGGAGGACGTGGCCGCCATGCTGCGGCGGCTGCACCTGGAGGGCGTGGAGCGCCGCCGTACAGTGACGCTGCCCGGCGGGCGGCAGGTGCTCCTGCGGAGCATCCTGTACACGGAGTATTATAACCACGTGGTCACGCTGCATCTGTCGGCGCCGCTGGGCGACGGGGACGGCGACACCCTGCGGGTCCGGACCTCCCAGGCGGAGATGGAGGATCTACTGCTGGTCTACGACGGCTTTTTGGCACCGAATCGCGGCGTCATCGTGAACCTGTTTGCGGTGGCGCATATGTCACGGGAGGACATGGTCCTGCGGAACGGGCATATCATCCACATCGCGCGCCGGAAGTACAAGGAGGTGCGGGAGGCCTATAACCGATTCCGCCTTCGGCGCTTTCAGGGGGAGGCGGAGGTATGAACCTGCCGGTAGAGCGCCTGCCGGCGATCCTGTGCTATACGGTGCTGGGCTCGGTGCCGCTGGTGGCGCTGGCCATCTGGCCCTTCTGGGAAAAGCGCCGTCTGCCCGGGGCTATAACGGCGGTGCTGTTGGCGCTGCCGGTGCTGGCACAGGCGTGCCTGCGGGCACTGGCGGTGGCGTATGCGGACATCTGCGGGCAGGATGCCGATGCCTGGTGTACGATCCTGACGACGGCGGTGTATGCGGCGGTCTATTTTCTGCTGGTGCGTGCGCCTGTGGGCAAGCTGCTGTTTACCCTGCTGCTGCTCGCGAATGTTGCGAATCTGCTGGTGCTCGACGGCAAGTGCCTGGAGGGGTTGCTGTTTGGTGAGACGCTGGCGCGGCAGAGCTATGGCTGGACGGCGTCGGCGGCGCTGGCGATGATCTCGCTGGTGATACTGA
>DJPP01000147.1:4159-12880 GCA_002438575.1 Oscillospiraceae bacterium UBA6409 | reverse complement strand
GTCCGGTCTGCGCTGGATATCGCGCTGGAGCCCGCCTCGGCGGGGCTGACGCTGCTGATCGATCTGGGCGGTTTTCTGATCTACCACACAGTGACTCTGCTGGTGGACGAGACAGCCCGAAACGAGCAGCTGATGGCCCGCAACTATCAGCTGACCATCCAGAGCGTGCAGGCGGAAAGTATGCGGCGGCAGATCGCCGCTACGCGGCAGGCGCGTCACGATCTGCGTCACCATATTGCCGTGGTGGACAGTTATGTGACCGCCGGAGAGTACGATAAGCTGCATGAGTACCTGTGCCAGTACAAGGCATCGCTGCCGATAGCCGGCGGGGCTGACATCTGTGCCAACAGCGCAGTCAGCGCGCTGCTGGTTTACTTCCGTCAGCAGGCGGAGGTGTGCGGCGCAGCGCTACGGGTGTCGGTGGATGTACCGGTCCGGCCGGGGATACCCGACCAGACACTGGTGGCGCTGCTGAGCAATTTGCTGGAAAATGCCGTGGACGCCTGCGGGCTGGTAGGCGGCAATGCGGCGTACATCACCGTTGTGGTGAAGAATTTGGACGATGCCATGTTTTTCCGGGTGGAAAACCCCTGCGTTGTCACACCGGTCCGAGACCGGGACGGTACGTTTTTCTCCACTAAGCATGAGGGAAAGGGCGTGGGCCTGGCGTCGGTACAGGCCATCGCCGAGCAGTACGAGGGCATGATGACCGTAGAGGCGGACAACGGGCGCTTCTGTGTGTCTGTACTGCTGAACAAACCGGAATAGAAGGATGACAGCGCCCCGCCTGTGTGCGGGGGCGCTGTTTTTGCACTTGACAAGGGAAACGCAGCGGCATATAATAACGCATTGTTATTGATAACGTATAGTGATCGTTGAGGTGAGCGTAATGCCGGCAGCAAAACGAATATCCAAAGAGGCCATCATCGACGCCGCGGCGGCGGTGCTCCGCACCGGCGGGTTTGAGGCCATCAATGCCCGCAGTGTGGCGAAGGAATTGGGGTGCTCCACCCAGCCTATCTATCTGTCCTTCCGCAATATGGAGGAGTTGAAGTCCGCGTTGACCCAGCGGGCCATCGAGCAGCATACCCGGCGGGTGCGGGCATCTTTGCGGGCGCACGAGGGGTGCGACAGCCGGTACAGCAGCTACGGCATGGGCTTTGTACAGTTCGCTGCTCAGGAAAAACAGTTGTTCCGCTGGCTGTATCTGGAGGACAACCAGCCGGGACGCCATCAGGAGGACGTACTGGAGCCGGAGATCATTCGGACCGTCATGGATGAATTCGGTTATGACGAGGTCACGGCCCGGGCATTTCACCGGGACATGACGTATTATTCCTACGGACTGGCCATCCTGGCCAACACCGGACATCTGACGCTGACGGAGCCGGAACTGCGGGAGGCCTTCCGCCGGGAGTTCCGCGCACTGGCGGCGTATTACGGCCCGCCGAAGAGGCTGCCGGAATTTACAGAGAGGGAGAATGCAGCGCATCAATTATTCCGCTAAGGGGCCGTCTTGCAAAATTGTAAGAAAAGCGCAGGAAATGTAAGGAAAAGCAATGGCCTCCATGGGATAATGGCGGTATACTCTTCCGGTGGAAAGAAGGTATTGAAGTGAAGACAAATAAGACATTGGCACAGAAGCTGTGTCTGCTGGGTCTGGTGAGTCTGCTGTCGTATACGGCGGCGGTGGTATTCGCGCCGCTGGCTTACCCCGGTTACGATTGGATGGCGCAGGCGGTCAGTGACCTGAGCGCGGCGAACGCGCCTTCGCTGGGGCTCTGGAACCAGCTGACCAGCCTGTATAACGTGTGCGAGGTGCTGACGGTCATGATGACCTGCGTGGCGATTCAGGGAAAGACCACAAAGCTGCTTCGCACCGGCGTGTATCTTTTCGCGGGTATGGAGTGGGTATCGGCAGTGGGGTTTCGGGCGTTCCCTTTGCGTGACAGCGGCTATGCCGGGACGCTGCAGGATAAGCTGCACCTGGCGGCCACCGGGGTCGTGGTGGCATTGTCCATTGCGGCGCTGACGGTGATCATCGCCGCGGGTATACGCTGTAAAGCGTGCCGCCTGTACGGCGTTTTCGCGGGTATCGCGTTGGGAATGATGCTGGTGGGTGCCTTGGGGATGCAGGCGGTGCCGGCGGCATATTTCGGCGTAGTGGAGCGCTTCAGCGTGTTCGCCGCCACGGGGTTCAATGCGGTGCTGGGCGTGCTGGTATACCTGGGGGCCGGCATGGACAGCGGTACGGGACAGACGGAAACGGCATAGAGAACAAGGAGAAAGACAAAGCGATGAGGCATACGAAGGTAATGGCGGCGCTGCTGGCAGCGCTGTGTTTTTTGGCGCTGCTGCCCGGGTGCAGCCTGGGGAAGCAAACGGACCGCGAGCCGGTGCAGACGCTGGAATGTACCCGTCCGGCGTCCCTGTCCGGGCTGTATCCGGCGGGCGGCAGCACGGTGCTGATCAGCTGGGCGGACTATGAGGGCAGCAGGACTACCGTGCAGCTTGTGGACGCGGAAGCGGATACCGTGAAGCATGAGATCACGCTGGAGGGTGTTTGGGATACGAAGCGGCAGGCCCTGGCGCATGGATTTGCGCTGTGCGACCGGGAGACGAACCGCTGGAAGCTCCTGGATGACGCGCTGACGGAGACAGGCAGCTTTGACGCGGAAAATGTGGATGGCTTCTTCTCATATGACGGAGCGAGCTATTATTTCCTGCGGGACGGGGTGCTGTATTGCCAGAAGGTGGCCGGAGGAGAGGCGCAGCCGGTAACGGCGCTGTCGCAGCTGCGGTTCGCGGAATTGACGGCTTTCGACGCGGCAAGCGGACGGATGGCGGCCCTGTTCCTCCTGTCGCCCTACGGCAGCGCCTGCGGCACGGCGGTCTTTGACCCGGAGACGGGGGAGATCAGCCTGCTGCAGGAGCAGCGGTATCAGGTGACATTGGCGCCGGCGGGCGGCATGAGCCTGCTGGCCTTTGACAACGATAAAATGGGATACTCCGCCCTGTGCGGCAGCGGCGATGCGTTCTGGTTCGCCGATGCCTCGCTGTTCCTGGATGCGGGCGGCGAGCTGTACGCCGTCGGCGATGCGGAGGAACTGATCGGTGTGGGAACGGGCCGCACAACGCTGTATACCGTGGGGGAGCGCATCACAGCCTGCGACCTGGCGGCCAATGGTATCGCCGGAGAGATGTACGACTGCTGCGCCCTGCCGGAGGCGGGCCTGCTGGTGGGCGGTGTGTATGAAAACGGCGCCTTCCGGCTGTATGTTATAGACCCGGCGCAGCTGGCCGCCGAGCCGATGGCGTCAGCGGTGTCCGTCCCGTCGCCGCTGACGGTGGACGAGACGCTGCTGCAGGCCTATTGGGGCGCCCTGGACGGTCTGCCGGTGGCAGAGAGCTTACAGGAAGCGCGGCAGCAGGCGGATGTGCTGGAGCAGCGGTACGGCGTGCGGATCCTGCTGTCCTCCCAGTGCCGGGAGGCAGCGGAGCTGAGCAGCTATCCCATCACCCTGTCGGATACCCTGGGTACCGACGCGGAGCTGAACGGCGTCCGCGCTGTGCTGGCGGCGATGGACCGCAGCTTTGCCCTGTATCCGGAGGGCTTTCTGGCCCAGTTCCGCAACAGCGCCGGTGAGGGCGGGCTGTGCTTCCTGCTGGTGGCCCACATCGACAGTGACTATGGCGTGGTAGGCTGCACCTACGACTCGGCGGACTGGCAGTATATCGCGCTGGACGTGCAGGCCGACTATATGCGGGAGGGTACCATCTGCCATGAGATCTGGCACGCCACGGAGAACGAGATACTCTCCCGCGATTACACAGCCTTCAACTGGGACGACTGGAATGCGCTGAACCCGGCGGGCTTTGCCTATTGGAACGACAGTGGTGACTATGACCGGTACGACGCCCGCTGGACCATGTTCGACAACAGCGAGGGCGTGTACTTTGTGGACAGCTACGCCAAGCTGGCGGCACAGGAGGACCGGGCACGGATCATGGAGTATTTCATGGCCCATGAGGATGAGGCGGAGCTGCTGATCCAGTCGGACGCCATACGGCAGAAGCTGGAATGGATGTGCCGCGCCGTGCGGGAGTGCTTTGATACCGCCGGATGGGGAACGCCCCGGTGGGAGAAGCTTTTGTAAAGCAAAAGGAGAAGCTATGATACCGGAATGGAAAATTTATCCCCGTTCTCAGGGACACAGCACCGTATACCTGCAGAACGTGGTCACAGACCCTGCCATACAGGTGGGGGTGTACACCATCTATGATGATTTTGTCAACGACCCCCGGGACTTCCAGCGGAACAACGTGCTGTACCACTATCCCGAGTGCAACCATGACCGGCTGATCATCGGAAAGTACAGCTCCATCGCCTGCGGGGCGAAGTTTATCTTCAACGCGGCCAACCATACGCTGAACAGTCTGTCTACTTACCCGTTCCCCATCATGTTCGAGGAGTGGGGCCTGGGGACGGCGTGTGAGGACATCGCCGCCGCCTGGGATAACCACGGGGATATCGTGGTGGGCAATGACGTATGGATCGGCTATGAGGCCGTGATCCTGGCGGGCGTTACCATCGGCGACGGCGCTATCATCGGCAGCCGCGCCGTGGTGACAAAGGATGTGCCGCCCTACACCATCGTGGGCGGCCTGCCGGCCAAGCCCATCCGCAGGCGGTATGACGAGGAGACCGCCGCGCGGCTGGAGAAGCTGCGGTGGTGGGACTGGCCGGAGGCGCAGGTGCGGCGGGCTATCCCGCTGCTGCAGGCCGGCGATCTGGACGCCCTGGAGAAGCTGGTATAATGCGGCGCCTGACGCGTACCGCCGGGGGCCTTCGGACCCCGCCGCAAAAGACCGCACGCATATGGACAACGAAACGAGCCCTCCGGCAGCTGCCGGAGGGCTTTCAACTGCCTGTTGCGAAACGGGCCGGGGAAAGGTATAATCAAAAGAGAACACACTGCGGAACGGCAGGAAAGGAGAGACCTATGGGTAATGTGACAGCGGACCGTGCCTGGGCCGTCCGTCCGGTGACGGAGGCGGACATAGAGGCGTATCTGGACATCTATCTCAATTCCTATCCGGCGTACAAGACACTGGACGAGGAGTGCCGGGCGCACTACCGGAGCAAGCATCTCACAGAACTGCGGGAGGACACCCAGACCCGGACGATGGGCCTGTTTGAGGGCGGCACACTGATCGCCACCATGAAGCTGATCCTGTTCTCCATGAACTTCTTTGGGGTCATGCAGCCTGCCTGCGGCGTGATGGCGCTGGAGGTACACCCCCTGCACAAGAAGAAGGGTGCGGCGCTGTATATGATACGGTATGCCGAGCACTATGCACGGGAAAACGGCGCGCTGCTGACCATGCTGCTGCCGTTCAACATCGGCTTTTACCGGCGTCTGGGCTACGGGTTCGGTGGGAAGCTGCACGAGTACCGCCTGCCCACCAGAGCGCTGCCCCGGCTGGATGGAGAGGTGCGGGCGCACCTGCGCCTGCTGCAGCCGGAGGAGTTTGACCAGGCGATGGACTGTCAGCGGCGCTTTGCCGCCCGAAACCACGGCATGGTGGAGAAGTTCGATGAGGAGCTGCGCGGCGCCCGGGGGGATATCCAGGTGCGGCGCATGGGCTATTACGGCGGCGGCCGCCTGCTGGGCTACGTGGCCTATCGGTTTGAAAACGCCAGCGCGTGCAACTATACCCAAAACCGGCTCAACGTGGAGGAACTGGTGTATGAGAACGGCGCGGTGCTGCGGGCGCTGCTGGGCGGTCTGCGGATGCAGGAGGACCTGGCCCAGACGGTTGTCCTGCGGACCGGGGAGGAGGATTTCCACCATCTGCTGGAGGACCCGCAGGACGTGTCCGGGAACTACATCGACTACGGCTTTTTGCAGACCAACGTCTCTGCCGTTGGGACCATGTTCAAGCTGACGGACGGGGCGGACTTCGTGCGGCGGACCGGCTATCGGAATTTCCCGGCGGGGACGCTGACGGCGGCCTTCCGCTATCGGGATGAGATGGCGGACCGGGAGGAGGAGCTGCGTATCGGCTTTGCCGATGGCCGCTGGTCCGTGGCAGAGGGGACCGCGGACGTGACGGTGACCTGTCGGCAGGGGGATCTGGCGGCACTGCTGATGGGGTCCTGCGGCCTGGCGGCGCTGCTGCGGCTGGGTGCGGCGTCCGCAGATGACGCCGAAAGGGCGCAGGAGCTGGCACGGCTGCTGCACTGCGGCCAGAGACCCTGGCTGAACGCGGATTATTGAGTGCACCGCCGGTGTGCGGGCGCAGCTGGCGGCCTGCCGCGGATAAAAGATAAAAAGCGGACGGCGCCCTGTGGGGCGCCGTCCTTTGTATATCACATATCCTTCATCTTTTCCAGCAGCTCTACCATCTTGTCATAGAAGTACCGGCATTCGCGGATGCTCAGGTACTCCTGAGTGGAGTGGCAGTTGAAGGCGTTGGGCGTCAGAGAGACGGCGTTAAGGCCCGGAATGCGGGTGGTGAAAAAGCCGATCTCGCCGGTGCCGCCCAGGTAGTAGGGGGGATACTCCGGGTACATTTTGCGGAGCATTTCCATCCACGCATCGCTGACGCTGTATTCCCACTCCGGAAGCTCGCAGATCAGCTCGGTCTTCACGCCCAACCGCGCACACAGCCGCTTGAGCTGCTGGTAGTTGTAAAAACGCTTGGTGTCCGTGCTGCGGATGGTCACAGCCAGCTCCACCTCATCCTGCCGCGTCTCCAGCACGCCCACATTGGAGGTGCTGCCCAGGGTGTGCTCGAAGGTCTGGTGGGTGGAGCGCAGGCCATCCGGCAGCAGCGTCATCAGGTCCAGCAGCATCTCACGGTCGCCATCGGTCATGGCGTCCGTTCCCGCCTCGCAGGGGGAGACAGTGATGCTCATGCTGGGCTCCCGGACGGAATACTCCTTCTTCAGCTTTTCCGCGCTGGCGGCCAGCACCGTCTCCGCGGCCTTGGCATCCGCCACGGCAATGATGGCCGAGGCCGTGGCGGCGATGGCTGTGGCCATGCAGCCGCCCTCGCGGCCGCCCTTGGCGGTGATGAGCTGGAAGGGAAGCTGCTCCTCCAGATCCAGCAGCAGGCGGTCCAGCAGAATGATGGCATTGGCGCGCTCCAGCAGGGCCTGGTTGCCGCTGTGGCCGCCGTGCAGACCGTCGATCTTGAGATACAGGGCTTGCCAGCCCGGGCGGATCGGCTCGTGGCCGCGGGGCATGAGAACGCGGGCATCGATCTCTCCGGCGCTGCCCACGGCGAAGCCAAATCCGTCAAGATTGACATAATATTTTGCCTTGAACTGGCTGTAATCCAGGTGGATACCGCCGTTCATGGTGGTTTCCTCGTCTGCGGTGAACACGCACTCCAAAGCCGGATGCTTGGCCTGCTTGTCCGTCATGTAGGCCATCATAAAGGCCACGCCGATTCCGTCGTCGCCGCCCAGAGTGGTGCCCTCCGCCGTGACCACGTCGCCCTCGGCATAGACGCGGATGGGATCCTTGGCGAAGTCGTGGTCCACGCCCTCGTCCTTGATGCAGACCATGTCGCTGTGGGAGTGGAGAATGACGGGTGAGGCATTTTCATAGCCCGGGGTGGCCGGCACCCGTGCGATGACGTTGTAGGCCTCATCACGGTAGGCCTCGATGCCGTGGGCCTTGCAGAAATCCAGCAGGTACGAGGTGATGCCCTCAGGGTTGCCGGTCTCCCGGGGAATTTGGGAGATCGCGTAGAAGTTTTCCCATACACTGGCCGGCTCCAGGCCTGTCAGCTGATAGTTTCTTGCCATGTTTCGTTCCTCCTGTTCCGTTGTTCTCTGTTTTATTTGCTCTCATTTTGATAGATCTGCCAATACATCATCAGCGCATAGGCCAGGGCGTCCTCGTCCACAGTAAAATGACTGCTGTGCAGCGGGTATATGGCGCCCTTTTCCGGGTTGCCCGTGCCCAGCCGGAAGTAGGCGCCGGGGCACTTCTCCAGATAGCGGGCAAAGTCCTCGGTGATAAAGGTGTGCAGCAGGTCCCGGCAGGGGAGGTGCAGCGCCTGCGCCGCGGCACGGACCGTATCCACCTGGCCCGTGTGGTTCACCAGCACCGGATAGCCGCGGCCGTACCGGAAGTCAAAGGCCGCGCCGTAGGCGTCGCAGGTGCCGTGCAGCTCCCGCCGCAGCAGCGTCTCGATCTTTTCGAACGTCTCTTCATTGAAAGCACGGATCAGTCCGCCGAAGTTGGCCTCGGCCGGCAGCACGTTAAAGGCGCTCTGCCCGTTGATATAGCACACGCTGATAATGCCCTCCTCGCCGGGGCCCAGCAGCTTGCCGGGGATGGCGTCGATGGCAGAGACGGCGTGACAGACAGCGCCCAGCACATCGGTGGTCAGGTGGGGCAGCGCACCGTGGCCGCCCTGGCCGCGGATGGTCACGTCAAAGCGGCCGGAGCCGGCCATGTAGGGGCCGTCCTTGATGCCCACGGTGCCTACAGGCAGCTGGTTGTCCACGTGCAGGCCGTAAATGCGGTCCACGCCGTCCAGACAGCCGTCGGCGATCATATCAATGGCGCCGCCGGGGTCCGGCTCCTCGGCATATTGAAAGATAAAGCGCACGTTGCTTTTCAGCGCCGCGCGGTGCTGCGCCATAGACCGCAGCAGGCCCAGCAGGGCCGCCGTATGACAGTCGTGGCCGCAGGCGTGCAT
>DJPP01000147.1:0-4126 GCA_002438575.1 Oscillospiraceae bacterium UBA6409 | reverse complement strand
CGCCGGGGTTTTCCGAGGCGAAGGGCAGGCCCGTCTCCTCCTGGATCGGCAGGGCATCCATGTCCGCGCGGAAGGCGATGGTCTTCCCGCCGGCATAGCCGTGCAGGTCGGCCACCAGACCGTTCTTCCCGCAGGGCCGCAGCGCGTCCGGGCCGAGTGCCGTGATCTCCGCGGCCAGATAGTCCCGGGTGTCCTCCTCATGGAAGGAGACGCAGGGGTGCCGGTGCAGATAGCGGCGCTGGGCAATCATGTAGTCCCGCTGTTTTTTCGCTTCTTCAGTAAGGTTGAAATTCATAGTATATCTCACCGCGATTATATAGGAATACATATAGCATACTCTGATAGAAACAGAGCGTAAAATATATATTTTATATGGAGCTATATGAAATAACATATAACTTCGGTTTCCAAAAGCGGACGAGACGTGGTATGATGGACGCAGAACACGGATAGGGAGGCAGTTATGACACGACAGCAGCTGATATGTGCCCTGGAGGTCGGCCGGGCGGGCTCCATCAATCGGGCGGCGCAAAGCCTGTTTATGGCGCAGCCCAATCTCAGCAGTACCATTCGGGAGTTGGAGGCAGAGATCGGTATCACCCTATTCAAGCGCAGCTCACGGGGGGTGGAGGTTACCCACGCGGGGGAGCAGTTCCTGCGGCAGGCGGCGGATATCGTGGCGCAGTTCGACGCGCTGGAGTCCGCCTACCACAGCCGGGACGACAGCGTCTCCCTGTCCGTTACCACCGCGCGGTCCTCTGCCATTTCAGACCGCATCGCCCGGTACCTCAACGACTTTGCGGAAAGCGGCGTGCCGTTCCGGGCGCGTATCTGCGAGGCCACCAATATGCAGGTCATCGAGGATGTGGCCGCCGGCAACGCGGATATCGGCATCCTCAAGCCCAACTATATGACCGCGGACTACTACCTGCACACGGCGCAGCTGCGCGGGCTGACTGCCGTGAAGCTCAGGCCGCAGCCCTATGTGCTGCTGCTGTCCGGCAGTCATCCGCTGGCCGGGGCGGCGCATATCATGCCGGAGCAGCTGGCACCCTACACCGAGGTGGTCCACGCCGACTACGATATGCCCATCTATCCCTATTCCGACTATCGCTATACCGGCGGCCGGGCGGCGGACCGCCGGAAAAACGTGATCTTCATCTATGACCGGGGCACGCTGATGGAGATGCTGTCCAACGTGCATGGCAGCTATATCTGGACTACGCCCACCGCCCCGGCGCTGAAGGATGCCTACGGTCTGGTGGAGCGCCCCTGCGGCACGGAGCCCATCCGGGGCTGCGATGTGATACTGTATCAGACGTCACGCCGCCTGTCTCCCTATATCCAGCGGCTCATCGACCGGATCGAGGGCGAGGACCGGGCGTTCCCGGCACAGTCCGGGCCGGAATAGCGCCGGACGGGGGCTGTCGTGAAGCCTTGCGGGACAGCCGTATCTGCGCTGTACGGCAAACACAAAAAAACAGGCCTGCCGTCAGGCGGGTCTGTTTTTCGCAAAGCAGGTCGCTCTGTGTGAGAGAACGCCATATACGGCGGATGCATATTCCTTCGATGCCGGACAAAGACTATGGAAGTAAAATCTGCTTTGACTGGAGGAATTTCATATATGAAAGCAACAGGAATCGTGCGCCGCATCGACGACCTGGGCCGTGTGGTCATCCCCAAGGAGATCCGCCGCACCATGCGTATCCGCGAGGGCGACCCGTTGGAGATCTACACCACCCGCGACGGTGAGGTCATTTTCAAGAAGTATTCCCTTATCGGCGGGCTGGAGGAGTTCGCCGCGCAGTTCTGCGATACCCTCAGCCGCAGCACGGACTTTTCCGCCGCCGTCACTGACCGCGACGCGGTCATCGCCATCGCCGGGGCGGGGAAGAGGGAGCTGCTGGGCAAGCCCGTCTCCGCCGCGCTGGAGCAGGTCATGGACCAGCGCGGCCTCTACTGCGGCGAGGGCGTGGCCGTCAGCGATGAGAACGAGCAGTTCCGCGCCGCTGTGGCGGCACCTATTCTCTGTGGCGGCGACGTGCTGGGCGCGGTGCTCTTTCTCTCTCTCGCCGGCAAGCCGGCGGGGGAGACGGAGTGCAAGCTTGCCCAGACCGTGGCGTCCTTTCTGGGCAAGCACATGGAGTCCTGACAAAAGGCCCCGCGGCTTTTGCAGGGATTTTGCCCGGCCGGAAAAAGAGAAGCGCCTTTCAGGCGCTTCTCTTTTGACATATCAGTGCAGCAGCAGGCTGACGACAGCCCGGACATCATCGACGCTTACTCTGCAGTTACCGTTGACATCGCAGCGGAGGAACTTCTCTATGTCAAGTGCGGAATATTTGGCGTTATAGAGGTCATAGACATACTGGGCGTCGTTGATATCGATATGGCCCGTGCCATTGACGTCGCCGCCGTATTCGATAGATGTGACGGCGTTTTCTTTAATAGTGATGGCGGCTTCTGCATCAGCCTTCACAGCATCCTGTGATTTGCTGCTCATTAACAGCCAGGCATAAGACTTGTATTTCTCAGACCAAAGCATAGGTTTTCCCTCATAATAGAGGGACTTGGTCTCCTCGGGCTTCGGATCAGGAGAGGCGGTGATCAGCCAAATAGTGGAACCGTCAGTGTTTACATAGGGGGAAGCGATTACATTCCAATCAAAGTGCTGTGCTTTAGTGATCGTTACCGTGATAATGCCACCGGTAATGTATTGACCAGGAATGGTGTATTTTACAGCAATCGCCCCTGTTCTGTCTGTCTCGGAAACGGAAATGATGCCACTTTGTCCAGCCGCACTAATACTGTAATCAAAGCCATCATGTTGATCGACGTAAAAATCAAAGTCAGACTCATTACTTATTACTCGCGATATACCTTTTCGCCACTCATCACTGGCACCATTGCCGTTGAAGGTGATCATAGTCGTACCGGATGGAAGAGATTTCTTCACCGTAATGACCACCGGGCCGGTGACGAACTCTGCCGGGATCGTGTAGGTATAGACGCTGCCGCTGCTGCTGACAGCGCACGTCACCGGCTGGCCGTTCACCGTTACGGCCACCGCGTAGTCGTAGTTGGCGGCCTGCGTGACTGTGAAGGTGTACTCCTGCCCATGCGTTGCGGGAGTGGGGTCGCTGACGTCGCCGGAGCCGTCGCCCGCAACGGTCACTGCGTATGTTTTGACAGTGGGTGTGCTGTTGGCGCTGATGACCAGCTTGCCGGTGACATTTTTGATCGTGTAGCTGCCGTCGCCGTTGTTGATGATGGCTACCGTTTTGCCATCCACCGCGGCCGAAAAGCCATAGTCATAGCCGGGATCGGCGGTGAAGGTATAATCGCCGTTTTCAGTCACATAAGCGGCACCGGTGGCACAATCCGGAAGCACAACAGGGAAGCCGCCGCACAGGATCGTCACCGTGCCGCTTTGATCGGCCGGTACGCTGGCGGTTTGGGCGTCCTTTGCCGCGTTGGCGCGGACGTCCATCTGTGCCGTGACCAATTTCACAGTGGCCTCACCGGCAGCCTTTACGGTGAAATTCAGCATGATAAAGCGGTCGGAGCGCGTTTTTCCATAGCCGCCTATGGTCAAACGACCAGGAACAGAGTGATCAATGATATCAGGATCTTCGCTGCCGATGGTTGCGCTTGCGAAATCAAGCTTTTCCGCGTCGTAGGAGAACTGAAAAAAGAAGGTGTTGTAGGTCAGATCCCCCGGCTCCTGACGCATGAACAGCACCACTGACACCGGTTTATTTACTTCGGCAGATGTTGCTGTGCTGTCCAAAGAGACATAGTACTTCGGATCCTCGCCGCTGGCAGATGCCGGCAGCAAAAGCAGCACCATAACCGCCGCTAAAAGCCCGGAAAGCCATCGTTTCATCTTAAAAACCCCTCCGTTTCACCACTTTTCGGCAAATGCCAACCTAAATTTATCACCGGCCATCGAACAATTCAATTCGCAATAGGCAGAAATTTGAGGGGAATTGTTGTGCAGAATGACGATAAAGCCCATAAAAACACCCAAAAGCCTTTCCCCTGGGGGCGCCCCAGTAAGCCTTCCCCTTGGAGGCCGTATCTCAAGCCTTCCCCTTGAGGGGAAGGTGGCGCGCAGCGCCGGATGAGG
>DJPP01000052.1:1896-2632 GCA_002438575.1 Oscillospiraceae bacterium UBA6409 | reverse complement strand
TTTTATTTCCGGGCGGATACGCCCCGGAGCCAAGACAAGATAGGGTGGGAGAGACATGGCAACGGATTTTTCCAGAACACTGAGCCTGCTGCGGCAGGAGAAGGGCATCAGCCAGCGGAAGGCGGCGGCGGCGCTGGGCATCAGTCAGGCGCTGCTGAGCCACTATGAAAACGGCATACGGGAGCCGGGTCTGGCCTTTGTGTGCAAGGTATGCGACTTTTACCGGGTATCGGCGGACTTTCTGCTGGGCCGCACCGCCAACCGGGACGGCGCGATGATCGACTCGGAGACGCTGTACGACGGCAGCACGGAGAAGGGCTCTCTGCGCGGCAGCATCATGGCCACGCTGCAGAAGAAGCTGGCGGTGAACACCACGGGGCTGCTGTTCGACCTGCTGAGCCGCACCAACAGCCGGGAGGCCATCACCGCCGCCGGAGACTGCCTCGGCGCCACGCTGTACGATCTGCTGCGGCGGCTGTACCGGCAAAGCGGCGGCAATGAGGACCTGTTCGCCACAGAGGCGGTGGACTTTGACGCCGGCGCGGTGGACGCGGCGCTGCTGCGGAGCCGCGGAGCCTATATGCGGGCACTGACGGAGGCAGAGGAGCTGCCCCGCCTGAGCTCCGACGCGCTGACCACCCTGCCCGGCATCGGGCAGAGCGCCGCCCAGGTCATCCACAACGTGGACGAACGGGCAGGGAAGTAAGAGGGAAGTAAGACGGTAGATCCCTTCCCC
>DJPP01000052.1:1700-1847 GCA_002438575.1 Oscillospiraceae bacterium UBA6409 | reverse complement strand
ACATCCTCGGCGGAAATGAATTCCGCCTGCGGCAAGGTTTTGCTCCGCAAAACGCTTGTGCGCGCTATCCGCGCGGTCAGCGTGGATTTACCCTAAGGAGGTTTTCTGTATGTTTGACCAATCCCATATCCGCAACTTCTCCATCAT
>DJPP01000052.1:1212-1640 GCA_002438575.1 Oscillospiraceae bacterium UBA6409 | reverse complement strand
GCCCACATTGACCACGGTAAATCCACGCTGGCGGACCGGCTGCTGGAGAAGTGCCACGCCGTTCCGGAGCGCGAAATGGAGAACCAGCTCCTGGACAACATGGACCTGGAGCGTGAACGCGGCATCACCATCAAATCCCGTGCCGTGCGTATTTTCTATACCGCCAATGACGGGGAGACTTACGCCCTGAACCTGATCGACACGCCGGGCCACGTGGACTTCAACTACGAGGTCAGCCGTTCTCTGGCCGCCTGCGAGGGCGCGCTGCTGGTGGTGGACGCCACCCAGGGCGTGGAGGCGCAGACCCTGGCCAACACCTATCTGGCCATGGACCACGATCTGGAGATCCTGCCGGTGTTCAACAAGATCGACCTGCCCGC
The DNA here is from genome assembly GCA_002438575.1 of Oscillospiraceae bacterium UBA6409. Taxonomy (GTDB): domain Bacteria; phylum Bacillota; class Clostridia; order Oscillospirales; family Oscillospiraceae; genus Vescimonas. Next base: position 1,260 of record DJPP01000052.1, on the reverse strand, counting down.
CGCCGATCCCCTGAAGGCCAAGCAGGAGGTGGAGGACATCATCGGCCT
>DJPP01000052.1:0-1187 GCA_002438575.1 Oscillospiraceae bacterium UBA6409 | reverse complement strand
CCGGCACTGGAGGCCCCGGAGATCTCCGCCAAGCTGGGCACCAACATCGAGGCCGTGCTGGAGGACGTGGTGAAGAATGTGCCCGCGCCCAAGGGCGACCCCAAGGCGCCCCTGCAGGCGCTGGTGTTCGATAGTCAGTACGACCCCTATGTGGGCGTGGTGGTGTATTTCCGCATCAAGCAGGGCACCATGCGGAAAGGGCAGACCATCCGCATGATGGCCACCGGCGCGGAGTACACCATTCTGGAGTGCGGCTACCTCAAGCCCATCGGCAACGAGCCGACGGACGCCTTACAGGCCGGCGAGGTGGGCTATTTCACCGCCAGCATCAAAAACGTGAAGGACACCCAGGTGGGCGATACCGTCACCGACGCGGCGAACCCCGCCGCCGAGGCGCTGCCCGGCTACCGCCCCGCCCAGTCCATGGTCTACTGCGGCATCTACACCGAGGACGGCAGCAAGTACCCGGATCTGCGGGACGCGCTGGAAAAGCTGCAGCTGAACGACGCCAGCCTGACCTTCGAGCCGGAGAGCTCTGTGGCCCTGGGCTTCGGCTTCCGGTGCGGCTTTTTGGGTATGCTCCACATGGAGATCATTCAGGAGCGCCTGGAGCGCGAGTTCAACCTGGACCTGGTGACCACGCTGCCCAGCGTCATCTACCACGTGTACAGATCCGACGGCACCATGGTAAAGGTGGACAACCCCCACAACTACCCCGATCCGGGCACCATCGAGCACGCCGAGGAGCCGTATGTCAAGGTGTCCATCATCAGTCCCCAGGACTATGTGGGCAACATCATGCCCATGTGCCAGGAGCGCCGGGGCGAGTTCAAGGATATGCAGTATCTGGACACTCACCTGGTAGAGCTGCACTACCAGATGCCGCTGAACGAGATCATCTACGACTTTTTCGACACTCTGAAGGCCAACACCAAGGGCTACGCCAGTCTGGACTATGAGCTGTCCGGCTACCGCACCAGTGATCTGGTGAAGGTAGACCTGCTGCTCAACGGCGACGGCGTGGACGCCCTGAGCTTCATCGCCCACCGGGACAAGGCCTATCCCCGCGCCCGGCGGCTGTGTGAGAAGCTGAAGGAGAACATTCCCCGCCAGCTGTTCGAGGTGCCCATCCAGGCGGCCATCGGCGGCCGCATCATCGCCCGTGAGACCGTCAAGGCCATGCGGAA
>DJPP01000054.1:6313-10351 GCA_002438575.1 Oscillospiraceae bacterium UBA6409 | reverse complement strand
GGGTTGCTGCGCTTGGCGCCGGTGGCCACGGCGCAGGCCCGCCCGTGGGCGGCCAGCAGATAATCGTAGGTAAAGTATCCCATGCCCAGACCGCAGCAGCCTACGCCGATGGCACAGGTGCACTTGTCCAGCATATCCATCTCCTCCAGCACCTCGCCGATGAGCTTGAAGAGGGTACTGTGCATACAGCCGGGGCAGAAGCCGTCCACCATGTCGGGCTGAATGCCCTTTGTTCTCGCATATACCTTTTCCATGTCCGACGCCTCCTTATCGTTCCAGCAGTTTTCTGACCGCGTCCATGACCTCGCCGCGTCCCATGATCTCGCCGCCCGCGTGCAGGCACGTCTCGATGGGGCACCGGTCGTTGATGGCCAGCCGGATGTCGTCCACCACCTGGGCGGGGATGCACATTTCCACATCCAGAATGGCCTTGACCCTGTCAAAGTCCAGCCCCGCGTACACGTCGGCAGGGAAGGGGTACAGTGTTTTCGGGCGGATGAAGCCCACCTTGTACCCCTCGGCCCGCAACAGCTTTACGGCGGACCGTGCGATGCGCCCGCAGATGCCGTAGGCGGTGACCACCACCTCCGCGTCGTCCAGATACATGGTCTCCGCCTCACTGGGCCAGCTCCTGTACAGCGCCTCCGCCTTCATACAGTTGCGCTCCTGCTCCTTGGTGTCCCAGCGTCCGGCGTCGACAGTGGCCCGCGGCTCCTTGTAGGCGTCGTGTCCCACCGCCGCCCAGGGGCGGCACTGGTCCTTCAGTGCCTTGACCTCCTCGGCGGAGCGCTCCGGCGGCAGTTCCACCGGCTCCATGATGGTGCCCATCACGCCGTCGGTGAGGATCAGCACCGGGTTCCGGTCCTGCTGGGCCAGGTCAAAGGCGGCGTAGGTCATGTCCACGGCCTCCTGCACGGTAGAGGGAGAGAACACCCGCATTCTGAACCCGCCGTTGCCGCTGGCCTTGGTGGCCTGGGTATAGTCCTGCTGGGCGGGCTGGATGGTGCCGATGCCGGGGCCGCCCCGCTGTACATTCACATATACGATGGGCACCCGTGCGCTGGCGCAGAAGCTGATGCCCTCGCTCATCAGGCTGATGCCGCAGGAGGAGGATGAGGTCATGGCCCGGGTGCCTGTGCCGGCGGCGCCGTACACCATATTGATGGACGCCACCTCGCTCTCGCCCTGCACAAAGCTGCCGCCCACCTCCGGCAGCCGCCGGGCCAGATACTCCGGTATCTCATTCTGCGGCGTGATGGGATAGCCGGCAAAGAACCGGCAGCCTGCCCGCACCGCCGCCTCAGCGATGGCCTCGGTGCCCTTCATAAATACTCTCGCCATGTTCCCGCCTCCTTATTTATAGACCTCGATGGCCGCGTCCGGGCACATACGCCCGCAGATGGCACAGCCGATGCAGTTTTCCGGGTGTGCGGCCACCACAAAGGGATAGCCCTTGGAGTTGACCTCGTGTCCCACGGCCAACACGCCCTTGGGACAGAACTTCACGCAGTAGCCGCAGCTCTTGCAGCTCTCTGCGCGGATGGTGACTTGCGCCATTTCAATGCCTCCTTATCCTTCATCAAGTCCCGTCTCCGGGACGGTCATTCGCGGTGTGAGGGGCAGCAGCGGCAGCTCCGTCCGTCCCTCGATCTCCGGCAGCAGCGTCTCCGACACTGCCGCCGCCTCCACCTTTACATAGGGCGTCAGCAGCCGGAGCCCCTGTTCCACGCCCGCTAAGAATTCCTCTGCCGTGGTGTCCGCCCCCAGCGTGGGGTTCAGCAAAAACCGCGGCAGGCCCAGCCGCGCCGCCTTCAGCACGGCGCTCAGGGTCCCGTCGATGTGCTCCACCGTCCCCGACCAGGGCCGGTACGGGTTTACCACGAAGTATGCATCCGCGCTCTTCAGCAGGTGCGCGTATCCGCCGATGAGCCGCGCCCCCGTATCGTTGCCGCCCACGTCCAGAATGACGCTCTTGCTCTTGTCCAGCAGCAGCGGTACCAGTCCGCCCACCTGCGTGGGTGCGTCGGCGGTCTGCTGCTCAAAATGCACCGTCACCCCCGCGCCCTCCAGCAGCTCCGCCGCGTCCCTTGACCGCAGCAGCGGCTTTGTCTGGTCCAGATCGAAGAAATGCACGTCCCGTCCGGCCTCCGCCGCCGTCAGCGCCCACTGCACCGCCAGCTCGGATTTGCCGCACCCGGCCTCGCCAAGAAATACCGTCACCCGCTGCGCCGGGTCCGGTACATAGCGTGCCATACCATCCATCCTTTCACACTTCAAAGTGCTGTATATTTACGAATACCATTATACCCGCCCGCTTTGTCCCTGCGAAGCGCAAATGCCCGTTAGCCTATAAAACTTTCTTATATCCGACGGCATAAAAAAGACCGGCGTCCGCCGGCCTTTTTATACGTTTATCCGCCCAGATAGGCCTTCTTGATGGCGTCGCTCTCCAGCAGCGCCGCGCCGGTGCCCTCCGTGACGATGCGTCCCGTCTCCAGCACATAGCCCCGGTCGGCCACCGCCAGCGCCGCCTGCGCGTTCTGCTCCACCAGCAGGATGGTGGTGCCGTCGGCGTGCAGCTGTCGGATGATGTCGAAGATCTGCTCCACCAGCAGCGGCGCCAGACCCATGGACGGCTCGTCCAGCATCAGCAGCTTGGGATGACTCATCAGCGCCCGGCCCATGGCCAGCATCTGCTGCTCGCCGCCGGACAGCGTCCCGGCCACCTGCTTCCGCCGTTCCTTCAGCCGCGGGAAGCGCTCGTACACGTTCTCGATGTCCGCGTTCAGGTCGCCGCCCCGGCAATAGCCGCCCATGTCCAGGTTCTCCTGCACGGTCATGTGCTGAAAAATGCGCCGTCCCTCCGGCACCAGGGCCATGCCGCGCCCCACCAGCTTGTGGCTGGGCACGTGCCGCAGCTCCTCGTCCATAAAGCGCACGCTGCCCGTGCGGCTGCGGAGCAGCCCCGCCACGGTGTTCAGCGTGGTGGATTTGCCCGCGCCGTTGGCGCCGATCAGCGTCACCACCTCGCCCTGCTCCACGTGGAAGGACACGTCCTTCACCGCGTGGATGCTGCCGTAGTACACATTGATGTGCTCCACCTGCAAAACGCTGCTCATGCGCTCGCCTCCTTCTTCCGTCCCAGATACGCCTCGATGACCGCCGGGTCCGCCTGGATATCCGCCGGCGTGCCCTTGGCGATGATGTGCCCGAAGTTCAGCACGCAGATACCCTCGCAGATGTTCATCACCAGGTTCATGTCGTGCTCGATCAGCAGCACCGCGATCTGGAACGTATCCCGTATCTTCCGGATGTTTTCCATCAGCTCCGCCGTCTCCGACGGGTTCATGCCCGCCGCCGGCTCGTCCAGCAGCAGCAGGCACGGGTTCGACGCCAGCGCCCGCAGGATCTCCAGCCGCCGCTGCGCGCCGTAGGGCAGTGAGCCCGCCCGTTTGTCGGCATGGCCCTCCATGTGGAAGATGCTCAGCAGCTCCTCCGTCCGTTCCCGGGCGATGCGCTCCTCCCGCGCGTACCTGGGGAAGTGCAGGATGCTGCCCGCCAGCCCGTAGCGCACCGAGTCGTTCATGGCCACCATCAGGTTCTCCGCCACCGTCAGATCGTTGAACAGCCGGATATTCTGGAACGTCCGGGCGATGCCCGCCTTGTTCACCTGCGCGGTGGTCATGCTGTGGGTGTCCTTACCGTCCAGCAGGATGGCCCCTGCCGTGGGCTGATACACCTTCGTCAGCAGGTTGAACACCGTGGTCTTGCCCGCGCCGTTGGGGCCGATCAGCCCCGCGATCTCCGTCCGGCCGATGGTCAGGTCGAAGTCCTCCACCGCCTTCAGGCCGCCGAAGGTCACGCCCAGCCCCACGCACTCCAGCACCGGGGACTTGTCGATATCCCGTTCCGGCAGCAGCACCGAGGACGGCCGGTTCACCAATTTCGTTTTCGTCGTCACAGCGCCGCACGCTCCTTTCGCCCGGGGGTCAGCTTCTCCTTAACAGAGGCAAAAAACCGCTTCATTGTGGGATTGTT
>DJPP01000054.1:5161-6145 GCA_002438575.1 Oscillospiraceae bacterium UBA6409 | reverse complement strand
ATGGACATATTGTAGTCGAAGGCGGCCGCCTTGATGTTGGCCAGCGAGTGGCCGTACAGCACGCCGGCGCAGCCTGCGAAGAAGGCCGCGATGACGAATACCGCCAGCTTGTACCATGTGACGTTCAGTCCCACGGACTCTGCCGCGATGCGGTTGTCCCGGATGGCCATGATGGCCCGCCCGTACTTGGACCGCTTCAGGTTCAGCATCACCGCCACCGTCAGCAGCACCAGCACCGCGCCGTAGGGGAGAAGGTCCTTCGCTCCGGCGTAGATAGAGGAGGTGTCCAGACCCAGCGCGCCGCCGGTGATGCTCAGGTTGGTGATGACGTTTTTGATGATCTCGCCGCAGGCCAGCGTCACGATGGCCAGATAGTCGCCCCGCAGCCGCAGGGCCGGCAGTCCCACCAGCAGTCCGAAGACCGCCGCCATCAGGCCGCCCGCCAGCATACTCACCGGCAGGCGCACGCCCAGGGGCAGGGCCGTGGTGTTCAGCGCGATGGCCACCAGGCACCCGGAGAACAGTCCCACGGACATGAACCCCGCGTGGCCCAGGCTCAGCTCGCCCAGCAGGCCCACCACCAGGTTCAGCGACACCGCCATCACGATGTACACCGCCACAGGCACCAGCATATTCGTTACCTGCCGGGTCAGGTGCCCGGTATACAGAAGCACCGCCATCACCGCGAACAGTGCGGCCACCGCCGCCACGGTCAGCAGGTCCGTGCGCTGTCTTTTTTTCTGTGTCAGCTGCATTTCCTTCACCTCACACCTTCTCCTGCATGGGCTTGCCCAGCAGGCCCGTGGGCTTGACCACCAGCACGACCACCAGCACGGCGAACACGATGGCGTCCGCCCACAGGGTGGAGATATACGTCTTGGACATCTGCTCGATCAGGCCCAGCAGTATGCCGCCCAGCATGGCGCCGGGGATAGAGCCGATACCGCCGAACACCGCCGCCGTAAAGGCCTTGATGCCGGGCAT
>DJPP01000054.1:3518-5126 GCA_002438575.1 Oscillospiraceae bacterium UBA6409 | reverse complement strand
GCGCCGGTGGTGGGCTTGATGTACACATACGTCATGCCGTAGAACATACTGGCGAAGGCCGCCAGCGCCGAGCCGATGGCAAACGTCAGCGTGATGGTCCTGTCCACGCTGATGCCCATCAGCGTGGCGGCGTCCTTGTCCTCGGATACGGCCCGCATGGCCTTGCCCAGCTTCGTCCTGTCGATGAACAGTGTCAGCGCGATCATCAGCACCGCCGTCACCGCCAGCGTCAGCACGGTGATCCCGTCCACCTGTACGCCGCCCACGGAGAAGCTGCCCAGCTTCACCAGCGTGGGATAGGCCATCTGCTGCGACCCGAAGATCAGCAGCGCCGCATTCTGCAAAAGGTAGCTGACGCCGATGGCCGTGATGAGCACGCTCAGCGGTGCCGCCTGCCGCAGGGGCTTATAGGCGCAGAACTCGATGACCACGCCCAGCACCGCGCATACCGCGATGCTGACGATCACCGTCACCCACGGGGACAGTCCCAGCTGCGCCACCGCCACAATGCCGCTGTATGCGCCCACCATGATCACGTCGCCGTGGGCGAAGTTCAGCATTTTGGCGATACCGTAGACCATGGTGTAGCCCAACGCGATCAGCGCGTAAATGCTCCCCAGGCTCAGCCCGCTTATCAATGTTTGTATCAAATTCGTCATAGTCGTCATTCCTTTGCATGGCGCCCGTTCCGCCCTCCCGGCGCAGCGCCGGGAGGGCGTATGGGCTTATTGTGAGGAAGGTAGGTAGCTTGTTTGCTTACGCCTCCGCGTCGGCTGCGGTATCCGCAGCGTCCTCGCTCGCCGCGTCGGCGGCGTCATTGGCGTTGTCCTGACCGAACAGGGTGCCCACGCCGTTCTTGTAGAGGATAGCGCTGGCGGCCTTGTTGGTGTTGCCGTCGGCGTTCCAGGTCATGGTGCCGGTCACGCCCTCCACGGTGATGGTGGGCATCACAGCGGCCAGGTCAGCGCCGGAGGTGCTGCCGCCCGCGGCCTCCACAGCGGTCTTGACGGTGTACACCGCGTCATAGGCATCCGCGGCGAACTGGTCGGGGGTGGCGTTGTAGGCGTCCTGATACGCCTTCACGAAGGCCTGGACCTTGGGGTCGGTGGAGTCTGCGGCGAAGGGGGTCATCATCAGCACATTGTCCGCGATGGTCACGTCCTGGCTGACCTTGCCCAGGATGCCGTCCAGACCGTCGGCGCCGAAGAAGTACACATCCTCTGCGAACTTGCCCTTGGCCTGGGTCAGGAAGGTGGAGGCCTCCTCCGCGTAGATGGGGATGAACACGACCTTCACGCCGGAGGTAACAAGAGCGTTCACCTGGGTGGAGAAGTCGGTGTTGGTGGCGGTGGTGAAGGTCTGCGTCTCCTTGATGGTCACGCCGGCGTTCTGGCACTCGGCCACGAAGGCGTTGTACAGACCCACGGAGTAGTCGTTGTCGCTCTGATAGAACACGCCCACCTCGGTGGCCAGGGCGTTGTCGGTGAGATAGTCCGCCGCCGCGGTGCCCTGATAGGAGTCATAGAAGCAGATGCGGAAGGCCTTGTCGTTGCCGTCGATGCACTTGTCGGCGGAGCCGGTGGTCTCCATCACCAGCACGTCGTCGGC
>DJPP01000054.1:3137-3452 GCA_002438575.1 Oscillospiraceae bacterium UBA6409 | reverse complement strand
ACGTCCATGCCCCAGTCCATCAGCTTGCCGTAGGCCGCCACGGCGCTCTCCGGGTCGCCCTGGGAGTCCTGGAAGCTCAGCTCCAGCTGCTTGCCGTTCACGCCGCCGGCGGCGTTGATCTCCTTGACGGCCAGCTCCGCGCCGTGCTGCACGGACAGACCGTAGTTGGCATAGCCGCCGGTCAGGGGGCCGACGCCGCCCAGCTTGATCGTCTCGGTGCTGCCGGCGTCGCCGCCGCTGCCGCCGTTATCGGTCTTGCTGCCGCAGGCCACCAGGCTGAACGCCATCACAGCGGCCAAAAACATTGCAACTACT
>DJPP01000054.1:0-2960 GCA_002438575.1 Oscillospiraceae bacterium UBA6409 | reverse complement strand
GGCGTATGTGCGGAAAGAGCCAGTACCAGCAGTACCAGTACCAGGGCGCAAATAATAATGGACGCCATAATAATGGCGCCCAGCACGGACAGGATGACAGTATGAGAAGCGGCGTAAGCGCAGCAGAAGGCAGCGCCGGCGCAGGCGGCGGTCATGGTCTTGTTCATTTTGCTGTTCACGGTACGGGTCATCACGGCCGCCTCCTTTCGCTTCGGAAATGTTGGGCCTATTGTAGCAAAGCGAAATTCCAAAGTCAACGGTGTTTTCACAAAAAACATCATCATATCGCACAATCAGCCACAATATGTATTATGCAACTTACACAAAAACAGGCGGTTTTCTTCCGAAAACTGGAAATTTCGCGGCCGCAGCCAGTCTTCTGCTTCAAACGTAAAAACCGACATAGCTGGACAAACATACGACAATGCCGAACGATACCCCTTGCATTTTTCGCGTTATCCTGTAAAATAGATAGCGAACCTCCGCGCGTACCGCGCGGAAGCGGAACAGCCTGAAAAGGGAGGCGCGCCCATGCACACGCCCCGGCACCCCACACGCAGCATAACGATCATGGCGTCAGCACTGCTGGCGCTGTTTCTGCTGTCCTTCGTGCTGGGCCGCTACGGCGTTCCCCTGGGCGAGGTGGTAAAGATACTCCTCTCCCGCGTATTTCCCATTGAACAGACCTGGACGGACAACATGGCCATCGCCGTGTGGAATGTCCGCCTGCCCCGCATCCTGCTGGCCTGTCTGGTGGGCTGCGGCCTCTCCGCCGCCGGCACCGCCTACCAGACCGTGTTCCAGAATCCCATGGCCGCGCCGGATATCCTGGGCGCGTCCTCCGGCGCCTGCTTCGGTGCGGCGCTGGCGATCCTGACGGGCCGGAGCACCGTGATGATCACCGTCTTCGCCTTCCTGTCCAGCCTGCTGTCCGTGGCCCTGGTCTATCTGGTGGGCAGCCGAACCCGTGGCAGCCGCGTGGTGAGCCTCCTGCTGGCCGGTATCATGGTAGGCTCGCTGTTCTCGGCCTGCACCTCCTATATCAAGCTGGTGGCCGACCCCTCCGACCAGCTGCCCCAGATCACCTACTGGCTCATGGGCAGCCTCTCCGGCACCCGTATGCACACCGTCGCCTTCGCCGCCGTCTGTATGGCGGTAGGGCTGGTGCCGCTGCTGCTGCTCCGCTGGCGGATGAACCTGCTGACCCTCTCGCCGGACGAAGCCCGCGCCATGGGCGTCCACACGGACCGCCTGCGTCTGGCGGTGATCCTCTGCGCCACAGTGCTGACGGCCTCCGCCGTCTCCGTCTCCGGCATGATCGGCTGGGTGGGCCTGGTGATCCCCCATCTCAGCCGCCGCCTTGTAGGCAGCGACTGCCGCAGGCTCCTGCCCATGGCCTGCCTGTTCGGCGCGGCCTTCCTGCTGCTGGTGGACGACCTGGCCCGCACCCTTGCGGCCACCGAGATCCCCATCGGTATCCTGACGGCCTTCGTGGGCGCGCCGTTCTTTATCTACCTCATGGTGAAGGGAGGCGACCGCCCGTGACCCTCACCGTATCGCACCTGACCTTCGCCTATCCCAAGGCCCCTCCGGTGCTGGAGGACGTCTCCTTCACCGTGCCCGCCGGCGACTTCCTCTCCGTGCTGGGTGCCAACGGCGCCGGCAAAAGCACCCTCTTCCGCTGCCTGCTGGGCGGTCTGGAGGGCTATTCCGGCGCCATCTCGCTGGACGGCCGCGACGTGCGGACCCTCTCCCGCCGCGAGATGGCGGCCCGCCTTGCCTACATTCCGCAGATACACCGCCCTACCTTCGGCTATTCCGTGCTGGACACCGCCCTCATGGGCCTGACCCGGCACCTATCCCCGTTCCAAAGCCCCTCCAAGGCCCTGGAGCAGCAGGCCCTGACCGCCCTGGAGCAGCTGGGCGTGGCCCATCTGGCGCAGCGGAACTTCGCCGCCCTCTCCGGCGGCGAGCAGCAGCTGGTGCTCATCGCCCGCGCCCTGTGCCAGCAGTCGGAGGTCCTCATCATGGACGAGCCCACGGCCTCGCTGGACTACGGCAACCAGCTCCGTGTGCTGGAGCAGGTACGTTCTCTGTCGGAGCGCGGCTACACCGTCCTGCTCTCCACCCACGATCCCCAGCACGCCCTGCGCTTTTCCCGCCGCGTCCTGGCCCTACAAGGGGGCCGTGTGGCGGCGGAGGGCGATACCCGGAGCGTGCTGACACCGGACCTGATCCGGCAGCTCTACGGCGTGGAGTCCGTGCTGCTGGACACGCCCGACGGCGCGGCCCTGCTGCCGGTGCGGGGAGGTGACCGCCATGTTTAGCTGGTCGGCGGACGCCGTCCGCTTCATGGCCGATGCCTGCCGTCACACCGATTTCCACGAAAAGCTGACGGCGCTGCTGCTGCCGTACCTGAAGCCCACGGATCATATCTGCGACGCCGGCTGCGGCCTGGGATACCTGTCCCTGGCCCTGTCGCCCCATGCGGCCCATGTCACGGCGGCGGAGCGCGACGCTGCCGCCCTGGCGGTGCTGCGGCAGGAGCTGGACGCCCGCGGCATCACGAATGTGACGCCCCTGTGTACCGATGTGCTCACCTACACCCCGCCGGAGAAGTTCGACGCCATGGTGTTCTGCTTCTTCGGCAGTATGGAGGAGATACTGGCCGCCGCCCGCCGCCAGTGCCGGGGCGCGGTGCTGGCCGTGGTGCGTGACGACGCGCGCCACCGCTTTTCCGGCGTACCCCGTGCGCCGGGCCGCCATAGCTTCGACGCCGCCTGCGGCGTGCTGCGTACCCGCGGTGTACCCCATACTGTCCAACGCGCCGCGCTGGATTTTCCCCAGCCCTTCCGCACCCTGGAGGATGCCCGGACATTCCTGGCCCTCTACGGCGGGAGTGCGCCTGCGGAGGACGATCTCCGCGCCAAACTGGTTTCCACCGGCGATCCGGACTTCCC
>DJPP01000079.1 GCA_002438575.1 Oscillospiraceae bacterium UBA6409 | reverse complement strand
ATGGCCGCCCTGGCTCTCCAGCGGCAGGAGCTGGTGTCCTTTTACGGCGAGGAGGGCTATCAGCAGCAGCTATCCCTGATGGGCATCAGCGAGGAGACCTTCGACAGTATGCTGGCCGCCCAATACCTGAACAGCAGCCTGCAGGCGGCCTATGGTCCCGGCGGCAGCCTGTATGACGAGGAGGCCGTCCGCGCCTACGCCCAGGAACAGGGCTATGCCAGCGTCTATGTGCTGACCCTCACCGGCGAAAATGCCGAGACCATGGCCGCCGATCTGCTGGAGCGCTGGCAGAAGGCGGAGAGCAAGGCTGCGGAGTACGCCGCCATGTGCGAAGAGCTGCAGCAGGAGGCCGTGGGCACCGTTACCCTGACCGCCTCTGAGGGCGATCCCCTCAGCGACGCCATCATGGCGCTGGAGCCGGAGGAGCTGACCGCCGCCATCAATCCCTACGGCGACGGAGTCTGCTACGTGGTCCTCCGCACCGATCTGGACCTGTCTGTGGCCGCAGATGCCTATTTCCAGCAGGTACAGAGTGACCGGCTGGCCAACGCCTCCGTGGTGTCCAACGCCAAGCTGTACAGCGGCCTGGATGTGGGCGACTTCTATGACCGGATGACGGAACTCCGCGCGGAGATGCAGGCCGGCATGGCGGAGACCGGTGGTCATACCGCCGGCGATGGTCATGACCACAGCGCCGACGATGATACCAATGCGGCGGGGGAGGGCGCTGCCGATACCGCTGATGATGCCGAGCCGGCGGCGTGATGGTCCGCCATTTCGTCAAAATGACGGGAAACCGTGTTTCTGAATGCTCAATTTGACGATTTTTTAACGAAGTTGCAATTTGGGATTGACTATTGTTAAATTTGTGACTATCATTAGGGATAGACAGGCGCGAGCCTTTGTTGTATACTATCTTCAACATATTTTATAGGAGGTAACTTTCATGAAAGACCTGTATGTTGTCAACTGCTGCCGTACCGCCATCGGCTCCTTTGGCGGCTCCCTGAAGAACACCCCCGCCGCCGATCTGGGCGCCGTGGTGGTCAAGGAGGCTCTGAAGCGCGCAAACGTGGCTCCCGAGAACGTGGATGAGCTGATGTTCGGCTGCATCCTGACCTCTGCCCAGGGCCAGAACGTGGCCCGTCAGGTCTCCATCAAGGCTGGTATCCCCTATTCCGTCCCCGCCTACACCGTGGGCATGGTCTGCGGCTCCGGCATGAAGTCCGTCATCGAGGGTGCCCGTTCCATTCTGGCCGGCGACAGCGACATCGTGGTCTGCGGCGGCACCGAGAACATGAGCGCTGCCCCCTACGCCGCCCCCGACGCCCGCTGGGGTGCCCGCATGGGCGACAAGAAGCTGGTGGACACCATGATCAAGGACGGCCTGTGGGACGCCTATAACAACTATCACATGGGCACCACTGCTGAGAATATCAACGACATCTGGGGCATCACCCGCCGCGAGCAGGACGAGTTCGCCGCCGCTTCCCAGCAGAAGACCGAGGCTGCCCAGGCTGCCGGCAAGTTCGACGACGAGATCGTCCCCGTGATGATCAAGGTCAAGAAGGAAATGGTCCCCTTCGCCAAGGATGAGTATCCCAAGGCTGGTGTCACCGCGGACAGCATTGCCAAGCTGAAGGGCGCGTTCCCCGTGGGTCCCGAGTCCCCCAACCCCGTGGTGGTCAACACCTTCGAGCCCACCGGCTGCCAGGATGCTCCCGATAAGGGCACCCAGCGCGTCACCGCCGCCAACGCCTCCGGCATCAACGACGGCGCTGCCGCCATCGTGCTGGCCTCCGGCGAGGCTGTGGCCAAGTACGGTCTGAAGCCCATGGCCAAGCTGATCGGCTGGGGCCAGGGCGGCGTGGATCCCAAGATCATGGGCGTCGGCCCTGTGGTCGCCTCCCGCAACGCGATGAAGAAGGCCGGCGTCACCATCGACGACATCGACCTGATCGAGGCCAACGAGGCCTTTGCCGCCCAGTCCATCGCCGTGGCCCGCGAGCTGCACTTTGACATGAGCAAGGTCAACGTCAACGGCGGCGCCATCGCTCTGGGCCACCCCGTGGGCGCCTCCGGCGCGCGTATCATCGTCACTCTGCTGCATGAGATGCAGAAGCGCCCCGAGGCCAAGAAGGGCCTGGCGACCCTGTGCATCGGCGGCGGCATGGGCACCGCAGTCGTCTTCGAGAAGTGCTGAACGGAATAAAAAAGAAGCGGCTCATAAGAGCCGCTTCTTTTTGTACACCGAAAAAACAGGGAGGCCGCGCAGCGGCCTCCCAAAATCTTTATTTCTTGATCTCGCCGTTGGCGGCGGCGGTCAGATACGCGTTGATGAACCCGTCGATATCGCCGTCCATCACCGCCTGGATGTTGCCCATCTCATAACCGGTGCGGGTATCCTTGGCCAGCGTGTAGGGCATGAACACGTAGGAACGGATCTGGCTGCCCCACTCGATCTTCATCTGCACACCCTTCAGGTCGCTGATCTTCTCCGCGTGCTGCTGCAGCTTCAGCTCCGCCAGCTTGGCCCGCAGCATCTTCATGGCGTTGTCCCGGTTCTGGAACTGGCTGCGCTCCGTCTGGCAGAATACCACGATGCCCGTGGGCAGGTGGGTCAGACGCACGGCGGAGGACGTCTTGTTGATGTGCTGACCGCCTGCGCCGGAGCTGCGGCAGGCCTGCATTTCGATGTCCTCCGGCCGGATCTCGATCTCGCTGTCGTCGTCCAGCTCCGGCATGACCTCCAGCGCGGCAAAGCTGGTCTGCCGCCGCGCGTTGGCGTCGAAGGGGCTCACGCGCACCAGCCGGTGCACGCCGTTCTCGCTCTTCAGATAGCCATAGGCGTTCTCGCCCTCGATGAGGATGGTGGCGGACTTGATGCCCGCCTCATCGCCGGCCTCATAGTCCATCAGCTGGTAGGTGTATCCGTGGCGCTCGGCCCAGCGGGTGTACATCCGGTACAGCATCTCCGTCCAGTCCTGGGCCTCGGTGCCGCCGGCGCCGGCGTGGAAGGTGAGAATGGCGTTGTTGGCGTCGTATTCACCGCTGAGCAGCGCCGCCAGCCGGCGCTCGCTGATTTCCTTCTCCAGCGTCTCGTATCCGCTGACGACCTCCTCCAGCTGGCTGGGGTCGTCTTCTTCCTGGGCCATTTCGCACAGGGTCAGGGTGTCCTCCCACTCGGAAACCAGCTTGTCGTGCTTTTTGATCTTGTTCTCCAGACGCTTCACCTGCCGGCTCACCTGTTGGCTGCGCTCCAGATCGTTCCAGAAGCCCTCCTGCTCCGTCTCCTTCTGCAGCTCGGCCAGCTCCTCCCGGGCCTTGGGGATGCCCAGGGCTTTCTCCAGTTCACCCAGGGTAGGCTCCAGCGCCTGCAGCTTCTGTTTATACTCGTCGTACTCGATAACGGCCATATATCGTCTCTCCTTGTGCCTGTAAATTTCCTTAGCCTTACTATTATACCAAAAAACAGCCGTTTGTAAAGGGGACAAAACAGGCGTGCGCGAAGCGCACGCCTGTTTTCACTTACTCAGCTTGAAATAGTCTCCCGAGCCCGCCAGGTTCGTGACCTCCGTCAGCACCAGAATATCGTCGGCCTCCGCCGCCAGCTCTGCCATGCTGCCCCGGTAGTACCGCAGGTCGATCATGGTGATGGTCTCATAGTCGCCGGTGAGGAACGGCACGAAGGAATTGGCGAAGGAGTCCTTCACCAGCAGCAGGCGTCTCCCGTTCTCCGTGCCGGTGGTGATGACGCACTGGCCGTAGTTGCCGCCCAGAAACAACTCATACTTATCCTTCTGCTCCAGGGCGGACAGGTCGTACAGCACGCCGTCCTTCCCGTCGCACACCACGCTCTCCACCGTGATCTCCGGCGCGTAGTACACGCTGTCGTATACGCTGTCCGGCAGCAGCACCTTGGAGTACAGCGTGCCGCGGAAGCTGTCCGTGGCCAGCGTCAGGTCATAGCTGCGGGCGGTGTGCCCCGTGGCCTGTGCCCACAGTGTATAGGCCGCCTGCGCGCCCATGGTGGTCCAGTGGTGGTCCGTGTGGTAGTAGGGGTCATCCACCGCCGATAGCGTTTCCCGGCTGTCCAGCAGCGTACTGCCCAGAATATCACTCAGCTGGCCGAAGGCATTGTCCTCGTCAAAGTACGGCGCGTTCTCCGGCAGCATATCCCGCAGGATACCGGCCGGGCTGGGCACGATCAGCGCCGTGCAGGGCTTGCCGCTGGCGGCAAAGAAGTCCCGGATATACCCCGCGTTCTTCTCCAGCCCCGCCCAGTCAAAGCTGTCGTCGGTCACCTTGGTAAAGTACCGCCCGTCCGCGCCCAGATAGGTGCCGCTGATGTCCTCCTTGCCCTCGGTCCGCTGCAACACGGACCGGGCGGCGGTCCAGAAGTCCCGGAAGACGATCTGGTCGCTGGTGTAGTCCTCCACGTCCTCAATGAAGTCGCCGGACATGATGCGGTCCCAGGTGAGCCTGGGCGTCAGCTGCAAATAGCGGTTCTCGTTCTCCGAGAATGCCCGGTCCGGCGTCAGGAAAAAGCTGCCGACAGACAGCGCCAACAGTATGCCGCCGATGGCGATCAGCGGCGCGATGCCGCTTCGTTTCTTCATAGCGCCGCCTCCTTAAAATCTGAAGTACAAAAACGGGTTGTAACTGTCGCCCACCAGGAACGCCATGCTCACCAGCAGTACGACGACTACCCACACCGTTCGCAGTCCGTCCGACAGGGCGGGGGAGAGGGACTGTTCCCGCTTTTCCCACAGCCGCTTGGGAAGGCTCGTGCAGCCGATGACGGCCAGGACCAGCAGCAGCCAGTCGCACCGCAGCAGATAGGCGGTGGTGCCGTCGGCAAAGGTTCCGGAGAACATATGCCCGAGATACGCGCCCAGAGCGCTGAAATCCGTGATGGCGAACAGCACCCAGCCCATGACGAAGCAGAAGCAGGTGTACACGTGCCCTACGAACCGGGGCGCCTTGTCCAGCCACTTCAGCAGGAATGTCTTTTCCAGCAGCAGCAGTACGGCGTAGTATACGCCCCACAGCACGAAATTCCAGCTGGCGCCGTGCCACAGGCCGGTCAGCAGCCAGACGATGGCGATGTTCAGGAGCTGCCGCCCCTTGCCCCTGCGGTTGCCGCCCAGGGGGATGTAGACGTACTCCCGGAACCAGGTGGACAGGCTGATGTGCCACCGCCGCCAGAACTCGGTGACGGAACGTGACTCATAGGGATAGTTGAAGTTCTCCAGGAAGTGGAACCCGAAGAAATGCCCCAGGCCGATGGCCATGTCCGAATAGCCGGAGAAGTCAAAATAGATCTGGAACGTGTACGCGATGGCGCCGATCCATGCCGTGACCGCTGTGGGGTCCGACATGGCGGCGATGTCCTCCCAGATGGCGCCCATCTGGTTGGCGATGAGCACCTTCTTGCCCAGACCGATCACCAGCCGCTGCAAACCCTCGCTGGCCTCGCTCACCGACTCCCGCCGGTGCTCCAGGTCATAGGCTACTGTCTTGTACTGCACGATAGGCCCCGCGATCAGCTGGGGGAACAGCGTCACATACGCGCCGAAGTCCACGATGTTCCGCTGGGGCGGCACCAGCCCCCGGTACACGTCGATGGTATAGCTCATGGTCTGGAAGGTGTAGAAGGAGATACCAATGGGCAGCAGCAGCCCCAGCGCCGGGATGGCCGTGCCCAGCAGACCGTTCAGGTTGCTGATGGCAAAATCCGTGTACTTGAAAAAGCCCAGGATCGCCAGGTTCCCCACCACGGAGATGACCAGCACCGCCTTGGCACCGCTTTCCCTTCCCCTGTTCCGGAAATGGCCGATGGCCAGGCCGTTGCAGTAGTCGAACACCGTGGAGAACAGCATGATCAGGATGTATTTCGGCTCGCCCCAGCCGTAAAACAGCAGACTGAAGACAAGCAGCAGCCCATTCCGCAGCTTCCGCGGGCAGATGTAGTATAAAATTGCCACCAGCGGCAAAAACGCCAGTAAAAATGTGGTGCTGCTGAATACCATGTGATGTGCTCTCCTTTGCGGGTAGTCAGAAAAAGGAACAGGGCGGGCTTGCCCGCCCTGTTCAAAACAGATGTCACTTTACGCCGGCCAGCTTACCCATCTGATAGCTGCCGCGTATGGCGGACAGGTTGTTGACGAACAGCACGTCCGTCACGCCCTTGGCCTTGGCCAGTGCGCTGACGCTGCCGCTGTAATACCGGTAGTCCACCACATACACCGTCTGGTAGTGGTCCACCAGGAACGGCACAAAGGCGTTGCCGAAGGACTCCTTCACCACGATGCAGCTCTGTCCGTTGCTGACCTCGGGGTTCTCGATCACGGTGAAGGGGTTGTCGCCCATGATGAACGCACCGTATTTCAGGCTGGCCGCGGCGGTGGACTCGTCAAAGATCACCTTGCCGCCGGTGAGTTCACTGTTCTCGCTGCTGCCGTACTTCATAGCGGCGGTGCTGCTGACGGGGTGATAGGCGTTCACCGTGTCCGGATCATCCGCCATGGCCTGAGGCTTGCCGCCGTCGTTGTAGAACGAGCCCAAAAAGCCCGTGTACTGGCTCACCTCATAGTCGCTGAGGTCGTGAGGCGTGATGCCCTTGGCGTTGCAGAACTGTACATAGGCGTAATAGGCGCCCAGCGCCGTCCAGTGGTGGTCGGTGCGGAAATAGATGTACTCCGTCCGGTGGGCGTTCAGCGCATCATGTAGGGGCACCGTTTTTACATTCTGCCCCATTCCCGCCAGAATATCCTTTTCGGCCTGTGCCTGGTCGCTGCCGGGTATGTCGCTGAGCAGGCTGTCCGGCAGGGTGATGCTGCTGGACAGGGGGATCGCCATGGCGTAGACATTGCTCACGCCGCTGAGGCTGTCCGCCACGGCGTTGACCGTGGACTGGTACTTCTCCGCCAGGGAGCCCACATAGTTGTACATCTCATATCCGGCATTGCCCACGATGTATACGCCGCCGGACTGATAGGGCGTGGCGTCGGTGGTGATCACATTGGAGGCTGCCGGTTTCGTGGTGATCACCGTGGGCTTATCGGTGCTCCCATCGCCGTTCCCGCTTTGACCATCCTTCTGATCGCCCTCCGTGTCCTTCGCGGTATTGTCCGCATCGCCGGTCCCGTCAGGCTCGCCGTCCGTGGGCTGGGTGATGGCAGGGCTGTCTGTATCCTTGTCCGGCGCCTTTTTGCCGCTGAACACATCGGTGAAGATGGCCAGCACCGCCACCACCAGCGCCGCGGCGGCGATCAGAAGCAGCAGCGCGCCGCCTCCGCCCCGCTGCCGCCGTTCATAGCGCGGACTCATCCCACATACTCCTTGATGACCGCGTTGGCGGTATCCGTGTCAGAGGTGACGCACAGCACCACGCAGGTGCCGTAGGTGCCGAAAATCGCGCTGCCCAGGCGCTCGGCCTCCTCGGGCTGGTAGCGCCCGGCCTCCTGCGTCTGGCTGTCCAGCAGCTCCTGCATGGCGATCTTCGCCGCCGATGCGTCCGTCTTATCCTTGCAGGACACTACAAAGATCTCCTCCATGGTGCTGCCGTCAGACATATAGGCGGCAGCGCTGCTGCCCTCGGGCAGCTCCAGATAGTCTCCGGCGTCGATAGCGCTCATGGTGCTGTCAAACTGTACGCGCTCGGCCAGCGCCTTGCCCAGCCCCTCGGCATCCACCGTGGCGGAGGACTTGTCGCCGCAGGCGGCCAGGGACAGGACCATCAGCATGGCCAGCAGCAGGGTCATAAAACGTTTCATAGAATTGCTCCTTATCATTCACTCAAGACTGTTTTGCCCGCCGGTACGCAAGATACCGGCTCAATATCTCATTATAATACAAACCGCGCGGAAGTAAAAGGGGGTAAATACAAACAAGCCATTTATTTTCCGCCAAGGCTTTCACTACCTATGACGGAGTGCCTCCGCCGCAGGTTCCGAAAAAAAGAGACCGCAAAGCGGTCTCTTTTTCAAAAGTCGATGGTCCCGTTCAGCACCTTCAGGTCGTAGGGCTCGAACACCACATTGCGGTAGGCGTCCACGTCCATCTTCACGCCCGTCCAGTCGCTGTGTATCTCGCCGTTCTGCTTGATAAGGATGTCGTACAGAATGTCGTAGATCACGCCGTCCGGCCCCTTCTCCTCGATGGTGGAGTAGGGCAGCGTCTTGTGGTACGTCATGTGCAGCCCCTTGTACTCGAAGTGGAAGCCGTTCCGCATCCGGCAGCCGTCCAGTCCCTTGTAGGTGAACAGGCGCTTCAGGTCCTGCAATATCTTGTCGTGCTCCTCTTCGTACAGGTTCTCCGGCGTCGTCTCGGTGTAGTCGTACCGGAACTGGATGGGGATGCGGTAGGGCAGGAAACGCTCCACATAGTCCACCAGCTTCGCCGCGGGATAGTTCTTGTACAGCACGCAGTTGATCCGCGTGGGGCAGGCGATCTTCCCCAGTACCTCGTCAGGGCTCTCCTCCACATAGTGCTGCAGGTGGCGGGAGATGTTCATGCAGGTGATCTTATCCTTGTTCCTCTCCGTAAAGGCCAGCATTTCCTCGAAGGAGGTGTGGGCCTGGGCGGGGAAGGTGGTGTTGATATAGATCTTGTGGGTGGCGGGGATGGCGTCCAGCATCTGCTGCAGGGCATTCAGGTCGGCCAGCGGCTCGCCGCCGGTGAACACAAAATCACACCGGGGCGTGATGCCGTCCATCACTCGGATGCTCTCCAGTATCTTCTTCAGGCTGAAGCCGGAGCAGTCCGCATATTCTTTTTTGTTGATGCAGAAGGGGCAGTTGTTCTGGCAGTCGTAGGGTACGAACACCGTCACGGTGGCGCCGCCTTCCCGCGTTTTATAGGGATGGGCCATGTTGTTGACAACCTCACATAAAAATGTACCAAAACATTGTAAAACAAATGGTGATGGAAAGCAAGGGAAATGTTCAAAAATCTATTGTTTTCTTCTTAACGAAGCGTCTGCGCTCTGCCGTCAATAGGCGCTGTCCGCCAACTCGGCGCGGATGGCGGCAAAGGCGGCCTCCTCGCCCTGTTCCTTCAGCAGCAGGAGCCAGCGATCCAGCAGCGCCGCCGTCTCCGGATGCATGAAGCGGCTGGCGTCCGTCCGCCGCAGGTCCTTGCTCCGCTGGTAGTAGTCATAGGGGGAGGCATCCGTATATGCGTCGCCCTGATAGACCCGGCAGGCGGCGATCCGGTCGCAGAACATCTCCGCCACGTATTTTTTCGGCATTTTGCACCCGCCGATATAGATGGTCCCGTCCTCCCGGCGGCAGTAGTCGATCCAGTACTCGAAGTGGTGGCGGTTCCGCCCCTTGTGGTGCAGCCACGCCAGACTCACGCCGTTTTCCAGGCGCTCCTGGTCGTTGGGACTGCGCCAGCCCTGGTAGTATTTCACACCCCGCCAGAACTCCGTGGGACTGTATTTGCTCAGGTCGTGGGTCAGGCCCTGCCACACCAGGTCCAGCTTGAAGCAATAGTGCTGCACCAGACGCCGGTGGCGGTTGACGGTATGTAAATGCGCGCGGAATGGCATGGCGGCACCTCCTGAAATAAGCTACCTGACAGTATAGCACACCCGGCGCGAAAAGGACAGGGGAAATTTCCGCCGGGGCATAAGACGGCGCAAAGCGCGGCAGACTATGCGGGAGGTGAGACGTTCATGGTCGATATGGCATTTTTTCGCGGCGGACTGGGGCGCTGGCTGCCGCCGTCCGTACCGCCGGTGGACGAGGCGGTGCTGCTGCGTCGGTGCTGGGGATTGCTGGTGCTGGACCGGCCCGGCGCGGCGCGGCTGGCGGCACTGGGCCGCGCGCCGCTGTGCCGCACGGTGCTGCTGCCCCAGGAGAGCACCGCCGCGCCTCTGCGGGCGCAGCAGGTGGTGGGCTGCGGCCTGTCGCCCCGGTGCAGCCTGACGCTGTCCGGCCTGACGCCCCGTCCGGTGCTGTGTGTGCAGCGGCGGCTGACGGCGGTGAACGGCGCGGCCATCGAGCCCCAGGAGATCCCCCTGCCCCTGCGCTGGGGACGGCTGCCGCCGGAGGATCTGCTGCTGGCCGCCGGCGCCTGGCTGCTGGCGGAGGGCCGTCTGCCGGACTGAAAACACGGGAAGCACCCTTGCGGGTGCTTCCCGTGTCGTATCCCCCTGTCGGTATCAGCATAAGGTATCCAGCTTTTCGGTGAACAGCTTGTCGTTGATCTGGAACAAGGTCATGCTGTGGCTCAGACCGTAGAGAATGATGGCGTCCCGCCGGTCGCGGGTGTACAGCGGCGCGTGCCGCGCCTGCCGCAGCAGGTCCTGGGCGTCCTCCACCGATGCGCCCAGGCCGAAGCATACGCACAGCAGGCGGTTGCGGGAGGGGAAGCGGCAGCCGGAGAACAGCTGGTGCAGATATACCTCGCTGATGCCGGACTGCTTGGCCAGCGCGGCCTTGGAGAGGCCGGTGGTGGTATAGAGCCGCTGCAGCGTCAGCTGTAACGGTGTGTCCCGGAAGTTTTCATTGTTCTCCGACAGAAAGCGGTCCAGATTGTTGCTGCTCATCAATTCCTGCTGGAGCTGGTCGGTGCTTTTTTCGGTCATTCTGCGTCTACCGCCTTTACATAGAGTGCTGATTTCTGTATTATAATAGAGAAAAATGAGACAAAAAACAATATGCTGGCTGCATACCTTTTCGAAAAAGCTGCCGATAGAGGAGAGGACCGCCGTGTACGATGCATTTCTGCGCGATATAGAGACGTATTTTGAGCCGGTGCGCCTGCTGAAGCGCGGCGCCCGGGGCACCGTGACGCTGCTGCGCCACCGGGAGACGGGCAAGCGCTACATATTCCGCCGGTTCTCCGGCAGCGACGATGTCTACCGTCGCCTGCTGACGGTGGATTGCCCCCACCTGCCCCGTATCGAGGAGACGGTGGCCCGGGACGGCCAGGTGGCCGTGCTGGAGGAGTACGTCCAGGGGGATACGCTGACGTTTCTGCTGGAGGGCGGCGTGCTCTCCTGGCCGGAGGCCCGCCGGGTGACGGAAGATCTGTGCGCCGCGCTGTGGGTGCTCCACTCCCTGGGTGCGGTGCACCGGGATGTGAAGGACAGCAACGTGATCCTGCGGGGCGATCAGGCGGTGCTCATCGACTTTGACGCCAGCCGCATCATCAAGCCCGACGGCGCTGCCGACACGGTGGTGCTGGGCACCACCGGCTATGCCGCCCCGGAGCAGTTCGGCCTGTCCCAGACCGACGGCCGCGCCGACATCTATTCCCTGGGCGTGCTGCTGAATGTGATGCTCACCGGCCGGCACCCCTCCGCAAGGTTGGCGCCGGGCCATGCGGGCCGCGTGGTACAGCGCTGCACCATGACCAACCCGGACCGGCGCTACCGGACGGTGCGCGAGCTGCGGGAGGCGCTGTGATGGAGAAAAAGACTTGCCCGCACTGCGGCGCACCACTGCCGGCGGAGGCCTCCTTCTGTCCCCGCTGCACCGCCACCCTGACAGAGCGCACCGCCATGACCATGCCCCGCGCCGGCAGGCGCCGCCTGCGCCTGCTGGCGGCGTGCCTTGCCGCGGCGCTGGCCGCCGGCTTGGCGGTCTGGCTATGGCCGGCCGCCGAAACGGAGCCGGAGAGCCCGGACGGCGCGGCCGATCCGGCCGTTGAGACCGATCCGGTCATGGATGCCTATCTGGCGGCCTGCCAGACCTACTATACCGCCGAGAATGGTCGGGAATACCATGTATTCACGGCCGCGACGCCGTCTATCGGGGATCACACCGAGCCGGTGGGGTATCGCTCGGAGCTGATCCCGGCGGACGGAATGGTGGATTTCCCCGCCACCGTCATAGTGGAGGACGCCGTGACCCAGGATTACGCGGCGGAGGATTTCGCGGCGCTGCTGGACAGCTGGGAGGTGGCCGTCACCGCGCCGGAGGGTGTG
>DJPP01000120.1:573-3103 GCA_002438575.1 Oscillospiraceae bacterium UBA6409 | reverse complement strand
CCGGTGGCCGCGCCGATCCACGCGCCGAAAATGGGGATCAGCGACAGGGACGCGATGATGACCGATACCGGCAGCGCATAGGGCAAGCGCAGGATCAGCATACCGATGCAGCACAGGGTACCCAGGATAAACGCCTCGGTCACCTGTCCGGTGACGAAGCTGGAAAAGGCGTTGTTGGTCAGGCTCAGCAGGCGCATGAGCCGGTCGGCGGCCTTCTGGGGCAGGATGCGCCGCAGAAGCCGCTTGGCCTGGGCGATCAACGTCTCCTTCTGGGCCAGCAAGTACAGGGAGAACACCAGCGCCAGCAGGAAGTTCACCAGTGCGGACAGAATGGACGTGGTGATGTTCAGGGTGGTATTTACCACGCTGTCGCCCTTCTCCTGCAGGAAACCGGTGATGGTATCCTTTACCTGATCGGCACTGAGGGACAGCTCCGGCAGCGTCACGCCGTGTTCGGCAGCGAAGTCGCTGAGATTTGTCCACCAGACCTGGATCTGGTTCACATAGGTGGGGATATTGGCCACCATAGTGGTGCCGGCCTCCTCCAGACGGGGGATAAGGATGAAGAAGATGGCAAAAATGATGCCGAAGAACAGCAGCACAGTCAGCGTCAGGCAGACAGGCCGCTTCAGCTTGGCGTTCCACGGACTGTTCCATTTGATCAGAGCGCGGTCCCACAGGCGCTCCAGCGCCACCATCATCAGGTTCAGCACAAACGCGATGCAGATACCGATCAGCAGCGGCGAGAGCAGGTCCAGCAGACCGCCCAGCACACCGCTGATCCACTTCAGGTTGTTCAGCCCCCAGTACAGCAGTGCCGCAAAGGCGATCAGCAGCATGATCCGCTTGATATTTTTCTTATTCAGGTCCAAAGCCATCCCGCCCTTCGGTCGTGTTACACTATATATTATCATGTCCTGCGTAAAGTTTCCATGCAAAAAGCGGCGCAAAGTGGAAAATTTTTGTGAACAGTCCGGCGGTGCCTATCAAAAATACTTTTCCCTATCGGAAACTCCCGCTTGCATTTTGTCGAACCATTCGATAAACTATAAGATAACTGAGAGAATTTTCACATACGGAGGTATCCCTTATGAAGCAGCTCAACCGCTGGGTCTACGCCATTGTAGGTGTCATCGTCCTGCTGTTCGCAGGTCTCGTGTACGCCTGGAGCGTGCTGTCCACCCCCATCGGCGCCGAGTTCACCGGCTGGACGAAGGCCCAGCTGAGCCTGACGTTCACCCTGGTAATGATCCTGTTCTGTATCGGCTCCCTGCTGTGCGGCCTGCTGGCCGGAAGACTCAGCGCCAAAAACGCCGTGCGCCTGGGCGCGGTGCTGTTTCTGGCCGGCTTTTTCATCGCCAGCCGCTGCCAATCGCCGCTGACGCTGTATCTCGGCTTCGGCGTGCTGTGCGGTCTGGGCTCCGGCCTGAGCTACAACGCCGTGATGAGCACCATGGTCCGCTGGTTCCCGGACAGGCCGGGCCTGATCTCCGGCGTACTGCTGATGGGCTTCGGCGGCGGCAGCTTCCTCATCGGCAAGCTGTACCAGGCCTGGACGCCCGCCGGCATCGGCGGCTGGCGTACCAGCTTTCTGGTGCTGGGCATCGTGTGCTTTGCGGTGCTGGCGGTGTGCTCCTTCTTCTTCGTGGCCCCCGGCGCGGACTTTACCGCCCCGGCGGGCAAGGGCGGCAGGGCCGTGTCCCGTCCCGCTGCCGCGGATGTAAAGCCTGCGGATATGGTCCGGCGCCCCACCTTCTGGCTGTACTACGTCTGGGCCATCGCGGTCAGCGCTGCCGGACTGGCCCTGATCTCCCAGGCCAGCGGCGTGGTGTGGCAGGCCAGCGCCGACCAGACGGCGGCCTCCGTGGCCACCATCGTGGGCCTGATCTCCATCTGCAACGCCGTGGGCCGCGTGCTCTTCGGCGGGATGTACGACAAGTACGGCCGCAGCCTGTCCATGCAGCTGGTGAACGGCCTGTTCATCCTGACCTCCGCGGTGCTGCTGCTGGCCATGTCCAGGGGCAGCGTGGCGGTGGTCATTCTGGGCTTTGTGCTGGGCGGTCTGGCCTACTCCGGCGTCACGCCCACCAACTCCGCCTTCTGCCGCGCCTATTTCGGTCCCGGCCACTATCCGGTGAATTTCCCCCTGATCAACACGAATCTGATCTTCGCCAGCTTCGGCAGCACCGTCTCCGGTGCGCTGTATGACGCCGGCGGGTCCTATAACAGCACGTTTTTCCTGATCATCGGTCTGGCGGCGGTGGGTATCGTCTGCTCGCTGGCCATCTCCGCCATCGACAAAAAGGGAAACTAAGGCACAGAACAGAGCGCCTGACCCGTCGGGTCAGGCGCTCTCCTTATTCGGGTATACGGAACAGACGCTTGCCGTTTTCCAGTGTGGCGCGGGCCAGCTGTTCCACGGGAACGCCCTTCCACTCCGCCAGCTTCTCCGCCACCAGGCGGACATAGGAGGAGTCGTTGCGCTCGCCCCGATGGGGCACCGGGGCCATGTAGGGACTGTCCGTCTCGA
>DJPP01000120.1:0-491 GCA_002438575.1 Oscillospiraceae bacterium UBA6409 | reverse complement strand
GGGCCGTCGAAGCCAAGATACCAGCCCAGGTCCAGCAGCTCCCGCGCCATCTCCGGGCTGCCGGAGAAGCAGTGGAACACGCCGGTGACGTCCGGAAACTCCTTCACGATGGCCAGCGCGTCCCCGTGGGCCTCGCGGTCGTGGAAAATGACCGGCAGGCGCAGCGCACGGGCCAGCGCCAGCTGGGCGCGGAGCACCTGCTGCTGGAACTCCCGGGGCGGGTTCTCCGCCCAGTAGTAGTCCAGGCCGATCTCACCGATGGCCGCCACCTTGGGCTGTCGGGCCAGCTCACGCAGGGCGTCGATATCCGCCGGGACAAAGCCGGCGCAGTTCTCCGGATGGATGCCCACAGCGGCGTAAACATGGGGATAGACGGCGGCGTAGGACACCGCCTTGCGGGAGCTGTCCAGATCGCAGCCGGGGTTCAGCACCAGAGCGACGCCGCGCTGCGGCAGGCTCTCCAGCAGCAGCTCGCGGTCCGGATCAAAGGC
>DJPP01000106.1:3559-7574 GCA_002438575.1 Oscillospiraceae bacterium UBA6409 | reverse complement strand
GGCAGCGTGCTGATCCGCTGCGGCGAGACGGTGGTGCTGTGCAACGCCTCGGTGGAGGAGAAGACGCCGCCCCATGTGGCGGAGGGCTGCGGCTGGGTGACGGCGGAGTATTCCATGCTGCCCCGGGCCAACCGGGAGCGCAGCCGCCGGGATGTGGACAAGCTGAAGCTGTCCGGCCGCAGCGCGGAGATACAGCGGCTCATCGGCCGCAGCCTGCGGGCGGCGGTGGATATGGCGGCCCTGGGGCCCCGGACCATCACCGTGGACTGCGACGTATTGCAGGGCGACGGCGGGACGCGGACGGCATCCGTGACCGGCGGGTTCGCGGCGCTGGCGCTGGCCTGCAAAAAGCTGGTGGCCGACGGCGTGATCGAGAGGCTGCCGCTGCTGCACTATGTCACCGGTGTGTCGGCGGGCATCGTGGAGGATGTGCCCCTGCTGGACCTGCAGTACAGCGAGGACAGCCGGGCGCAGGTGGACCTGAACTGCATGATGACGGAGCAGGGACAGCTGATCGAGATACAGGGCACAGGCGAGGGCCGGCCCTTTACCGTGGCCGAGCAGCAGGCACTGGTGGCGCTGTGCGCCAAGGGGTGCGGCGAGCTGCTGGCGAAGCAGAAGGAGATACTGGGAGAGATACTATGAGATTTGTACTGGCATCCCACAACAAGGGAAAGCTGGCCGAGATGCAGGCCATTCTGGGCGAGCTGGGCGTGGAGGTGGTCATGCCCTCCGACGTGGGCGTGGACGTCGACGTGGAGGAGACGGGGACCACCTTCGCGGAGAACGCGGCGCTGAAGGCCAACGCCATCATGGCGGCCAGCGGCCTGCCGGCCATCGCGGACGACTCGGGGCTGTGCGTGGACTGGCTTCAGGGCGCGCCGGGGGTGTATTCCGCCCGGTACGGCGGACTGGACAGCGACCCGGAGCGCTGCCGGCTGCTGCTGAGCAATATGCGCGGCGCCACGAACCGGGCGGCGCATTTCCACACGGCCATCGTCTGCGCCTTTCCCAATGGGGATACGCTGACGGCGGAGGGGGACTGCGCCGGGACCATTGCCTTTGCGCCTATGGGCGACGGTGGGTTCGGGTACGATCCCGTGTTCTTCGTGCCGTCCCTGCGAAAGACCTTTGCCCAGCTGACGGCGGAGGAGAAAAACGCCATTTCCCACCGGGGGAACGCACTGCGTTCCTTCGCGGCGGAGTTGAAAACGTATTTGGAGAAGCAATGATATGGAACTGACAAGCAAGCAACGCGCACAGCTGCGGTCCCTGGCCACCAACCTGGACACCATCGTCCACGTGGGCAAGGACGGCATCGGCGATAATCTGATCAAGCAGGTCAACGACGCGCTGGAGGCCCGGGAGCTCATCAAGGGCCGGGTGCTGGAAAACTCGCTGCTGACCGCCCGGGAGGCGGCGGAGGAGCTGGCGGTGGCCGCCCGCTGCGAGGTGGTGCAGGTCATCGGCAGCAAGTTCGTGCTCTACCGGATGCAGCACCACAAGAGCAAGCGAAAGATCGAACTGGTCAAGGCGAAAAGAAGCGTATGAACATCGGTATTTACGGCGGTACATTCGACCCGCCCCATATCGGTCATGTGACGGCGGCCAAGGCCGCCATGGAGGTCCTGGGGCTGGACAAGCTGGTGCTGGTCCCGGACGCGCAGCCGCCCCACAAGGTACTGCCGGAGGGCGGCGCCGCGCCGCGGCAGCGGTACGACATGGCGGTGCTGGCCACGGCGGCGCTGGGGAAGCGGGCGGAGGTCAGCGACATGGAGCTGCGGCGCAGCGGCGTCAGCTACACCGCGGACACGCTGTCGGCGCTGCGGGAGCAGTATCCGGACGACACGCTGTATCTGCTGATGGGGTCGGATATGTTTCTGAGCCTGCACAGCTGGCGCAGGCCGGAGGCGATCATGGCCGTGGCCCACATCGCACCCTTCAGCCGGGAGGCGGAGGATGAGTCCGCCGCCTTTGCCGCGCAGAGCGCGCGCCTGGAACGGGAATTCGGTGCACAGGTGACCGTGGTGCCCAATCCGCAGGTGGTGGATATATCCTCCACCGAGGTCCGCGCCGCACTGGCACAGGGCGGGGGAGAGGACCTGCTGCCGCCGCCGGTGTGGGGCTATATCCGGCGGGAGCACCTGTACGGTACCCATACGGACCTGACGCACCTGACGCCGGAGGAGCTGCGGCCCATCGCGCTGAGCTATCTCAAGCCCAAGCGGATGCCCCATGTGCTGGGCACGGAGCAGGAGGCGGTGCGTTTGGCGGAGCGTTACGGCGCGGACGTGATAAAGGCGCGCATCGCCGCGCTGCTGCACGACTGCACCAAAAAGCTGGATATGGACGAGCAGCTGGCGCTGTGCAGACACTATGGCATCCCGCTGGATGAGCTGGAGCAAAAGGCGCTGAAGCTGCTGCACAGCAAGACCGGCGCCGCCATCGCACGGGATGTGTTTGCCGTGGACGACGATGTGTATAACGCGATCCTGTACCACACCACCGGCAAGCCGGATATGACGCTGCTGGAGAAGATCATCTATCTGGCGGATTATATCGAGCCCACCCGGGACTTTCCCGGAGTGGAGGCGCTGCGAAGGACGGTATACGAGGACCTGGACCGGGGACTGCTCATGGGCCTGACCATGACCATCGATGAGATGGAGGAGATGGGTAACCCCGTCCACCATATGACCCGCGACGCGCGGGATTATCTGTTGAAAAGAGGGATACGATGAAAACACCCAAGGAACTGGCGCTGCTGGCTGCCCGTGCTCTGTCCGACAAGAAGGGCAAAGAGATCCGCGTGATGGAGATCGCCGAGCTGACCACGCTGGCGGACTATTTCGTGCTGGCCACCGGTGCCAGCAATACCCAGATCAACGCGCTGGTGGACAATGTGGAGAAGGTGCTGGCGGAGGAGGCCGGTGAGCAGCCCCTGCACCGCGAGGGCTACCGCGGCGGCACGTGGGTGCTGCTGGACTACGGCTGCATCGCCATCCATGTGTTCAACCAGGAGGCCCGGGCCTTCTACGGCCTGGAGCGTCTGTGGCAGGACGGCAAGAGCGTGGATATCAGCGGCATTGTGGAGGAGCACGACTGAGGCACTTTTGCCGTTTTTGCCGGAAAACGGGGTTGACAATCGGCAAAAATGCGATAGAATAGACTTCGATATTGCCAGAAGCGATGAAGGGAAAAAGACGGAGGTCGTCCGCCCAAAGAGAGCCGGCGTAGGGTGCGAGCCGGTGGGGACGCTCTGTTGTACTGGTCCCGGAGCCTTTCGCCTGAACAGGGCGGGACGGGTGCGCGCCGTTACAGCGCCGTCTTTCGAGGGAAAGACACGGAGCGCCGCGGAGCGATCTGCGGCGGAAGCAGGGTGGTAACACGTCTATAACGTCCCTGGCTGCGTAAAGCGGCCGGGGATTTTTATTTGCGGAAAACAAAATTCACATACAAGGAGAAGCGAGCATGAATTACGATTTTGCGGCCATTGAAAAGAAATGGCAAGCCAACTGGGAAAAGACGAAGCCCTATGCCGCCATTACCGGCGACAAGCGGCCCAAGTTCTACGGGCTGATCGAGTTCCCCTATCCCTCCGGCCAGGGTCTGCACGTGGGTCATCCCCGCCCCTTTACGGCTATGGACATCGTCACCCGTAAAAAGCGGATGCAGGGCTATAACGTGCTGTTCCCCATCGGCTTCGACGCTTTCGGTCTGCCCACGGAGAACTACGCCATCAAGAACCACATCCACCCGGCTGTGGTCACAAAGAACAACATCGAGAATTTCACCAAGCAGCTGAAGATGCTGGGCTACGGCTTTGACTGGGACCGCTGCGTGGATACCACCGACCCCAAGTACTACAAGTGGACCCAGTGGATCTTCCTGCAGATGTTCAAGCACGGTCTGGCCTATAAGTCCACCATGCCGGTGAACTGGTGCACCAGCTGCAAGTGCGTGCTGGCCAATGAAGAAGTGGTCAACGGCGTGTGCGAGCGCTGCGGCAGCGAGG
>DJPP01000106.1:2829-3521 GCA_002438575.1 Oscillospiraceae bacterium UBA6409 | reverse complement strand
AAGAGCCAGTGGATGCTGAAGATCACCGAGTATGCCCAGCGGCTGATCGACGATCTGGACGATGTGGACTATATCGAGCGCGTGAAGATCCAGCAGCGCAACTGGATCGGCCGTTCCACCGGCGCGGAGATCACCTTCGACACCAATGTGGGCGACCAGGTGACGGTCTATACCACCCGCGCCGACACGCTGTTCGGTACCACGTATATGGTCATCTCTCCCGAGCACCCGCTGCTGAAGAAGTGGCAGCCCCTCATCAAGAACTGGGACGCCGTGGCGGCCTATCAGGATGAGGCGGCCCATAAGTCCGACTTTGAGCGCGGCGAGCTGAACAAGGAAAAGACCGGCGTGCGTCTGGAGGGCATCGAGGTCATGAATCCCGTGACCCACAAGCCCCTGCCCATGTTTGTCTCCGACTACGTCCTCATGGGCTACGGCACCGGCATCGTTATGGGCGTGCCCGGCCACGACCAGCGCGACTGGGAGTTCGCCAAAAAGTTTGGCCTGCCCATCATCGAGGTGGTGGCCGGCGGCGACGTGACCAAGGAGGCCTTTGTGGCCAAGGATGACAGCGCCGTCATGGTCAACTCCGGCTTCCTCAACGGCATGACCGTGAAGGAGGCCATCCCCGCCATGAAGAAGTACGTGGTGGAGCAGGGCTTCGGCAAGGAGAAGGTCAACTACAAGCTGCG
>DJPP01000106.1:2449-2787 GCA_002438575.1 Oscillospiraceae bacterium UBA6409 | reverse complement strand
TGGGTGTTCTCCCGCCAGCGCTACTGGGGCGAGCCGATCCCCCTGGTGAACTGCGAGAAGTGCGGCTGGGTGGCGCTGCCGGAGGAGCAGCTGCCCCTGGTGCTGCCCCAGGTGGAGAGCTACGAGCCCACCGACGACGGCGAAAGCCCCCTGAGCAAGATGACCGACTGGGTCAACACCACCTGCCCCTGCTGCGGCGGCCCGGCCAGGCGCGAAACGGACACCATGCCCCAGTGGGCCGGCTCCAGCTGGTACTTCCTGCGGTATATGGATCCCCATAACGACAAGGCGCTGGCCAGCAAGGAGGCGCTGGACTACTGGTCCCCGGTGGACTGGTA
>DJPP01000106.1:0-2408 GCA_002438575.1 Oscillospiraceae bacterium UBA6409 | reverse complement strand
GGCATGGAGCACACCACGCTGCATCTGCTGTACTCCCGCTTCTGGCATAAGTTCCTGTACGACATCGGCGTGGTGCCCACCAAGGAGCCCTACGCCAAGCGCACCAGCCACGGCATGATCCTGGGCGAGGGCGGCGAGAAGATGTCCAAGTCCCGCGGCAACGTGGTCAACCCCAACGACATCGTGGCCCAGTACGGCGCGGATACCATGCGCCTGCACATCATGTTCATCGGCGACTTCGAGAAGGCCGTCAGCTGGAGCAACGAGGCTGTCAAGGGCAGCAAGCGCTTCCTGGACCGCTGCTTCAACCTGCAGGATATCGCCACCGACGAGGAAGCCATCTCCGCCAAGAACGAGTCCATCGTCCACAAGACCATCAAGAAGGTCAGCCAGGACATCGACGAGCTGAAGATGAACACCGCTATCGCCGCCATGATGACCATGGTCAACGAGTTCTATGCCAACGGCTGCTCCAAGGGCGACGTGGAGGTGCTGTGCCTGCTGCTCAGCCCCTTCGCTCCCCACATGGTGGAGGAGATGTGGGAGAACATGGGCTTTGCGGCCAAGTACGGCAAGATGGCCATGCAGATGGACTGGCCGGAGCACGATGAGGCCAAGACCGTGGACTCCCATGTGGAGATGGCCGTGCAGGTCAACGGCAAGCTGAAGGGCACCGTCACCGTCCCCATGGACAGCGACGAGGCCGCCGTGGTGGCCGCCGCCATGGAGAGCGACAAGGTGAAGAAGGCCACGGAGGGCATGAGCGTCGTCAAGACCATTCTGGTCAAGAACAAGCTGGTGAACCTGATCGTGAAGCCCGCGAAATAAAGCGCTGCATCCCCCGGCGCAGCCGGGGGATGCCTTTTCCGGAGGGCGGACCGCCGGGGTGCACACTTTTTTGCTGTTTTTGTTGAAAAACGACTTGACAAGCTGTGCCATCCCCGGTATAATACACCCGTTAGTCATGTAAATGGCTCTTAAAGAGCACCCAGGATCGAGCCGGGTGTATCGGAGGGAGGGAAACATAAATGTCCGAAGTCCATGTCAAGGAAGGCGAGTCCCTGGACAGCGCTCTGAAGCGTTTTAAGAGAAGCTGCGCCAAGGCGGGCGTCCTGGCCGAGGTGCGCCGCAGAGAGTGCTACGAAAGCCCCAGCGTCAAGCGCCGCAAGAAGTCCGAGGCTGCGCGCAAGAACCGCAACAAGCGTTACTATTAAGTGACAAAGAAGCCTGAGAACATAGGTTCTCGGGCTTCTCTTTTATTTATCCGGTCAGGTCCCGCAGCACATCGGCGCATTCCGGCAGGGTCAGCAGCCCGCGGCGGATGCCCAGGCGTTCCCCCAGCGCGATCTTGCGCCGCAGGGTGCCGCCGTCGTCCAGCAGGACGAACCGCGTTTCGCCGCCCCGGCGATAGGTAAAATACCGGGCGCCCAGCTCCCGGGAAAAGAACACCTGCCGCCCCTTTTGCAGAAGGGCCAGCTGTTCGTCCGTCAGCGGTATGCCCTCGCCGGTGGGACAGGGAAGCGGGAAGTCCATCTGCAGGCGCTGGAGATCCAGCACGATGCGGTCCGGTCCAAAGGCGCGGCAGCAGGCGGACAGCCGGTTTTCGATATCCCCGCCGGACAGGGCGGTGCACACCAGCACCCGTGCGCCGGGAGCCGTGTGGGCGCATTTCTCGTGGACCCACAGGGCGATGCCGGATCGGTGCAGGGGCTGGGTCAGCGCCTCCGTCAGTCCTGCGGCGGGGAAGGGGACGATCACTGTGCCGTATCCCCGGCGGCGGCACTCCTGCACCACACCGGCGGCCGTCTCCGGGCCGAAGGGCCCCGCCGCGCCGGTGAGCAGCATGGCACCGCCCCGCAGGGCAGGCGGCATGGGCAGGGCGCACAGCGCCCCGTTTTCTATCCGGTAGGCCGCGTTGGCGATGGGCAGCTGCGTGCCGCAGGCCATCTGGCGAAGCGGCGGTGCGGCGGCGATCATCAGCTGCATAGGCGTACCCCCTTGCGTGACCACGATGTTCGTGGTACAATACTGCTGTATTTTATGAGAGGAGCCGGATACCTATGCCCATTTCCATGACGCCCTACCGCGTTTTCCCGGACTACCGTCATATCGAACCGGCGTTTTTCGCGCGGCACGGCATCCGGCTGCTGCTGTGCGATCTGGACTATACGCTGGCACCCAAGTCCCAGCCGGAGCCGGACGAGGACCTGCGCCGCTGGCTCTCCGATGTGCGGGCGGCGGGTGTGGAGGTCATGATCCTGTCAAACAACCGCAGTCCCGCGCGGGTGGAGCGCTTCTGCCGCGATCTGGGCATTACCTACGAGGGGCACGCGGGTAAGCCGTCCGTAAAGGGCTTTCGCCGGGCCATGGCGCGCTGCGGCGTAACGCCGCGTGAGACGGCTATGCTG
>DJPP01000065.1 GCA_002438575.1 Oscillospiraceae bacterium UBA6409 | reverse complement strand
GCCGCCGCCGACTTTTTGCAGACCGTGGGCCGCCTGAACCGCGAACTGGGCATCACCGTCCTGATGACGGAGCACCGTCTCGAGGAGGCGCTGCCCCTGGCCACCCACGCCGCCGTGCTGGACGGCGGCCATCTCCTCTGCGCCGGCGCGCCGGAGGCGGTGTGCCGTTCCCTGCGGGGCCGCGGCCATGATATGTTCCTGGCCATGCCCGCCGCCGTCCGTATCTGGGCCGGGGTGGACAGCGGCGCGCCCTGCCCCATCACCGTCCGCGAGGGCCGCGATTTCCTGTCCGGCTGGTGCGATGAACACCCCCTGCGCCCGCTGCCGCCGGAGCCGGTGTATCCCGCCGGGGATACCGTCCTTGCCGGCGAGGGCCTCTGGTTCCGCTATGAGCCGGACCAGCCGGACGTGGTCCGCGGTCTGGATCTTCAGGCCCGCCGGGGCGAGCTGCTGGCACTGCTGGGCGGCAACGGCGCGGGCAAGTCCACCACGTTGGGCCTGCTGTCCGGCGCACTGACGCCCCAGCGGGGCGCCGTGACCCACACGGGCCGCATCGGCGTTCTGCCCCAGGACCCGCAGGCCCTGTTCGTGAAAAACACGGTCCGCCAGGATCTGTACGAATCCTTTGACGGCACGGACCTCCCCAAGGACCAGCGTGACCGCCGGGTAGAGCAGGTGACGGCCTTCTGCCGCCTGACCGAGCTGCTGGACCGTCATCCCTATGACCTCTCCGGCGGCGAGCAGCAGCGGGCCGCCCTGGGCAAGGTGCTGCTGCACCAGCCGGACATCCTGCTGCTGGACGAGCCCACCAAGGGCCTGGACGCTGCCTTCAAGCAGTCCTTTGCCGCTATTCTTTCCGCGCTGACCGCCGCCGGCACGACGGTGGTGATGGTCAGCCACGACGTGGCCTTCTGTGCCCGGTACGCCCACCGCTGCGCCCTGTTTTTCGATGGCAGCATCGTCACGGAGGGTACGCCCCGTGACTTCTTCTCCGGCAACAGCTTCTATACCACCTCCGCCAACCGTATGGCCCGGGATTTCTGCCCCTGCGCCGTTACGCCGGAGGACGTGATCGCGGTCATCGGCGGGACTGTCCCGCCCCAGCCGGAGGCCCCCGCCGCCTGGCAGCCCCTGCCGCCGGTGGCGGAGGAGTCCGCCGCCTGGAAGCCGAAAAAGCTTCCCTGGTGGCGCAGGGCCATCGCCGCCGTGTGCGGCGCGGGTGCGCTGGCGATCTTCTGGCTGGCGGCCAAGCACACTGACCTCACCGCCCTGGTGGGCGGCGGCACGCTGTCCCAAGCCGGCTGGCAGGCCCTGGGCCTTTACGGCCTGTTCATCGCCCTGCTCTTCGGCTGCATCGCCGCCACCGGTCGACGCTCCAAGCCCCTGACGCTGCTCCAGACCCCGGTGCAGAAGCGGAAGCTCTCCCGCCGCACCCGCCTGGCGGCGGTGCTGATATTGCTGTGCATTCCTGCCACGCTGTATCTGGGCTTTTTCTACCTGGGCAACACCGCCTACTACCCCATTGCCTTCGCCGTGCTGCTGGAGTGCATGGTGCCCTTCTTCCTGGTGTTCGAGGGACGGAAGCCCCAGGCCCGTGAGCTGGTGCTGGTGGCCTCTCTCTGCGCCCTGGGTGTGGCGGGCCGCGCCGCCTTCTTCATGCTGCCCCAGTTCAAGCCCGTCCTGGCCCTGACCATCATCTCCGGCGTGGCCCTGGGCGGCGAGACCGGCTTCCTGGTGGGTGCCATGACCATGCTGGCCAGCAACGTCCTGTTCTCCCAGGGGCCCTGGACGCCCTTCCAGATGTTTGCCATGGGCATCATCGGCTTCCTGGCGGGCGTGCTGTTCCGCCGGGGCTGGCTGCGCCGCAGCCGCGCCGCCCTGTGCGTGTTCGGGGCTATCTCCGCCGTGCTCATCTACGGCGGCATTATGAACCCCGTCTCCGCCCTGCTCTACGCCCGCACGCTGGAGTGGAAGGTCATCGCCGCCTACTATGTCACCGGCTTTCCCGTGGACTGCGTCCACGCCGCGGCCACGGTGTTCTTCCTGCTGGTGCTGGCGGAGCCTATGCTGGAGAAGCTGGACCGCATCAAGATCAAATACGGCTTAGTGGAATAAGCAGGCGCCCACCCCGCCGGGGTGGGCGCATCCGCGTGGTGCAACTTCAGGTTTCCCGCCTTTTTTCCGCCGCAACCGAAAGGTGATAGACATTCCACCGCTTCTCCTGTATAATGGCGATGAGAACACAGAAGGGAGGACCGCCTATGGCTTCTATCCGCTGCAAGGCCTGCGGCAAGACCTACGACGCCAGAGAGGGCTTCTGCCCCAAATGCGGCGCCTATAACCGCCCGCCCCGCCGGGAGTGGGTGGACGCGGAGGGCACTGTCCACTACGCCCAGCAGGAGAAGGTCTGCTATGAACAGAAGGAGTGTCACGAGGAGAAGGTCTGCTACGAGGAGCAGACCCGCCGCCCTAAGCCCCATATCCGGCGGCGCGCGCCGAAGAGGAGTGCCGCCTCCGGTGTGATAGGCGCCGTGATCGCGGTAAGCGTCCTGATCGGGTTTATCAACACGCTGCGCGGCGTGTCCGGTGACATCTTCGACCGCAGTGAGCCGACGCCTGACTACGGCTGGAACGACGAGACGCCTGCCCAGGAGATCGAGTCTGCGGTGCGGGAGTATGCGGAGCTGGGCGCGACCTTCTATCTGGAGGACTCTGCCTTTACCGCGGCGCACATTACTACGGACTGGGAGAACGATATCCTCAAGGTCTACGTTGTAGAGGGGGATACATACCAGACCTTCCCTTACCTGGTGCAGTTGGACAGCGATGGCTTTGAAAACTGGTACTATCCCGAGGATGTTGTCGTTTCAGACACCAGCGACGATGTGTTCATATGCACGTATGACCTGTCG
>DJPP01000144.1:3868-11199 GCA_002438575.1 Oscillospiraceae bacterium UBA6409 | reverse complement strand
ATATCTTGAATGGATACCGGGCCGCGCGGCCCACACCCCGGGGACGCACGGACAAAAGGCAGGCATCGTAAGATGCCTGCCTTTCTGTTGCCTGCTTCCGTGCAACACCGGAGAAAAACACCCCGCATAATAGGGCGGCATACACTGTAACGGTGCCGCTGAATAACGTGTGGGGAGGACACAAAGGATGAAAAACGAAACTTCTGTTATGGCCATTCTGGCGGCGGCGCTGGGTGCGCTGTGCAGCTACGCCTCGGCGCTGGTGGTGCCGCTGGCGGTGCTGATCGCCGTAATGCTGGCGGACTATGCCAGCGGTATGGCAAAGGCCTGGAGCGCGGGCAAGCTCTGCTCCAAAACCGGCCTGCGCGGTATCCTGAAAAAGCTGGGCTATCTGGTGCTGGTGGGTGTAGCCGGTGTGGTGGACTGGCTGGTGCGTTACGGCCTGACCCAGGTGGGGGTGGAGGTCAGCTTTCCGTTCCTGGCGGCAGCGATGGTCATCGTCTGGCTCATCATCAACGAGTTGATCTCCATTCTGGAGAATGTGGCGGCGCTGGGCGGCCCGGTGCCGGGCTTTTTACACAAGCTGTTGGCGCGTCTGAAGGCCACCGTTGAAACGAAAGCAGGGGAGGAAGACCGGAATGCAGATCAATGAAGTAACCTATAAGTGGGCGGGCCAGCTGGCCCGCCGGACGGCCACCCGCCGCATCATCCTGCACCATGCCGCGGCGGTGACGTGTACGCCGCAGCAGGTCCATCAGTGGCACCTGGCCAACGGCTGGACGGGGATCGGCTATCACTTTTTCGTCCGCAAGGACGGCACGGTCTACCGCGGCCGTCCGGAGGACACCGTGGGCGCCCACGCCGGGAACAACAACTACGACAGCCTGGGTGTCTGTTTTGAGGGCAGCTTTGACCGCGAGACCATGCCCGACGCGCAGCTGCGCGCCGGGCAGGAGCTGGTGGCATACCTGAAGCAGAAGTACGGCATTTCCACCGTCCAGCGCCACAGCGATGTGAACACCACCGGCTGTCCCGGGGACAACTTTCCCTTCGACGCTCTGGCGGGCGCGCAGGCCGCAAGGCCTGCGGTGTCGGTGCCTGTGGTCTCCGGCACGGCGCTGACGCTGCCGCTACTGACCACCGCCAGCCGCGGCGATACCGTGCGCTGTGTGCAGGCGGCGCTGACCGGACTGGGCTACGACGCCGGCGGGGCGGACGGTATCTACGGGACCAACACCGCCGCGGCGGTCAAGCGCTTCCAGGCGTCCCGGGGTATTGCCGCCGACGGCCTGGTGGGCCGCGATACCTGGCACAAGCTGCTGGGTGTGTAAGAGAACAGTGCGCGGAAAGAGGGCGGCGTCAGCCACCCTCTTCTCTTGTATCCGAAAAAGCCCCCATGCGGACGCATGGGGGCTTTCATTATGCCAGAATGTTCTTCAGGTCCGTCAGACCGGGTACATTGGTCACCACCAGCACATGATCTCCCGGCTCAATGGTGGTCATGCCGCCGGGGATGATGGTCCGGCCCTCCCGCACAATGGCGGCCAGCAGGACGCCGTGGCGCAGGGGCAGCTTCATCAGCGGTGTGTGCAGTATGCCGTTGCCGTCGTTGCTGGCAGTGAATTCCAGAGCCTCCACCTTGCCGCCCAGCAGCTTGTACAGTGACTCCACCGCCATGCCTTGCGAGTTGGCCAGTGCGCGGACGTAGCGGGTGATCTGGTTGGCGATGATATCCTTGGGACTGATGATGCTGCCCAGGCCCGTCTCCTGTACCAGCTCCATGTAGTTGGGCCGGGTCATTTTCGCCAGTACCTTCCGCACGCCGGCGCGGCGGGCTGCCAGAGCCATCAGCAGGTTCTCCTCGTCCCGGCCCGTCAGAGCCACAAAGCCGTCCGCGCCGAACAGGTTTTCCGATTTGATGAGGTCGATATCCGTGCCGTCGCCCTCAATGATCATGGCGCTCGGCAGATCCTGGGACAGCCGCAGGCACTTGTCGTGGTCCTGCTCCACCACATGGACCCGTGTGCCGGCCCGGGCCAGCTCCCAGCTCAGATACATACTGATCCGGCTGCCGCCCAGAATGGACACGTCCTTTACCCGCTGGAGGCTGCGGCCCA
Organism: Oscillospiraceae bacterium UBA6409; assembly: GCA_002438575.1. Taxonomy (GTDB): domain Bacteria; phylum Bacillota; class Clostridia; order Oscillospirales; family Oscillospiraceae; genus Vescimonas. The sequence goes on along the minus strand of DJPP01000144.1, from coordinate 9,082 downwards.
TGCTCTTGAGCATTTTGTGCAGCTCGGCCTTGCTGCCCACCATGTACAGTCGGTCCTCCAGCTGGGGCACGAAGGCGCCGTTGGGAATGATGAACTCGTCGCCCCGCTGGGCGGCGCAGATCAGCACCTCCGCCACGCGCTCCCGGTGAAAGTCGCTGAGGCTGCGGCCGAGGATGGTATCCTCCGGATGCAGCTGAAAGCCGATCATGTCGATGCGCCCGCCGGCAAAGGGCTCCACGGAGATGGCTGCCGGGAAGCTGAGGATCCGCGCGATCTCCTGCGCCGCGGCCAGGTCGGGATTGATGACCATATCCAGGCCGATCTCCCGCTTGAGCATATCCGCGTCCCGCCGGTATTCCGGGTTCCGCACCCGGGCAATGGTGTGCTGCGCGCCCACGCTTTTGGCGATCAGCGCGCACACCAGGTTCGTTTCGTCCACGCCGGTGACGGCGATGACCAGGTCGGCGTCCCGCGCCCCGGCCTCCATCAGAACGCTGATGGAGGCGCCGTTGCCGTGGATGCACAGCACGTCCAGCGTGCTGTCTGCCCGGTTCAGGTGGACGGCCTCGTCGTCCACCACGGTGATGTCGTGCTTTTCCTGGGTCAGCTGCTGGGCGATGGCATAGCCCACCTTACCGCAGCCTACGATGATGATCTTCATGCGTCCTCCTCTCCGCCCGAGGGGGCGGCGGTCTGTCTCTTTTCCAGCAGGGCGGCGGCAAACTCCGCGCCCAGTATCAGTATCTGTCCCGACATATACAGCCACAGCAGCACCACGATCACCGTGGCAATGGAGCCGTACAGCACCGAGTAGCGGCCCAGGTGCTCTACGTAGTACGAAAACGCCATGCTCAGCACCATCCACGCCGCCAGAGAACCGCCCACGCCGGGCAGCACCTCCCGCAGCGGCCGGCGCTGGCCCTGGGAGAGCATATACAGGATCACCAGCGTGATAGCCATGACCACCGCCAGCAGCACGAAGCGCAGGGAGCTCCACGCGGTGATGAACGAGTCGGTGATGGTGATGAACCGCCCGACAAACTCCAGCACGGACCGTCCCACCACCACCAGCACCAGCGTCACGGCGATAACGACGATCAGCCATACAGTGAACAGCAGGATCCGCAGCTGGCTGCGCCACAGGCTCTCCGGCGCGCTGCGGCCAAAGGCCTTGCGGAGCGAGTGCATCAGGCACCCGGAGGCCCGCATGGGGAACCAGATGGAGAAGACGAGACTGAACCACAGCAGCTGACGGCTCTGGTTGGCGGAGACGTACTCAAGATATGAGCGCACCACATCCACCACATCCGCCGGCAGCAGCGGCTCCAGCACGGAGGTGATATACGCTACGTCCAGCTCCAGCAGACCCAGCAGGGTGCTGATGAAGATCAGCAGGGGGAAGATGGCAAACAGCAGATAATACGTCAGTGCTGCGCTGTCCCGGGCCACGTCGTGGGTATAGTACCGCAGCACCATGTCGGCGGCCAGCCGGCCGGCGCGGGTGCGGGGGAATTTTTTGTTACCACTCATATCAACATACCTCGGATGTTTAGTATACCATGATTGTTGGTAAAATCAAAGCATAATTTATCGATGCGGCTATTCCCTCCCGGCGGGATCAATTTTTTACAAAAAACCGAAAAAATAAATTTTTTATTAAAAAAAGTATTTCAGGTTGTCGAAACGTGAAAAGCGTGCTATAATACTGTAAGCATAACTGGAAATAATAGGAAATCACTTTATCATTATTATACATGAGTGGAGGACGTATTATGGATAATCTGACTACCATCGTTCGTGACGAGATCTCGCGGCAGTACCGGAGCGTGCGGCAGTTTGCCTTTGCGGTGGGCGTGCCCCTGTCCACCATCAACAGCGCCCTCCACAACGGCGTCGGCGGTTCTTCGTTCGATACCGTCATGCAGATCTGCAAGACGCTGGGCATCAAGGCGATGGCCGATGACGCCGCCTTCTACCTGACTGATGATACCGAGCAGCTGCTGACCCAGTACGCCAAGCTGGACGACTACGGCCGCCACACTGTGGCCTCCGTCATGCAGGTGGAGTACGAACGCTGCTCCAAGCTGAATAATCTGGACGACTGACACGTACGGCCCACCGCCGATAGGCGGTGGGCCTCTTTTTTCCGCCGCCCGCTGCATAGCGGGCTTTTTTCGCTTTTTTATTGCAAACACCGCACGGCTGCGATACAATATATACGATAAATTTGTTGATGAATTTGCATTAGGTGTTGATATTATTACATTTGAATACAATGGCCGACTGGCCGCGGAGGAAGCCTATGGAACAGTTCACCGTCCAACTGAACAACGCGCCCTGCACGGTGTGCATCGGCGCCGGTGTGCTGGGGCGCGCCGGGGCGCTGCTGCGGCAGTATGTGCCCCAGGTGCGCCGCTGGGCACTGGCGGCGGATGAGGCCGTATCTGCCCTCTACGGCGAATGGGTGCAGGGCAGCCTCCGTGCCGCCGGACTGGAATCGAGGGTGTTCCTGCTGCCCCAGGGCGAGAGTGCCAAAACACCGGAGGCCTGGCTGTCCCTGTGCCGCCGGATCCTGGACAGCGGCTTTGACCGTTCCTGCGGCGTGGCGACGCTGGGCGGCGGCGCCTGCGGCGACGCGGCGGGCTTTGCCGCCGCATCACTGCTGCGGGGCGTGCCCCTGGTCCATATCCCCACCACGCTGCTCGCCCAGGTTGACAGCGCCCTGGGCGGCAAGACGGCCCTGGACCTGCCGGAGGGCAAGAATCTGCTGGGCGCGTTCTACCAGCCGTCTCTGGTGCTGTCGGACCCTGCCTGCCTGGCGACGTTGCCGCAGCGGCAGTTTGCCTCCGGTATGGCGGAGGTCATTAAGACCGGTTTGGTGGCCGATGCCGCCCTGCTGGCCGCCGCCGAACAGGGCCTGCGGAGCGACAGCGGCGAGGCCCTGACGGCCCTTGTTGCCGCCTGCGGCCGCGACAAGCTGCACTTGGTATCCGGTGATGTAGAGGACCGTGGCGCACGCCGCCTGCTGAACTTCGGCCATACCTTCGGCCACGGCTACGAGGCTGTTGGTGGGTACGACACCTGGACCCACGGCGAGGCTGTGGCTGCCGGGATGTGCCGTACCCTTCGCTGGCAGATGGCCCACGGCTATGGCGGCGCCGACGTGCTGGCGCGGCTGGAGCTTCTGCTGACGCGGTACGGCCTGCCCACGACCATCGACTGTGACGAGTCGGCTCTGCGCCGCTGCGTGGGCCACGATAAAAAAACCGCCGGCGGTACGGTGCAGCTGGTCATCGTCCGCCGTATGGGACAGGGTGAGCTGGTGACGGTGCCCCTGTCCGATCTGTGGGAGGATAAAGCATGAAGCTGTTATTAACGCCTTCGTCCCTGCGGGGCACCGTCGCGGTGCCGCCCTCCAAGAGCCTGCTGCACCGCGAGCTGATCTGCCGGTTTCTGGCGGGGCAGGTCACTGACCTGCCGCCCCACGCGGCCCAGGACGTGCTGGCTACCTACCGGGGACTGGGCTGCCTGACCGCCCCGGCGCCGCTGGTGGACTGCGGCGACAGCGGTAGTACCCTGCGCTTTCTGCTGCCCCTGTTCATGGCCCTTGGCCGCACCGACGCGGTGTTCACCGGCTCCGACCGGCTGCTCTCCCGCCCTATCCCCGGCGATCTGGGCTTGCGCCGCACAGAGCGCGGCTTTGCCATGACGCACCCGCTGACGGCGGGCCGCTGGCCACTGCCGGGAGATGAGACGTCCCAGCTGATCTCCGGTATGCTGTTGGCGCTGCCGCTGCTGCCGGGGGACTCAGACGTGCTCGTCACCGGAAGGGCCGTCTCCCGGCCCTATGTGCAGATGACGCTGGCGGTCATGGCCCGCCACGGCGTCACCGTGGAGAAGATATCGGGCGGTTGGCACCTGCCCGGCGGACAGATTTACCGGCCGGCGCCGCTGCTGGACGAGCCGGACTGGTCCGCTGCGGCCTATTGGCTGGTGCTGCGTGCCCTGCTTCCCAGACAGAGAAGGGAGGCCCTTCGTATCCCGTTGGCGCCGCCGCCCTATCTCCAGGGCGACGCGGCCATCCTGCGCTATCTGGATAAGCTGCCGGAGCAGATCGATATCTCCGATACCCCGGACCTTTTGCCGCCCCTGGCCCTGTACGCCGCGCTGCGCCGGGGCCGCGATACCCATTTTACCCACGCCGCCTTCCTGCGGCAAAAGGAGAGCGATCGCCTGACCGCCGTCTCCGCTGTGCTGAATGCGCTGGGCGCTTCGGCAGAGGTGCAGCCGGACGGACTGGTCATCCACGGCGTGAGCGCGCTGCACGGCGGAGACGTCTCTGCCTGCGGTGACCACCGCATCGCCCTGCTGGCGGGCTGCGCCGCTATGGTGGCCGACGGCCCCGTGACACTGTCCGGCGCTGAGACGGTGGCGAAGTCCTACCCAGCCTTCTGGCGCGAGCTTGCCGCCCTGGGCGGAAACTGGGAGGTGCTGGAATCGTGATGCACTACACGCTTTTCGGCGAGTCCCACGGTCCGGCGGTGGGTGTCCTGCTGACGGAGGTGCCGCCGGGTCTGCCGGTGGACGAGGCCTTTATCCGTGAACAGCTGCTGCGCCGCATGGGGCAGGGGGGACTGACCACCGCCCGGCAGGAAAAAGAGGAAGTGCACTTCCTGTCCGGCATCTATCGGGGCTGCACCACCGGCGATCCGCTGGCGGCGGTCATTTACAACGGTGATGTCCGTTCCGCCGACTACGACAGCCTGAAACACAAGCCCCGGCCCTCCCACGGAGACTATACCGCCGCGGTCCGTGCCCTGGGCTGCAACGATCCCCGGGGCGGCGGCCATACCTCCGGGCGGCTCACCGCGCCGCTGACTGTGGCCGGCGCGCTGGCGCTCACATACCTGAAGACGGTCCATATCGCCGTGTGCGCGGAGGTCCTGGATGAGAAGGCTCTGCGGGCACGCGCTGCCGCTGCCAAAGCGGACGGCGACAGTGTGGGCGGCGTGATCCGCTGCACCGTCAGCGGTCTGCCCGCCGGTTTGGGCGGCCCTGACTGGCGGGATACCGTGGAGGGAACCATCGCCCGCCATGTGTTTGCCATTCCCGCTGTCAAGGCCATCGGCTTCGGCGCAGGGGAGACCTTCGCCCAAATGCGCGGCAGCGCGGCCAACGACCCCTTCACGGTGTCCCACGGCGCCGTCTGCACAG
>DJPP01000144.1:0-3775 GCA_002438575.1 Oscillospiraceae bacterium UBA6409 | reverse complement strand
ACGCCGTCTATTGCGAAGGAACAGCGGACCGTGGACCTGGATACCATGACGGAGACCACCATCTCCGTCCCCGGCCGCCACGACGCCTGCATCGCGCTCCGCGCTGCTCCGGCGGTGGAGTCCGCCGCTGCCCTGGCGGTGTGCCAGCTGCTGCCGGACACGCCCGCCGACCTGAACGGTCTGCGCTGCCGATTGGACGAGACGGACGCGGCGATCCTGGAGCTGTTTGACCGCCGTCAGCGGCTGTCTGCCGCCATCGGCGCGTATAAGAGCGCCCACGGTCTGCCGGTCCGGGATAAGGCCCGGGAGGCGGAGGTCCTCCGTACCCGGGGCGATATGCTGCCGGAGCGCCGCGATCAGGCGGAGCGCCTGATGACTCTGCTGATGGCGCTCTCCCGGGAGGAGCAGGCATGACGGGGCGGATCATCCTTATCGGTATGCCCGCCGGCGGCAAGACCACCATCGGCGCCGCCCTGTCCCGGGCGCTGTCCGTGCCCCTTTACGACGCGGACGCACTGGCGGAGCAAACGGCGGGCTGTTCCATCCCGGAGATCTTCGCCGCGGAGGGCGAGATTGCCTTCCGCGCCTTGGAGCGCCGGACGCTGGAAGCGCTCTGCACAGAGACGGAAACGCCCTGCGTCATCGCCACCGGCGGTGGTGCGGTACTGACGGAGCAGAACCGTGAGCTCCTGCGTCGAAGCGGCACGGTGTTCTGGCTGGACCGGACGGTGGAAAATATTATGTCGACTGATTACGCCGCCGGACGTCCGCTGCTCGCCGGGGGAGAGGCGGCCCTGCGGGCCCTGTATGCCGTTCGCTGCCCACTGTACGCGGCCTGCGCCCATTACCGGGTGCCTGACGGCACTGTTGACCAAATGAAGGACTTTATTCTGCGACTATGGAGGGATACGCTATGAAGCTGCTCATCCTAAACGGCCCCAACCTGAACCTGCTGGGCCAGCGGGAGCCGGACATCTACGGCAGGCAGAGCTATGACGATTTATGTAAACTAATTTATGAGCGCGCCGCCGCCGTGGACTGCCAGGTGGAGCTGTTCCAGTCTAACCACGAGGGCACGCTTATCGACGCTATCCAGGCCTCCCGGGCCGGCTTCGGCGGCATCGTCATCAACCCCGGGGCCTACGCGCATTACAGCTACGCCATCTATGATGCTCTGCGCTGCGCCCCCGTCCCGGCGGTGGAGGTGCATATCTCCGATATCGCAGCCCGTGAACCCTTCCGGGCTGTGTCCGTCACCGCGCCGGCCTGCGTTAAAGTCATTACCGGCCACGGGTTTGCCGGCTATCTCGAGGCCATGGACTATCTGCTCCGACAAACCAACGACACGGCGGCCGCACCTGCCTGCGGCTGCACAGGGGAGGCACTTGTATGACCAACAAAAAGCTTTATCTTATCGGCGACCCCGTGGACCACAGCCTTTCGCCGCTGCTCCACGGCGCCATGATCGCCCAGACCGGCGTACATTACACCTATGAGGTCCGCCGCGTTCAGCCGCGCGATCTGGCCGACTTCGTGGCCGAGGCCAGGGCCGGCGGCTGTGCCGGGTTCAACGTCACCATGCCCCATAAGGAGGCCATCCTGCCCCTGCTGGACGAGCTGAGCCCCGCGGCAGCCGCCTGCGGCGCGGTGAACACCGTCTGCATCAAAAACGGCCGGGCCATCGGCTACAACACCGACGGCCGGGGCTTTGTGGACAGTCTGCGCGCCCGCGGCCTGGAGCCGGAGGGCAAGACCGTGCTGCTGCTGGGTACCGGCGGCGCCGGCGATGCCATCTGTGATGCGCTGGTCGGCGCCGGTGTGAAAAAGATTTTCGTCACCAACCGCAGCGTCTATCCGGCCCAGGATCTGGCCGCCCGCTACCCGGATAAGGCGCAGTTCATCTACTTCGGCATTTTCCCCGTCCGCCATGCCATGGCCGAGAGCGACCTGTTCATCAACGCCACCTCCCTGGGCATGGCCGGCATGAAGGAGTTTTCCGACCTGGGCTTCCTGCGTGACGCCCCGGCGGGCGTCACTGTCTACGACCTGGTCTATAACCCCCGGCAGACCATGCTGCTGCGTGAGGCCGAAAAGCGCGGCCTGCCCACCGTGTCCGGCATCGACCTGCTGCTCTATCAGGCGGCCCGTGCCTTCAAGATGTTTACCGGCAAGGACGTGGATATGCCCGCCCTGCTCTCGGCGCTGGAGGGCAAGCTGGACTGAGGTTGACACTCGTCCTGCGCGGTTATATAATACCCGAAGGTATTTCACCTTTTCTTTGAGGTATTTTCTATGAACTTTCGATTGCTCTCACACACAATGGGCTACATCCTGTGGGTCGAGGCGGGCTTTCTGCTGCTGCCGGCGCTGACGGCCTGCATCTACGCCGAGACCTGTTGGCAGCAGTTTCTGCTGACGGCGCTGCTCTGTGCCGCGGCGGGCACGGTGCTGCATCTGATCCCGGTGAAAAAGACCCAGATGCACAGCCGCGACGGCTTTGCGGCAGTGGCCCTCAGCTGGGTGCTGCTGGCGCTGTTCGGCGCGCTGCCCTATGTGTTCACCGGCGTTCTGGACAGCTATATCGATGCCGTGTTCGAGACGGTCTCCGGCCTGACCACCACCGGTTCGTCCACCTTCACCGCGGTGTCCCAGCTGCCCCGCAGCATTCTGCTGTGGCGGTCCCTGACCCAATGGATGGGCGGCATGGGTGTGCTGGTGCTCTTCCTGGCGCTGACGCCGAAGCTGGGCGAGGGCGCGGTGTTCCTCATGCGGGCCGAGAGCCCCGGCCCCATCAAGACCAAGCTGGTGCCCAAGGTGGGCGGCACCGCCAAGATACTCTACATGATCTATGTGGTGCTGACCCTCTGCGAGGTGGTCGCCCTGCGTCTGGCGGGCGAGAGCTGGTTCTCCGCCGTCTGCCACAGCTTTACCACCATGGCCACCGGCGGCTTTTCCATCTACGATACATCTCTGGCGGGTGCGTCTGATGCCGTCATGTGGATCGTCACCGTGTTCTCCTTCCTGGCGGGCGTCAACTTCTCGCTGATGTTCCTGTCCGTCCGCGGCAAGGTGAGGGACGCCCTCCGCAGCGAGGAGCTGTGGATCTATGTGGGCGTGGTGACCGCCACTACGCTGCTGCTGTGTACCAATCTGTGGGTGCAGGCGGGCGTGCCCTTCCACGACTCCATTACCGACGCCGCCTTTCAGACCGTTACCATCATCACCACCACCGGCTTCGCCACCGTGGACTTTGCCCTGTGGCCCACCTTTTGCCGCATGGCACTGGTGATGCTGATGTTCACCGGCGGCTGCGCCGGCTCCACCTCCGGCGGTATCAAGATCTCCCGGATCGCCATTCTGTGCAAGAGCCTCAAGCGCGAGCTGAAGCGCCTGGCCCATCCCAACCACGTCAGCGTGGTGAAGATGGACGGTCAGGCCGTGGAGGAGCGCGTTGTCTCCGCTGCCGGCTCCTTCATCACCGCCTATATGCTGGTGCTGCTGGTCGGCGCGCTGGTGGTCAGCTGGGATAACTACGGCTTCCAGGAGTCCTTCGCCGCGTCCCTGACCTGTATCAGCAACGTGGGCCCCGGCCTGGGCATCCTCGGCCCCATGGAGAATTTCTCCATCCTCTCGCCCCTGAGCAAGCTGGTGCTGTCGCTGGAGATGCTCATGGGCCGTCTGGAGCTGATGCCCCTGCTGGCGCTGTTCCTGGGCAGCACCTGGCGGGATTGATGCGTAAAAAAGCACCCCCGCGGGGGTGCTTTTGTCATTTCTG
>DJPP01000119.1:11234-14334 GCA_002438575.1 Oscillospiraceae bacterium UBA6409 | reverse complement strand
GAGCACGCCGCCATGGACATCCGTTCCGGCTATATCAAGGGCGTGCAGCTCCACGGCCTGAAGATGCTGAACAACTTTCCCGAGAACCGGGAAAAGGGCCTGCCGCCCTTCAACGGCATTATGATGGTCTATGACTCCAACACCGGTATTCCCGTCAGCGTCATGGACGCCTCCTACGTCACCTGTATGCGTACCGGCGCCGCCGGCGCGCTGGGCGTGGACCTGCTGGCCCGCAAGGACGCCAAACACCTGTTCATCCTGGGTGCCGGCAAGCAGGCCCCCTTCCAGATCGCCGCCACGCTGCTGCTGCGTCCGGCCATCGATAAGGTCTACATCGCCGACCCCATGTTCCCCGACAACGCGGTGCAGTTCGCCGCCCACATCGCCCAGCAGCTCTCCGACGACTTCGGCATCGACGCCTCCGGCGTAGAGTTCCTGCCGGCGCTGGATATGGCCGCCGCCGTGGGCGACAGTGACGCCATCATCACCGTCACGCCCTCCCGCAAGCCCATCATCCAGAAGGCGTGGCTGAAGCCCGGCACCCACCTGAGCTGCCTCGGCTCCGACATGGAGTCCAAGCAGGAGATCGAGAGCACCATCTTCCAGGGCGCCGCCTTCTACGCCGACGACCGGGCCCAGTGCATCCGCGTGGGCGAGATGGAGCTGCCCATCAAGCAGGGCGTCGTCAGTGCCGACGACATCACCGGCGAGATCGGCGACCTCATCGACGGCAAGGTCCCCGGCCGCACCAGCGACACGCAGACCACCATCTTCGACGCCACCGGTTTGTATATTCTGGACCTGGCCGCCGCCAAGGTAGCCATCGACCGCGCGCTGGCCGAGGGCGTGGGCCTGCAGGCCGACCTGTAAACCCGCGAGATATGTACGCTTACCCTACAAAACAGACGAAATGAGGAGGACAACAAGATGAAACTGGCATGGTTTGGTGTGGAGGAATGGCTGAATCCCATGGATTCTCTGGCCCGTATCAATCTGGGCAGCAGCTGCGTCAGCGCCCTTCGTATGGACGAGCTGTTTGACCTGACCGGCGAGGACCTGGACGCTTTCCTGAACGAAATGCGTACCATGAGCCTGCATTATCACCACGGCGACGCCACCGGCTCCCCCCGGATCAAGGCGGCGGTGGCCGGCATTTACCCCAAGGGCAATGTGAAGCCCGAGGAAGTCATGATCACCCACGGCGGTACCGGCGCCAATGACCTGGTGCTGATGAGCGTGCTGGAGCCGGGCGACAACTGCGTGGTGGTCAAGCCCTCCTATCAGCAGCACTACGATATCCCCAAGGGCAGCGGCATCGAGACCCGCGTGGTCCAGCTGAAGGCCGAGGAGAACTATCAGCTGGATTTCGACGCCCTGGACAAGGCCTGCGACGACAACACCAAGATGATCGTCCTGACCAACCCCAACAACCCCATCGGCGTGACCCTGTATGACGAGGGTCTGCGTAAGATCGTGGACATCGCCGCCAAGCACGACGCCTGGATCCTCTGCGACGAGGTCTATCGCGGGCTGGACGAGAACTATATGCCCTCCATTCTGGACTACGGCTACCACAAGGCCATCTCCATCAGCAGTATGTCCAAGATGTACTCCATGGCCGGCACCCGTATCGGCTGGATCGTCTGCCGCGACCACGAGATGTACGAGGTCATGAAGACCCGCCGTTCCTACAACACCATCTGCTGCGGCATCTGGGACGAGATCATCGCCTCCATCGCGCTGGAGCACTACCAGGCCCTGTGGGCCCGCGCCCGTTCCATTCTGGAGCCCAACCGCAAGATCGTGGAGGACTGGGTCGCCTCCCAGCCCCATCTGCACCTGCGCGCCAAGGCCATGGGCACCACCTGCCTGATCGACTATGATTACGACGTGGACTCCGAGACCCTGGCCAAGGACGCCATGGCCACCGAGCAGATCCTGGTGGTCCCCGGCGATTACTTCGATATGCCCAAGACCATCCGCGTGGGCTACGGCGCCTTCCGCGATCCCCAGGTGCTGAAGGCCGGCCTGGAGGAGTTCGGCAAGTACCTGGAGAAGTACAATTAACTGACACATCCCTCTCTCACAAATTTCTTCCCCCCTGCGGCACGTGCCGCAAAACAAGCGCCCGGCTTCTGCCGGGCGCTTGTTTTTATCCGTATTCCGTTGGCGCTCACACCCGCGCCCAACGCATCCGGCCGTCCCCGAACAGGGCCGTCAGCCGCCCCGTGTCCTTCAGCCACGCCAGATAGGACCGCACCGTGCTGCCCACCAGCACATACTGCTCGAAGCTCATGGTCAGCCCATAGGCGGCAAACAGCTGCTGCAGGATATCCTCAAAGCCGCGGGGCTCAGCGCAGAGCGCCACGATCCTCTCCGCGATCTCATGCACCTTTCGGATGTTGTACTGCGCCAGACCGGCGATGTCCTCCGTCGCCTCCGCGTGCGCGGGCACAAATACCCTCGCCGTCATGGTCTGCACCTGCTCCAGCGTTTTCAGGTACCCGGCCACGTCGTAAATAAAGCCGATCTGGTACTTGTCCAGTATCTCCCGGCTGGACAGGCAGTCCGCCAGAAACACCACGTCGTCCGGCGTCCGGAAGCCCACCATGTCAAAGAAGTGTCCGGGCAGGGGAATAGACGCAAAGCCCTCCGGCAGCCCGTCCGTCGTCAGCTCCGCCGCGTCGCTCTCCTGGGCCAGCAGGAACTTGTGCCGCAGGTCCTTGGGCGGATACCCGCCATACAGGAACGACGGCTCCAGCACCGGGTGCCGGGTGAACGCGCAGTCGATTCCCGGCGCGTAGATCTTACACCCGGTCTGCCCCTGCAAATACCGGTTCCCGCCGATGTGGTCGGCATTGGCGTGGGTGTTGTAGATCGCCGTCAGCTGCCAGCCGTTGGCATCCAGCACCTGCCGTATCCTCCGCCCCGCGTCCTTGTCGTTGCCGCTGTCGATCAGGCAGACGTTTTTCTCATCCAGTCGGAAGAGGCCGATGTTGGTAGGGCTCTTGATGTAATACGTCCTCTCGGTAAGCTGTATCAATTCGTACACGATGGCATCACCTCCGTTACTTTTTTGTATCGTCATCCTATCATGTCC
>DJPP01000119.1:8622-11190 GCA_002438575.1 Oscillospiraceae bacterium UBA6409 | reverse complement strand
ATCGTATTTTCACCTGTATATGACGCCGCCGGCTGCCGCACAGTCCTTGCCGTTTTTCTTGCAGACATACAGCTCTCTGTCCGCTTTTGCAAGGACCGAGAGGTCCTCCAGCTCCTGTCCGGTCCCGCACGCGACGCCGAAAGAGGCCGTAACGATGTGCCTGTCCGGCAGGTCCTCCCGCGGCACCGCCGCGCCCCGCACCGCGTCAAGAAGCGTGCCGGCAATGCGGCAGGCCGCCTCCTCGCCGACACCTGGCAGGATCACCACGAACTCCTCGCCCCCGAAGCGAAACAGGTACCTGTCGTCCTCCGCAAGGACCCTGACGACGCTTTCGGCCACACGCTTCAGCGCCTCGTCGCCCTTCATATGGGAATAATGATCGTTGTACGATTTGAAATCATCCACATCAAAAATGATGACGCTGACCCGTTCCGGCGCGATCTTCTCGGCAACGAACGCCCCATACGTCTCCATGGCTTTTTTATTCATCGTCCCTGTCATCACGTCGTTGTACGCCAGCTTGATGAAGGCGTGGCCCATCTCCTTGATGTGCCGTTCATTGGCGGACTGCCGCAGGAAGATGGACCGCAGTACAACAAATCCCACAATGATAGAAAAGCGCAGCAGGAAGTGCTTGAACAGGTCGTAGTTCTCCGCGTAGGGAAGCTGTCCGGGAAGCCACCAGCTGATCAATATCAAAGCGCATATGATCACGGTATCCAGACGGCGGTATGTAGGCGCGATCATGATCACAAACAGATAGCACATCGAGATGGACAGCCCGATCCGGTGAAAATTGCACGAGACCATAAAGACCGTAACGCTGGCGATCACCACCCCATAGTACGCCAGCAGCACGAACCGCGCCGGCGGCGCACCGTATGCCCCGCCGCGCTTTTTATAGGCGATCATAAACACCAGCATCGCCAGCGAGCCGCCGATCATCATGTAAAGCGGCACCACATCAAGAGGGAGCATCGAGCGCGCCGCGATGTTCTTGGCCAGATAGATCCCGTTGGTCAGCAAGAACAGAATAGCCGCGTAAAATACGACCGAGAAATTCTGCCGCATAAGGATGCTCTCCACGCTCGGGACCTCGTCGATCCGTATCCCCAACACATGATCGCAAAAGCTCCTAAACCTGTCAAACGCCAAATCCGACATCCAGCAGGATGCCTCCTGCACAATGTCGACCTTGTCCCCACGTTTTTCCATACGATCCCTCCAGCAAATAATACGACCCCGTTTGTCTGCTTTTGTTGATCTATAATTTTATTGTACCACGCTTCCGCCCAAAACACAAGCGCCCGGCCGATGGCCGGGCGCTTGGCAGTATGCGGTCACACTGTGCCCACGCAGGAAAATTACATCTCCTTGATCGCAGCCTGTGCAGCAGCCAGACGGGCGATGGGCACGCGGAAGGGGGAGCAGGACACATAGTCCAGACCCACGCGGTGGCAGAACTCCACGCTGGAGGGATCGCCGCCGTGCTCGCCGCAGATGCCCAGATGGATGTCGGGGCGGGTGGCGCGGCCCAGCTTGCAGGCCATATCCACCAGCTTGCCCACGCCGACCTGATCCAGGCGGGCGAAGGGATCGCTCTCATAGATCTTGTTGTCGTAGTAAGCGGGCAGGAACTTGCCGGCGTCGTCACGGCTGAAACCGAAGGTCATCTGGGTCAGGTCGTTGGTACCGAAGGAGAAGAACTCCGCCTCGGTGGCGATGGCGTCAGCGGTCAGCGCAGCGCGGGGGATCTCGATCATGGTGCCCACCAGGTACTTCATGTTCATACCGGCGGCAGCCAGCTCCTCGTCAGCGGTCTTGACCACCACGTCCTTGACGAACTTCAGCTCCTTGACCTCGCCCACCAGCGGGATCATGATCTCGGGCACCATGTTCCAGTCGGGGTGCTTCTTCTGGACATTGATGGCGGCGCGGATGACCGCACGGGTCTGCATGACGGCGATCTCCGGGAAGGTGACGGCCAGGCGGCAGCCGCGGTGGCCCATCATGGGGTTGAACTCATGCAGGGAGGCGATGATGGCCTTGATGTCGGCCACGGTCTTGCCCATATCCTTGGCCAGCAGCTCGATGTCGGCCTCTTCAGTGGGGACGAACTCGTGCAGCGGGGGATCCAGGAAGCGGATGGTAACAGGGCAGCCCTCCATGGCCTCATAGATACCCTCGAAGTCGCCCTGCTGCATGGGCAGCAGCTTGGCCAGGGCCTTCTCGCGCTGCTCCTTGGTGTCGGAGCAGATCATCTCGCGGATGGCGGCAATGCGGTCGCCCTCGAAGAACATATGCTCGGTACGGCACAGGCCGATACCCTGAGCGCCCAGGGAACGGGCACGGGCGGCGTCGGCGGGGGTGTCGGCATTGGTGCGGACCTGCAGCCGGCGGAACTTGTCGGCCCAGGCCATGATGCGGCCGAAATCGCCGCCCACGTTGGCGTCCACGGTGGGCATAGCGCCGTCGTAGATATTACCGGTGGAGCCGTCCAGGCTCAGCCAGTCGCCCTCGTGATAGGTCTTGCCGGCCAGAGTGAACTGCTTGTTGGCCTCGTCCATG
>DJPP01000119.1:7452-8522 GCA_002438575.1 Oscillospiraceae bacterium UBA6409 | reverse complement strand
CCGCGGACGGTCAGGATGCCCTGGGCGGCCTTCATGCCCTCGATGTCCTCGGGAGAGGTCTCCAGACGGACCAGGACCACCTTCTCACCGCGGGCCGCCCACTCCTTGGCCTCCTCAGCGGTGAACACGATCTTGCCGCAGGCCGCGCCGGGAGAGGCGGGCAGGGCCTTGCCCACCGGCTCGGTGGCCTTCAGGGCCTTGGGGTCGAACTGGGGGTGCAGCAGGGTATCCAGGTTGCGGGGATCGATCATGGCCACAGCCTGCTGCTCGGAGATCATACCCTCGTCCACCAGGTCACAGGCGATCTTCAGCGCGGCGGGCGCGGTACGCTTGCCGTTGCGGCACTGCAGCATATACAGCTTGCCGTGCTCCACGGTGAACTCCATATCCTGCATATCGCGGTAGTGGTCCTCCAGAATGTTGCAGACCTTCACGAACTCGTCATAAGCGGCGGGGAACTTCTCCGCCATCTCGGCGATGGGCATGGGGGTACGCACGCCGGCCACCACGTCCTCGCCCTGAGCGTTGGTCAGGAACTCGCCCATCAGCTTCTTCTCGCCGGTGGCGGGATCACGGGTGAACGCCACGCCGGTGCCGCAGTCGTCGCCCATATTGCCGAAGGCCATGGACTGCACGTTGACGGCGGTGCCCCAGGAGTAGGGGATGTCGTTGTCGCGGCGATACACGTTGGCGCGGGGGTTGTCCCAGCTGCGGAACACGGCCTTGATGGCGCCGATCAGCTGCTCCTTGGGATCGCTGGGGAAGTCGCTGCCGATCTTGGACTTGTACTCGGCCTTGAACTGCATGGCCAGCTCCTTCAGATCCTCGGCGGACAGCTCCACGTCCTGGGTCACGCCCTTCTTCTCCTTCATGGCGTCGATCAGCTGCTCAAAGTACTTCTTGCCGACCTCCATGACCACGTCGGAGTACATCTGGATAAAGCGGCGATAGCAGTCCCACGCCCAGCGGGGGTTGTTGGACTTCTTGGCGATCACGTCCACCACGTCCTCGTTCAGACCCAGGTTCAGGATGGTGTCCATCATGCCGGGCATGGAGGCGCGGGCGCCGGA
>DJPP01000119.1:0-7384 GCA_002438575.1 Oscillospiraceae bacterium UBA6409 | reverse complement strand
TCCATCTTCTCGATATACTCCATGATCTCCGCCATGATCTCGTCGTTGATCTGGCGGCCGTCCTCGTAATACTGGGTGCAGGCCTCGGTGGTGATGGTAAAGCCCTGGGGCACGGGCAGACCGATATTGGTCATCTCCGCCAGGTTCGCACCCTTGCCGCCCAACAGCTCACGCATCTTGGCGTTGCCTTCGGTGAACAGGTAACAATACTTCTTGCTCATTGCAGTTCCTCCGTATATTAAATAGTTGTACCAAACATTGAGAACAATTTATTATAGTCACATTTTTTTCTAAAAGCAACCCTGTCGCGGATATTTTTACAAAAAATGTTGTTTCCTACACGGACACTTCCCGTAAACCGATAATACATTTCCATTTCCTCTATTTTCCGCCTTTTTTGGCGCAGCACTCACAAAGCCGCCGTCCCGGCGCGCTTCTCCCGGCGGAACGCCGGAAAGATTTTGCGTCTTGCCTATTCCCCCACGCCTGTGGTATACTATTATATTGAATTAGTAGGCACTTCACCGGGAGGTACGCGCATGGTCCAGCTGCCCCAGGAAAACAGCATATTCGCCCGCACCGTGCGCCGCGCCGCTGGGGAGGACCGTCTCAGCCACGCGGTCATCCTGACGGGCCGGGGCGACCTGACCGCCGCCGCGCGGTTTCTCGCCGCCGCCCACGTCTGCGAGGGGACGGACAGGCCCTGCCTGCGCTGCCGCCACTGCCGCAAGGTGCTGGAGGGCATCCACCCGGACGTGATCCCCGTGCTGGATACGGAACACAAGGAGCTGACGGTGGAGGCGGTCCGCGCCCTGCGCAAGGATGTGTACATCCGGCCCAACGAGGCCCGGCGTAAGGTATACGTCGTCTCTGACTGCCGCCAGCTGAACCAGCGGGACCAGGACGTCCTGCTGAAGGTGGTGGAGGAGGGACCGCCCTATGCCGCCTTCATCTTCTGCGCCGACGCCCCCGCCGCCCTGCTGGAGACCATCCGTTCCCGCTGTGCTCTGCTGAAATACGACGGGGAGGACGCGCCCCTCAGCGATGACGCTCTGACGCTGTGCCGCGCTTTTGCCTCCGGGCGTCTGCTGCCGGTGACCACAGCGCTGCTCTCCCGCGAGCAGTCCCTGAAGCGCGAGGCGCTGCAGGCCCAGCTGGAGGAGCTGTGGCGCGCCTGTGCCGAGGCTCTGCTGGTGCAGCAGGGCAAAGCGCAGCCGGACCCTGCCTGCGCGGAGGCAGCCCTTCTGCTGGCGGACAGGCTGACGGCGCGGCAGCTGCTGGGCCTGTGCGCGGCCAGTCAGCGCTTTGCCGAACAATGTGACCAAAATGCGGGCGTGGGCCAGATATTGGGCGCCCTCGCCGTGAAATGGGAGGAACTTTTATGACCGATGTGATCTCTGTCCGCTTCCGCAGCGGCTGCAAGGAATACTACTTCGACCCCAAGGGGCTCACGATCCCCGCCGGCACCGACGTGATCGTGGAGACCGCCCAGGGCCCGGAATTCGCCCACTGCGCGGCGGGCAACCACCAGGTGCCCGATGACGCGGTGGTCAAGCCCCTGCGGTCTGTCCTCCGCATCGCCACCGACAACGACAAGCACACCGCCGCCTACAACCGCAGCCGTGAGAAGGAGGCCTTCGACGTCTGCAAAAAGAAGATCCAACAGCACAAGCTGGAGATGAAGCTGGTGCGGGTGGAGTGCAGCTTTGACGGCAGCAAGATCCTGTTTTTCTTCACCGCCGACGGCCGCGTGGACTTCCGCGAGCTGGTCAAAGACCTGGCCGGTGTATTCCGCGCCCGCATCGAGCTGCGGCAGATCGGCGTCCGTGACGAGGCCAAGATGATCGGCGGCCTGGGCATCTGCGGCCGGCCCTTCTGCTGCGCCCAGTTCATGGACGAGTTCCTGCCCGTGTCCATCAAGATGGCCAAGACCCAGAACCTGAGCCTGAACCCCACCAAGATCTCCGGCACCTGCGGCCGCCTGATGTGCTGCCTGAAATATGAGCAGGACGCCTACGAGGACGCCGTCAAGCGCCTGCCCAAGAACGACTCCTTCGTCCTGACGCCGGACGGCACCGGCAACGTCAGCGATGTGAACGTCCTGAAGGAGACGGTGAACGTCCGCCTGGACGACCGCACCGACGGTCCCCGCTGCTACCACAACTGCGAGGTCTGCGTCCTGCGGAACGGCAAGGGCAGCCGCGACGGCATCGCGGTCCCCGACAAGCGCCCCGAGCGCTATGTGGAGCCGCTGGCCGAGGAGGAGCTGCCCACCATCACCCTGCTCAGCGACTTCGACCCGGATGCCGCGGCGGAGAGCGAAAAGAAGCGCAGCCGCCGCAGCCGCAGCCGCCGTCGGAGCGACGGCGAGAAGCGCACGGCGGAGAAGTCCGCCGCCCCCGCGGAAAAAGCCCCGCGCTCCGATACCCCCGCCGAGGGCGGCAAGCCCCGCCGCGAGGGCGGTGATCGCCGCCGCAGAAGCGGACGCCGCGGCGGAAACGGCGGTGCCGGCAGCCCGGGCACAGGTGCAGCCGCACCCAAGGCCGCGCCTGCGTCTAAGGCGGCCAAGCCCGCCGGGGACGGGCAGGGTACCGCAAACGGCGAGAAGAAGCGCAGCCGCCATCGTCCCCGCCGCAGAAGCGGCGGCAGTAAGCCCAACGGCGGCACGGAGGCGTAACGTATGCGTAAATTCAACGGCTTGCTGCTGGTCAGCGATTTCGACAACACCCTGGTCTACACCGAGGAGGCCCTGCAAAAATGCGTGGATATGCCCCCGGTCTCCGACGAGAACCGCGCCGCCATCGAGTATTTCATGGACAACGGCGGCATCTTTTCCGTGGCCACCGGCCGCGCCAAGCCCGCCTTTGAAACGGTGGTGGACGGCATCCCCATGAACGGTCCCACCGTGCTGTTCAACGGCGCGGCCATCTACGACTTCCCGCAGAAAAAGTATCTGGTCACGGCCTTCTTGCCCGACTCCGTCCGGCAGCACGTCACGGAGGTCGTCACTGCCCTGCCCCAGGTGGCGGTGGAGCTGTACCACGATGACAACACCATCCACGCCCTGAACGCCAACGACGTCACCCGCCGTCATATGCACATCACCCACGCGCCGTCCATCGAGGTAGACACCATGGACGCCGTACCGTCCCCCATCAGCAAGGCCCTTTTCTCCACGGAGGAGGCGCACCTGCCCGCCCTGCTGGACTTTCTGGCCTCCCGGCCCTGGTATCACGACTACGAGGTGGTCCCCAGCGCCGTGACCCTGGTGGAGCTGACGGCCAGGGGCGCCAACAAGGGCGGCATGGTCCGGCGTCTGGCGGATCTGCTGGATGTGGCACGGGAAAACGTGATCTGCGTGGGCGACCACGCCAACGACATCAGTATGCTCACCTGGGCCGGCCAGGGCTACGCCCCCGCCAACGCCATTCCCCAGGTGCTGCACACACCCGGCGTCCGCCGCCTGCCCGACTGTCGCGACAACGCCATCGCCCAGCTGATCTGGTCCCTGGACAAGCAGCTTTGAAAAAGGCAAAAGCCAAGCCCCCTTTGGGGCTTGACTTTTTTCTGTCAGAAAGAATCACCGGCTGCTGTCGGACGCCCCGACCACTGTCCCGCCGCTTTTTCGACAAAAAAGTTTTTTCCGAAAACCCGGCGTTTTTCCCCATTAAAGCCCCTTTTTATAAGGTTTTCTCTTCACAACAAGGTTTGTTTACAATTTAATCCTTGACGTGAGGGGAAAATCATTGTATCATACACTTTGTAACTATTTGTAACTTTTAGGGGCTTACACCATGACGCAGGATCAACAACAGAAAAAAGCCGCCGGCCGCGACCCCAACCGGGAGCACATGACCCTATCGGAGCTGTGGCAGCTGTGGCGTGACAATTTAATGAGCTGGCGGAGCTTCTGCGATGAGCACCACGATCTGTTCACCCTGAACATACAAGCGGGCTTCCGCCGCATCGGCCGGTGGCTGTCCGATCTGCGCGGCAATGCGCGGGCTCTGGCGGCCGCCAACCGCGACAGGCGGTTCCCCGAATCCGAATACGGCGCAGCCCAGCTGTTCCTTTTCTTCCGCAGCAGCCTGGAGCGCCGGGCCGCCGCCATACGCGAGGGCTTCTCCAACCGGCGCAAGGCACTGACCTGGATGGGCGGCAAGCGCCGTCACTTTTTTGAGAAGATGAAGCTTCACCCGGTGGCATTCCTGTGCGGCGCCATGGCCATCGCCGCCGCGGCCACCGTCCTGTCCCTGTACACCCTGGGCGCTCATGTGACCTATGACGGCCAGGATCTGGGCATCGTCTCCTCCCGCCGCGCCGCCGAAAAGGTGGTGGCGGAGCTGGAGGATGTCACCCGCGCGGCCACCGGCGACAGCGGCTACACCGTGGACACGGCGCTGCTCACCGCCGAGACGGGCGTTTTCCCCCGCCGCGAGCTGATCTCCGACGACGCATTTGAAGATACGCTGAGCGACACCCTCGGCGTGGTGGATTACGCCTACGTCCTGTATGTAGACGGTGAAAAGGTGGTGGCCACCACCCGTGCCGGCGCGCTGGAGGACCTGCTGGAGCAGTTGAAGCTGGGCTATCAGACCGAGGACACCGTCAACGCCTACTTCGTGGAGGACGTGGACATCCGCCAGGAATATGTGGAGTCCTCCTATGTGATGAACCTGGGCTACATCGCCGAGATCCTCAACGAGACGAAGCAGGGCGAGGTGACGTACACCGTCGCCAGCGGCGATAGCTATTACAGCATCGCCGAGAAGTACGAAATGTCCATGGAGGACCTGATGGCGCTGAACGAGGGCTACGACCCCGACCTGCTGCGGGTGGGCGATGTGCTGACCATCAGCAACGCCGTTCCCTATCTGACCGTAGTGAACGTGGAGCGCCAGCGCTATGTGCAGGATGTGGCCTACCAGGTAGAGTACACGGACGACGCATCCATGTACCAGGGCGAGTACAGCGTCACCTCCGCCGGCGTGTACGGCAAGGCGGACGTGACCGCCAATGTGACCTATATCAACGGCGAGGAGACGGAGCGCGAGGTGGTGGCCAGCGTCACCCTGTCCCAGCCTGTGACAGAGCAGCAGCTCCGCGGCACCAAGGAGCGCCCCACCTGGTATCCCACCGGGTCGTTCTCCTGGCCCTGCACCGGCACCCTCACCAGCCGGTTCGGCTACCGCAGCCTGAGACTGTCGGGCTCCAACTACCACCAGGGCATCGACATCGGCAACAGCTACGGCACGTCCATCTACGCCTCCGACGGCGGCACGGTGACATACGCCGGCTGGATGGGCGGCTACGGCTACCTCATCATTATTGACCACGGCAACGGCTACGAGACCTACTACGGCCACAACAGCAGTCTGGTGGCCTATGTGGGCCAGAAGGTCCACAAGGGCCAGCTGATCGCCCGGATGGGCTCCACCGGATATTCCACCGGCAACCACTGCCACTTCGGCGTCAAGCTGAACGGCACGTTCGTCAATCCCCTGAACTATCTGTAAGCCGCAGCGCCCCTGCCCATCGGGCGGGGGCGCCGGTCCTTCCCTGCGGCAGGGCGCACGTTTCCGGGGTTGCAAAACCCAAAAACTATGGTACAATAGACCTGCCGCTATCGATCATATGTATTTCCCCGCCGCCGGCGGTGGAATGGAGAAACCGTTAAAACGAGGTGAAAAAGATGAAAAAACTGATCGCGCTCCTGTGCGCGGTGTGCGCCGCGGCCATGAGCCTGTGCGTCGCCTGCGCCAGTCCCCTCACCGGTGACACCAGCAACATGGGCCTGTGGATCGCCCTGGTGGTCGTGGCCGTCATCGCCGTTGTGGTGCTGCTCATCGTGGGCAAAAAGAAGAAAAAATAAACAGAGTGCAGACCGCCCCGGACCGCCTCCGGGGCGGTTTTATTTATTTCGCTTGCCTTTTCTATCCATACATGGTATATTTTATTTGCACATATCCATTAAAAGGAAAATTCTGGTAAAGGAGAGAACAACATGAAAAAGCTCATCACCCTGCTGCTGGCCCTGGTCATAGTCCTGAGCCTAACTGCCTGCGGCGGACAGCCCGCCGGCACCGCTGGTGACGACGGTGATACCGTCTCCGCGGAAACCGATGGCCGCGCCCTGTACGAGGCCGCCATACAGCTGGCCTGCGACGGCGACTTCCCCGGCAGCATCGAGGGCCTGAAAAAGGCCGTTGCCGCCGAGGAGACCGACGACTGGACCTCTTGGGACATCATGACCGCCTGGCTCCGTATGGCGCAGATCTACCGCCTGCAAGGCGATGCCGAAGGTGAAGCGCAAGTAAAGGCGGACTATCAGACCGCCACCGGCGAAGAGCTGCCGTTCCTCAACGAGCACCAGTTCGACGGCACCTCACCCTCCGCATACTTCCAGGAATTTCCCATCACCGACGCCAGCTACGGTATCCTCGTCTATGGCCAGGACGGCAGCACCATGACACTTGAGGAATACCGCGCTGCCGGGCCGATAGATACGCTTTCCGGCGGCAGTCTCCGGCTGGGCGAACGGGTGGACTTCTCCTTCTTGGGAATTACCCACGGCATGACGCGGGAGCAGGTCTACGATGCGTTGAAAATGACCGACTGGGCACGAACCGTCACCGACCACCTGAACTTTGTAGAATTTAATTTCTATGTGGACGTCACTGGTGAGTATTTCACCAGGTCTCTTGTAGTGAGCACCCAGGAGTCTGACCGGGATACCATCTATATCCGAATCACCGAGGTGGAGGAAAACGACTACCGTGAAGGCGGACTGGTCATCCTGAATTTTGAAAACGACACCCTCATGGAGGGCGCCAGCGGCATGATCTATTTCGGTGCATGATCCGGACCCACAAAAAAGAGACGGCCTCTGCCGTCTCTTTTTTCTGCCCTTTTTATTCAAACAGTCCCGCCTGTCCCGGCACCTCCGTATGCCCGATGGACTGTATCTGGCGGACATTCTCGGCGGTCAGCGCATCGCTGATGGCCATCTTGCGGATGATATTCTGCACCGTCACGTCCAGCCCCGTGCCCTCCCGGTAGTCGGCAGGGAAGATGAAATCCACCCGTCCCTTGGCCAGCAGGTCCTCCACACCGGCCCGGTTGCTGCTCTGGTACACAGCGATGGCCTGCCCGCCGTAGGACCGCATCATCTTCATGCACGGCACGTCGGAAAGCCCGTCGCCCACATAGATCATGTTGGTGAAGGGCACCCGCTTGCTGTCATCGGGCATGGAGTCGTTCAGCGTCTTGTCATCGGCCACGTCCAGCACGCCCTTGTTGATGCGGTAGACGAACTGGGTCTTGTTGGTGAAGTTGACGTCCAGCTTGGGCCAGCAGGCGGTGCCCGCCTCGTTATAGTAGAACT
>DJPP01000137.1:3001-3389 GCA_002438575.1 Oscillospiraceae bacterium UBA6409 | reverse complement strand
CAAGGGCACTGACTGCGGCGCGTATGCGAATGATGGTGTTAAGGTCGATGACAAGGTTTACACCGTTGCTACGACTGCCGAAAATGCTGTTGCCGTTGTTGTTGATGGTAAGCTGGTTCTGCGTACCAGCACCGAGGTTGAGATTGTCAATCACGATTTCTCCGATGGCGCTACTGTGACCTACAAGGCCAACTCCACCACTCCCGTTTCCATCGTTTGCAAGACCTGCAAGAAGTCCTTTGAGGTCGTGAAGAACGACGAACTGGGCAGCTATGCTGGTTCCTATGTCGCTACTGGCAGTACGGAGGACAAGACTGATGCTATCACTGCGGGTTACGTGATTAAGCTGGATGCCGCTACCACTGGCACCCCCACCAACACCACCACT
>DJPP01000137.1:2755-2912 GCA_002438575.1 Oscillospiraceae bacterium UBA6409 | reverse complement strand
TAATTAAACTCAAAAAAGAGAAGCACCCTGCCGGGTGCTTCTTTTTTTGCCTTTGATTATCCCTCCCGCTGCCGCGGGAGGAATAGTAAAGATTGTTTTTCTGCGGGTGCTTCTTTTTTTGCTTCCGGTGGGAGGGTGTTGCGCCTGCGGGCGCAAG
>DJPP01000137.1:0-2632 GCA_002438575.1 Oscillospiraceae bacterium UBA6409 | reverse complement strand
CCTTTTGAAACCACCCCCAGGGGAAGGCTTGGGGGTACGGGCGCGGGGATGAGGGGAACCACTTGACAAATCGGCGGGATAAGATTATAATGAAAGCAGAAGGGGACGCTGCGACAAGCGGTCAGCCCCAGGATTGGTAAATGATTTTAATGGGCTTTACAGCCCGCAAAAACCGTCACCGGCCAGGGTGGCGGTTTTTGCTTTTGAGCTTCTGTATCCGTATCGAGATCGAATGACCTAAGATATGGAACGTAAGTACAAAAAACACAGCGTCACCCCCTCTCGGGGCCGTGACTAACCGCCTGCCGTTTATTGCAGCGTCCTTGAGACGAGTATATACCAGAGGTAGTTTTTTGTCAATTTGATGTGCCGGACAATCGCCCACAAAACCATTGTTCCCAAGAGTGAACTGTGGTACAATACCCTCGACACACTCTGAAAGGAGTTTTTCTATGCTGGATATCTTTGAAATACTGGGCCCGGTGATGATCGGTCCCTCCAGCTCCCACACCGCCGGCGCCGCCAAGATCGGCGCCATGGCCCGCACACTGCTGGGGGCGCCGCCGGTCAAGGCCGCCATCCACCTCTACGGCTCCTTTGCCGAGACGGGCGCCGGCCACGGCACGGACCGCGCGCTGGTGGGCGGCCTGCTGGGCATGAAGCCGGACGATCCCCGCCTGCCGGACGCCTTTGCCGAGGCGGAGAAGGCCGGGCTGACCTATACCATCGACGAGATCAAGCTGCGTGACGCCCACCCCAACACCGCCGTTATCGAGGCCGAGAGCGCCGACGGCAGGACGCTGACCATGCAGGCCTCGTCCATCGGCGGCGGGCGCATCATGGTGAACAAGCTGGACGGCATCGATGTGAACTTCAACGGTATGTTCAACACGCTGGTCATCCGCAACCAGGATGCCAGCGGCACCGTAGCGGCCATCACCAGCATACTCAGCCAGCTGCGCGTCAACGTGGCCAACATGAGTCTGTACCGCCACAAGCGGGGCGGCGACGCGCTGATGGTCATCGAGCTGGATCAGCACCTCAAGCCCAGCCAGGTGGCGTTTCTGTCCGAGCTGCCGGGCGTGCTGTCCATGACCTACTACGACAAGGAGGAGGATGACGATGGCTCTGGATTCGATGAAGGAAATATTTGACCGCATGGAGCAGGAGGGCAAGCCCTTCTGGGAGATCGTGCTGGAGACGGATATGGACGAGCGCCAGGTGACGCGGAACCAGTCCATGGCGAAGATGCTCATCACCTGGCAGGCCATGGCCGACGCGGCGGACAGCTACACCGGCCGGCGCAAGAGCGTCAGCGGCCTGGTGGGCGGCGACGGCATGAAAATGCGGCAGTACTGCCTGCGTGGCGAGGCCATGTCCGGCGGCTACGTCAGCGAGGTCATCGCCGAGGCGCTGTCCATGGCGGAGTCCAACGCCTGTATGTGCCGCATTGTGGCGGCGCCCACGGCGGGCGCCTGCGGCGTGCTGCCCGCCGTGCTGCTGCCCCTGTGCAAGTACGAGGAGCTGAGCCAGCACCAGCTGCTGGAGGCCCTGTATGTGGCCAGCGGCATTGGCGCGGTCATCGCCTATCGGGCGTGTATCGCCGGCGCGTCCGGCGGCTGTCAGGCGGAGATCGGCACGGCGTCCGCCATGGCGGCGGGGGCGCTGGTGGCCCTGCGGGGCGGCAGCGGCGAGCAGATCGGCCACGCGGTGGCCATGGCGCTGAAAAACCTGATGGGCCTGATCTGCGACCCGGTGGCGGGCCTGGTGGAGGTCCCGTGCGTCAAGCGCAACGTCATCGGCGCGGTGAACGCTGTCAGCGTGGCGGACATGGCCATGGCGGGCATCACCAGCCGCATCCCCGTGGACGAGGTCATCGATGCCATGGGCGAGGTGGGCCGCCGTATGCCCGTGGAATTCCGCGAGACGGCGCTGGGCGGTCTGGCCGTTACGCCCACCGGGCAGGCCATCACCGAGCGCATACGGAAAGCGAAGTAAGGAGGAACGCAAATGACACTGGATTTTAGCGCCGTCGAGCCGACCGTTGTGCCGCATTTCAAGGGCGGCGCCGGCGAAGCCCATGTCCGCACCGCCGTCGCCGACAGCATGGGGCGTATCCTGACGCTGACCCTGCCGGCGGGGTCCTCCATCGGCCTGCATACCCACACCGGCAACTGTGAGATCATTCACGTGCTGTCCGGCTGCGGCGTCTGCCACGACGACGGGATGGACGTGCCCCTGACCGCCGGCATGACCCACTACTGTCCCGAGGGGCACACCCACGGCATTGATAACACCGGGGATGCGCCGTTGGTGCTGTTGGGCATCCTGCCGAACAGCAAATAAAATGACCGATACCCCCGGCTGTGCTTTTCGCACAGCCGGGGGTGTTTTGCAGGCAAAGCAAGGCGCCCGGGGGACGGATATCCGTCTCCCGGGCGCTTCCCCTCCTGTCGCGCGGGGCCTGTACCTCGCGCCCCCTACGTTGTCTCATGGTAGCACTCTGCAATCTGGTTTTCAAGAAAATTGTCGATTTCTTAGCGCTATCTTAACGACGCGTTCACAGGGGCGCGAAACCCCAAGCCTTCCCCTCGAGGGCACCCCAAAGCCTTCCCCCTGGGGGGTTCGCGGT
>DJPP01000066.1:14305-14687 GCA_002438575.1 Oscillospiraceae bacterium UBA6409 | reverse complement strand
CTGCGGCAAACGCCGAGATCGGCGTTAGCGACAGCGCAAGGACAAGCGCAAGGAGCAGCGCCGGAAAACCCCTTTTCTTTTCCATTTTGTTCCATCCTCCTGCTTTGATTTTTCCCGTATTTACGGGCTTTTTACGCTCTCTATTGTACCACAGCGGCCGCGGCGGGGAAACGCGATTACCGGCTGCGGCGATTGCTGGTTTTGGAAATTTTTTGCTTCCCTTTTCCGCCGCAGAGGCGTATACTAAACACAGCTTTCACCGCGGGAGGTGCGCCATGCGCTTTTGTGAGCAGCTGAACGAATATATCACCCGGCTGGACTGCCGGGGCAAGGACCTGGCGGAGGCCGCCGGGCTGTCCGCGCCGTCCCTGAGCCGCTACCG
>DJPP01000066.1:9698-14167 GCA_002438575.1 Oscillospiraceae bacterium UBA6409 | reverse complement strand
CGTTCCTGCAATGCGATGAATATGCCGGCACGGACAGGAAGATGCTGCGGGAGAACTTCAATGCGCTGATCGAGGTCATGGGACTCAGCGTGGCGAAGCTGTGCCGCTGCGCCAACTACGACCCGTCCACCATCTTCCGCTTCCGCCGGGGCGAGCGTCAGCCGGCGGAGCCGGAGCAGTTCGCCGCCGCGGTGGCGTCCTATATTTCCCGGGAGATGGACGGCCCCGCCCAGCGGGAGGTGGCCGCCGCGCTGCTGGGCTGCGCCGCCGAAGACCTCGGCGACCGCGCCGCCTATTGCCGGCGGGTACAGGATTGGCTGCTGGGCAGCCACGCGCCCCGGGAGGACAGCGTCTCCCGCTTCCTGACCAAGCTGGATGAGTTCGATCTGAACGAGTACATACGCTCCGTCCATTTTGACGAGCTGAAGGTCCCTGCGGTACCCTTCCAGCTGCCCACCAGCCGCAGCTACTCCGGTTTGCGGCAGATGATGGACAGCGAGCTGGACTTTATGAAGGCGGCGGTGCTGTCGCGCTCCACGGAGCCGGTGTTTATGTACAGCGATATGCCCATGGCGGAGATGGCCCAGGACCCGGAGTTCCCCAAGAAGTGGATGCTCGGCATGGCCATGCTGCTGAAAAAGGGCCTGCGGCTGCAGATCATCCACAATATCGACCGCAATCTGCCGGAGATGATGCTGGGGCTGGAGAGCTTCATCCCCATGTATATGACCGGACAGATCGAGCCGTACTACTTCAAATCGCCCCAGGGCGGCGTGTTCCTGCATTTCCTGCGGGTATCCGGTACCGCCGCGCTGACCGGCGAGGCCGTGTCCGGCCACCACAGCGAGGGAAGGTATTACCTGACAAACAACCGCGCAGAGGTGGCCTATTACCGCCGCCGTGCCGATGCGCTGCTGGAGAACGCCAAGCCGTTGGCGGAGATATACCGCGCCGACGGCGCTTCCCGGCTGAACGCGTTTCTGCTGGCGGACAGCCGCACCCCCGGACGGCGGCGGTGCGTCCTGTCGGCGCCGCCGCTGTATACCGCGGACCCGGCGTTTTTGACGGCGGTGCTGCAAAGATACGATGTGCCTGCGCCGGATCAGGAGCGTATCCTGACCCACGCCAAAAGCCGCCGGGAGCAGGCCGAGGCCATCCTGCGGGACAACGAATTGGTGCTGGAGCTGCCCCGGCTGACAGAGGAGGTCTTTGACCAATACCCGGTGTCCATGTCCCTGTCAGGAGCGTTCTATGAACGTGACATACCGTATACCTATCAGGCGTATCTGGAGCACATCGAGCAGACAGAAAAGTTCGCGGCGGCGCACCCGCGCTGCCGCCTGGAATTGACCGCTGGCAGCACCTTCCGCAATTTGCAGATCGTCATGCACGAGGGTCAGTGGGCCATGGTGTCCAAGGAAAAATCGCCCGCCATACATTTTGTCATCCGCCACGCCAAGCTCCGCAGCGCGATCGAGAGCTTCGAGCCGCCGCTGGTGGAGGAGTGACCGCCCGCGCGGTCAGCACCGGCGTGTCTGTGGTCAAAAGCATGGTCAAAGCCCTATTCTGGCGCAGAAGAAAACCCTGTAACCGGCATGGTTACAGGGTTTTTCACTGGCGCAGTGGGAGGGATTCGAACCCTCGTGCCGCTTTTGACGACAACACGATTTCCAGTCGTGCTCGTTATGACCTCTTCGATACCACTGCATATTCGATTTGCTGACAAACAGCATGGACTATTATACCAAAAATACCAGGTTTGTCAAGATGGAATTTTCGGGGTGAGCCGGTGGATCGGCAGCAAATATTTGAGTTAACATAATATGAATTTTGCATGGGATGGAGCATCTAATTATAGGGCGGTGTATGGTTTACATAACCATACACCGCCCGGATGCGATACCGCGGTTATTGCAGCTTGGAGCAGACCTCGTCCACGGCGTCGTCAAGGGCGCAGGTCAGGCGGTGGAGGGTTTTGCCCGCCTGGGTCTTGCGGAACTTGGGGGAGGGACGAAGTGCGTTGTCCAGCAGGACGCCGGCAGCCATGCCGGCGACCATTCCCTTGAGGAAAGTACACGTTTTCATCGTGTTCACCTCTTTTTCATTACATTTTCATCCTTTATCGGCCTGTGTACAGTATGCCCGGGCGGGATGAAAAAATGCGGAAAAGACGGCGGTGTTTCTTGCCAAATGCGGTGTGAGCGCTTATAATATACAATTGAGTAAATATAGCGCTTTGCTCATCCGCCGGATGAGAGGCGTACTTGACAGAAGGAGACGGCTATGTTCGACATGGAATTGCAGCGGCGTATCCGCGAGAAAAAAACACCGCTGGCGCTGACGCTGGCGCCGGAGGCGGAGAAGCTGAGTGGGAAGTTCGTGAAGAACTTTATCGATATGTTCGGCGACACGCCCATGGCCCAGGCGGAGGCGCTGCGGTATCACGGCACGACGCTGCTGGACGCGGCGGCGGGGAAGCTGCCCGCGGTGGTGCTGCGGGGCGGGGCGTATCTGCGCCACGGGATGATGGGGGCGGACGTGCTGGCGAACCTTGTCAGTGCCGCCCACGCCAAGGGGCTGTATGTGATATTGGATATGGACACCGCGGAGCCGGGGTGCTGGGCCGGGTACGGGGCGGACGCCGTGACGGTGTGCCCCTACGGCGGAAGCGGGTGCCTGGAGGCCGGGGAGATGCTGCCCATCGCGGCGGTGCGGACCGGCGGACAGGTGCAGAGCCTGCTGGCCGGAGACCGGGCGCTGTGGCTGTCCGTGGCGGAGCAGATGGCACGCCGGGGCGCGGCGCTGGCTGTGTCCACGGGGTACAGTCTGGACGTGAGGGACGTGCGGAGAGTATGCCCGGGGGCGTTTTTACTGCTGGAGGACTGCGACGGGGAGAATGCGCTGCCGGCCTTTGACGATATGGGTCACGGGGCGCTGGCGACGGACAGCGCCTTGCAGTACGCGGCGGAGCCGGCGGCGGCGGTCGAGGAGGCGGTCCGCTTGTGGAAGCAGTGGGTGACGGTGGTATGACGCGGCTGTATCTGATCCGCCACGCGGAGGCGGAGGGAAACCTGTACCGCGTCGCACACGGCCACTGCAACGGGCTGATCACCAACTACCGGGGCTATCAGCAGATCGACGCCCTGCGGGAGAGATTCCGGGAGGTGGACATCGACGCGGTGTACAGCAGCGACCTGTACCGGACGCAGATCACCGCGCGGGCCATCTGGCTGCCCAAAGCCCTGCCGCTGCATCTGGAGCCGGCGTTCCGGGAGATCTGCATGGGGGAGTGGGAGGACCACACCTGGCACGAGCTGAACGTGAAATATCCGGAGGAGATGTACAACTTCAACCGGCGGGCCGACCTGTGGCGCGTGCCGGGGGCCGAGACGGCGCAGCAGGTGGTGGATCGGTTTATTCCGGCGCTGGAGCGCGTGGCCCGGGCCCATGAGGGCGGCACCGCGGCGGTATTTTCCCATGGGATGGCGCTGCGGACGGTGCTGGGTGTTTTGCAGGGGCAGACGCTGGCGGAGGTGGGGCAGACGCCCCACGGGGACAATACCGCCGTGTCGCTGCTGGAATGGGAGAACGGGACGTTCCGGGTGGTATACCGGGACGACAACAGCCATCTGACGGAACGGGGATTGTCCACCTTTGCCAGGCAGAGCTGGTGGAAGGAGAAGAACATGGTGGAGTCCGGCGAGGGCTACGGCCCGCTGCCGGAGGAGAAGCGGGCGGCGCTGGGTATGCCCGCCGGGGGCGAGGCCACCGGCGTGTGGTACGGCGAGACCCTGATCGGCGCCTTCAGCCTGTCCGACGAGGGGAACGCCCTGCGGCTGAGCTGGTACGGCCTGACCCCGGAATGGCGGGGGAAGGGACTGGGTATCCCGCCCATGGGGCAGGCTGTTGACGCCTGCAGGCGGCGGGGAAAGGATATCCTGCGGCTGGACTGCCCGGACAAGGGGCTGCGGCTGTTTTTTGCGCGGCTGGGCTTCGTGCCCACGGCGGGGGACACCATGGAGAAGGATGTAAGACGGGTATTGCCGCCGGTGCCGGCGGCGTGGCAGTAACGGCGGGAACTGACGTACACAAAGCACGTCTGCATAGCCGCGCCTTGTCTTGACGAAAAATCTTTTCACCGTTGGCGGTGGGAATTGCGCCTGCGGCGGCGGGGGGAGGGTTTCGCGCCCCCGGGCGCGAGTAGCTTTCTTTCATCGTTGAAAGAAAGCTACCAAAGAAAGCCGCTTAGACCTACGGTCTAAGAATCCCTTGGCGCGCTGTGGGTTATGCAAAATTGGCGGTGCCTGGCTTCGCGGAATTGGTACGGCGGGTGACGGTGTCGGTTCAGGGGACTGCTTGTACCTCCTGCGCCGCTGCCGCTGACAACAGCGAGGGTAGGGACTGGTACGCTGGTCGAGTGGGCGATTATCAAATCGCGCCCATTGTGGTGCGAAGCACCGCAATGGGTA
>DJPP01000066.1:9507-9627 GCA_002438575.1 Oscillospiraceae bacterium UBA6409 | reverse complement strand
GGGGACGCCGCCTGCGGGCGGCTATACCTCATCCGGCGCTTCGCGCCACCTTCCCCTCAAGGGGAAGGCTTACGGGGGTGCGTCATTCAACACCGCGGACCCCCCAGGGGGAAGGCTTGA
>DJPP01000066.1:9296-9429 GCA_002438575.1 Oscillospiraceae bacterium UBA6409 | reverse complement strand
GGACGCCGCCCCCTACAGGGGGACCTTTTCCTCAGGGGGAAGGCTTACGGGGGTACGGCGGTAGGAGGGAAAGACGCCTACCGTGGCTGGGGCAAGCGGTCGCGGAAGTACTCCGCGCCGGTGAGCGCAGGCA
>DJPP01000066.1:8894-9279 GCA_002438575.1 Oscillospiraceae bacterium UBA6409 | reverse complement strand
AGTCCTTTTGACCGACAACGATGGCGAAGGACTGTGTCCGCGAGAATTCGCTGCAAATCATAGCCGAGTATAGCGCGCCAAGGGGTTCTTAGACCGTAGGTCTAAGTGGTTTTCTTTGGTACCTTTCTTTTTACAAAAAAAGAAAGGTACTTGCGCCGGAGCGCGAAATTATCCCCGTCGGAGACAAAGAAAGCGCTTGCGCCGGGGCGCGATATAGCCCCGCGCCGCTGCGGCGGGACGGGGGACGAGGGACACCTCATCCGTCACGGCTTCGCCGCGCCACCTTCCCCTCAAGGGGAAGGCCCGAGGGGTGCGGCATTCAACGGTGCGAAGCCATCAAGGGGAAGGCTTTTTCGCCTGCGGGCGGGACGGGGGAGTTTTACGC
>DJPP01000066.1:8689-8809 GCA_002438575.1 Oscillospiraceae bacterium UBA6409 | reverse complement strand
CTTCCCCTCGAGGGGAAGGCTTTGGGGGGTGCCATTCAGCACCGCGGACCCCTCAAGGGGAAGGCTGTTTTACGCTACCTGCGGGCGGGACGGGGGACGAAGGACCCCTCATCCGTCAGC
>DJPP01000066.1:833-8623 GCA_002438575.1 Oscillospiraceae bacterium UBA6409 | reverse complement strand
GACGCCGCCCCCTACAGGGGCACTTTTTCCTCAAAGGGAAGGCTTGCCGCCTGCGGGCGGGACGGGGGAGAAGAGATACGATGGAAGTTGGGAGTGGAAACACATGGAAAAAGGAATGGAATTTCTGCCGGTGAGCCGGGAGGAGATGATCGACCGGGGCTGGTACTACTATGACTTTCTGGTGGTGACGGCGGACGGGTACATCGACCACCCCAGCTTCGGTACCACGCTGATCGCGCGGCTGCTGGAGAGCAAGGGCTATCGGGTGGCGATACTGCCCCAGCCGGACTGGCACTCGGCGGAGGACTTCCGGGCCATGGGCAAGCCCCGGTACGGGGTGCTGATCGGCGGGGGGAACCTGGACTCGATGGTGGCCCACTACACGGTGGCCAAGCGGCGGCGGACCCGGGACCTGTACAGCGAGGGCGGAGAGATGGGCAAGCGGCCGGACCGGCCCACCATCGTATACGCCAACCGGGCGCGGGAGGCGTGGCCGGACGTGCCCATCGTCATCGGCGGGCTGGAGGCGTCGCTGCGGCGGTTTGCCCACTACGACTACTGGGACGACAGGGTGCGGCGGAGCATCCTGTTCGACGCGCCGGCGGACCTGCTGGTATACGGCATGGGCGAGAGCGCCACGGCGGAGATCGCCCGGCGTCTGGCGCGGAAGGCACCGCCGTCGGAGCTGACGGACATACCGGGGACGGCGTACATCACCGACCAGGTAGGCGAGCTGAAGTTCCACCGGGCGGACGCGCCGGGATACGAGGCGGTATGCGCGGACAAGGCGGCCTATGCCCGGGCGACGAAGATCGAATACGACGAGCACGATCCCATCCGGGGCTGCGCGGTGGTGCAGCCCTGCGAGGGGCGGTATCTGGTGGTGAACCCGCCGGCGCGGCCGCTGCGGCGGGAGGAGCTGGACGCACTGTACGCCCTGCCCTACACCCGGCAGGTGCACCCCATGTACAAGAACGGTATACCGGCCATCGAGGAGGTGCAGTTCTCCATCACCCACAACCGGGGGTGCTTCGGCGGGTGCAACTTCTGCGCGCTGGCCTTCCACCAGGGGCGGATGGTCACCAGCCGTTCCATCGAGTCGGTGCTGGAGGAGGCGGAGCTGCTGACCCGCGAGCCGGGGTTCAAGGGGTACATCCACGATGTGGGCGGGCCAAGCGCCAATTTCCGGCATACCAGCTGCCAGAAGCAGAAGCGGTGCGGGATGTGCAAAAACCGCAGCTGTCTGGCGCCGGAGCCGTGCCCGAACCTGGACGCGGACCACGCGGAGTACACGGAGCTGCTGCGGCGGATGCGGGAGCTGCCGGGGATCAAGCGGGTGTTCGTGCGCAGCGGCATACGGTACGACTATATGCTGCAGGACAAGGACCGGTCGTTCTTCAAGGAGCTGGTAAAGTACCATATCTCCGGGCAGCTGAAGGTGGCGCCGGAGCACTGCGTCAGCTCGGTGCTGGACTATATGGGAAAGCCGCACTTTGACGTGTTTCTGAAGTTCTGGCGGCAGTACCAGAAGCTGAACGAGGAGGGCGGCACGGAGCAGTATCTGGTGCCGTATCTGATGTCCAGCCACCCGGGGTGCACCCTCAGCGACGCGGTGGAGCTGGCGGAGTTCCTGCACAGGAACGGCAGGACGCCGGAGCAGGTGCAGGATTTCTATCCCACGCCGGGGACGCTGTCCACCTGTATGTACTACACGGGCATCGACCCGCGGGATATGTCGCCGGTGTATGTGGCCAGGGATCCCAAGGAGAAGGCCATGCAGCGGGCGCTTTTGCAGTGGTCGCGGCCGGAGAAGCGGGCGCTGGTGGTGGAGGCCCTGGAGGAGACGGGACGGACGGACCTGATCGGGTACGAGAAGAAGTGCCTGATCCGGCCGCGGAAGGGGGAACCCTACGGTCAGCCGCCGGTCAAGCCGGAAAAACCGGAGAGGCCGGAACGGACGCCGCGGCGGAAGAAGGAGGCCTCCGGCAACCGGGGGCGGCGGGGGACGCCCACGGCGAAGCCGCCGGCGCAGAAGGGGAAGATGTCGCCCCGGAAGAAGGCGGCCTTCGCCAAGAAACGAAACGGGAAATAACGGTGAAACAGGGGCTTCCGCCGCGGCGGAGGCCCCTGTTTTTGTCAAAATCGGGAGGGTGATAAAAAATGTGACGGTTTTTGCGGAATGTTGGGGAACTTGCGGCGAAAAAAAGCTTGTGTTACCACGGGGTTTTTATTATAATAAAAAGGAAGTGTCAAGATGCTGATACCGCGCGTTAAGATTTCGACAAGAAATCGAGAAGCGGGGGACCGGCGCCGTGCCGCTTCTGCCGTTTTACGATGCGACACGGCACAAAAACTTTACCGGATGTAAAAGGTGAAAGAAGAATGGAAAAAAAGAAGAAGATCAGGTTCATCGTGGTGTGGCTGCTGATCACCGCGGGGTTCCTGGCCGGCTCGCTGCTGGTCCCGGGGCATGGGAAGTCGGAGTCGGTACAGGAGGCCATGCGGGACGCGGTGCTCCACGGGACGAACCGCATCAGCCTGTTCGGGCTGAAGGACGTGAACCCGGCGTACATATCCTCGCTGGTGGTGGTGGGCGCACTGCTGCTGGCGGCGATACTGCTGCGGGTGTTCGTCATCCCCCGGTTCAAGATGGTGCCGGGAAAGCTGCAGATGGTGCTGGAGACCGTGGTAGGGCTGTTCGACGGAATGGCCAAGGGCAACAGTCCCCACCGCAATGGGTTCCTTGGCGCGTACATCTTCGGCGCGGGCGTGTACATCTTTGTGGGAACGCTGTTTGAGCTGTTCGGCTTCCAGGCCATCACCACGGGCGGACACACCATCGCCCTGCCGGCCCCGCTGTCGGACGTGAACGCGGCCATCTCGCTGGGCTGCCTGTCCTATGGCGTGATCCTGGTGGGCGGCATCGTGGCCAACGGGGCCAAGGGTGCGGGCAAGGCCCTCAAGGACTTCTCGCTGCCGCTGTCCATGAGCTTCCGACTGTTCGGCGCGCTGCTCAGCGGCCTGCTGGTGACGGAGCTGGTGTACTATTATGTTGCCATGAGCTTTGTGCTGCCGGTCATCATCGCCGTGCTGTTCACGCTGCTGCACGCGCTGATCCAGGCCTACGTGCTGACCACGCTGACCTCCATGTTCTACGGAGAGTCTACGGAGAAGCACGAACCCAAGCCCAAAGTAAAAAAAGTAAAGAAAATCAAAACTGTGAATAACTGACGGAGGAAAGAGAAACCATGAAAAAGCTGTTCAACAAGAAGGCGTTTGCCCTGCTGCTGTGCCTGGTGCTGGCACTGACCGCTATGCTGACCGTGACCGCATTTGCCGACACCGAACCCGCCGCCGACGCGACCGCGGCCCAGACCGCGGCCACTGACGAGAGCAGCGTTACCGGCTCTAAGGCTACCGCCTCCGCCATCGCCATTGGCGTGGCCGCCGCCGCTGGCGCCATCGGCATGGGCATGGCCATCGCCAAGTCCGTGGAGGGGATCGCCCGTCAGCCGGAGGCCGAGGGCAAGATCCGTACCACGATGATGCTGGGTCTGGTGTTCCTGGAGACCGTCGTTATCTACGCGCTGCTGACCGTGATCCTGATCATCTTTGTGCTGTAAGAAACGGGGAGAGACGCTATGAATATCCCTCTGAATATTGATTGGCAGCAGATATTGCTGCACTTCTTCAACTTCTCTATTCTGGTGGGCGGACTGTATCTGCTGCTGTTCAAGCCGGTGAAGCGCTTTATGGAAAAGCGGGAGAAGCACTACGCGGATATGGAAGCCGCCGCCGTGGCCCGGGAGAAGGACACCGAGGCGCTGAAGGCCGCCATGGCCCAGCGGGAGGCGGATTTCGACGCCGTGCTGGAGGAGAAGCGCGCCGCCGCCGCCAAGGAGGCGGAGGCCTTTGCCCAGCAGCAGCGCGACGCGGCCAAGGCACAGGCGGACAAGATCCTGTCCGACGCCAGGGACGCCGCCGAGAGCGAGCGCCAGAAGATCGTGGCCGAGGCCAACCGCGAGGCGGTGGCCATTGCCGAGGACGCCATGGAGAAGCTGATGGCCGCCCAGACGGCCAAGGCCTATGACGCCTTCGTGAATGCCGCGGAGGAGGAAAAGAATGAACACTGATGCACGCCTGACGGCGAAGCTGCTCAGCGCTTGTCCGCCGGACAGCGCGCAGAAAGAGAAGCTGGAGGATGTGCTGTCGAAAAAGTACGGCAGGGCTGTCGAGCTGGTCTGGCAGGAGGACCGCACAGCACAGGGCGGGTTCCGCATCGAGCTGGGCAGCGAGGTCATCGACTGGACGGCGGAGGGCCGGCTGGAGCAGCTGAAGGAAAGGCTGACCGGGCTGAAGAGTGAGGGCTCCGTCATCCCCCTGATCCGGGACGCGGTGAAGAACTGGGTGCCGGAGGTGTGTGCCCGCGAGGTGGGCAGCGTGCTGACCGTGGCGGACGGGATCGCCTATGTGGAGGGCCTGGAGGGCGCTACCTACGGCGAGATCCTGCTGTTTGAAGGCGGTATCCGGGGCATGGTGCAGGAGCTGCGCTCCGGACGCATCGGCTGCATCCTGTTCGGCCGCGTGGAGGAGGTCAGCGAGGGCACGGCGGTGTACCGCACCGGAAAGACCGCCGGTATCGGCGTGTCCGACGGCATGATCGGCCGCGTGGTGGACGCCCTGGGCGCGCCCATCGACGGCGGCGGAGACATCCCCGTGGACGAATACCGCATGATCGAGAGCCCGGCGCCCGGCATCATCGACCGCCAGCCGGTGAACACCCCCATGCAGACGGGCATTCTGTCCATCGACTCCATGTTCCCCATCGGCCGGGGCCAGCGCGAGCTGATCATCGGCGACCGCCAGACCGGAAAGACCGCTATCGCCATCGACACCATCCTGAACCAGAAGGGGAAGGATATGATCTGCATCTACGTGGCCATCGGCCAGAAGGCCAGCTCCGTGGCGCAGATCGCCGAGCTGCTGCGGAAGCACGACGCCATGCGCTACACCATCGTCGTGTGCGCCGGCGCGGGCGAGTCCGCGTCCATGCAGTACATCGCACCCTATGCCGGCGCAGCCATCGGCGAATATTTCATGAACAAGGGCAAGGACGTGCTGATCGTGTACGACGATCTGAGCAAGCACGCCATTGCCTACCGTGCGCTGAGCCTGCTGCTGGGGCGGTCCCCCGGACGCGAGGCGTATCCCGGCGACGTGTTCTATCTGCACTCCCGCCTGCTGGAGCGCGCGGCGCGGCTCAGCGACGAGCGCGGCGGCGGCAGCATGACCGCCCTGCCCATCGTGGAGACGCAGGCGGGCGACGTGTCGGCCTATATCCCCACCAACATCATCTCCATCACCGACGGCCAGATCTTCCTGGAGAGCAGTCTGTTTTTCTCCGGCCACCGGCCGGCGGTGAACGTGGGTCTGTCCGTGTCCCGCGTGGGCGGCGCGGCCCAGACCAAGGCCATGAAGAAGGCCGTGGGCACCCTGCGCCTGGACCTGGCCCAGTACCGCGAGATGGAGGTGTTCACCCAGTTCTCCAGCGACCTGGATGAGGAGACGAAGAGCCAGCTGGCCTACGGCCAGAGCCTGATGTATATCCTGCGGCAGGGGCGCAGCGCCCCGCTGAGCCAGGGACAGCAGATCGTTACGCTGGTGACGGCTATGGCGCACCTCTATCAGCAGGTACCGGTGGCCCAGGTATGCGCCCTGCGGGATTTCCTGCTGGGCGAGTTCGCCGCGCAGCGGCAGAGCCTGATGCTCCAGCTGGAGCAGGGCGCGGCGCTGGACGACGAGCTGCGGGGCCAGATCAACGACTTTGCAAAGACGGCGCTGGAGAAATTCAAGCGCGCAGGCGGGCGGTGAGCGCATGGCCAGCACCAGTGAGATCCGCCGGCGCATCGGAGGCGTACGGCAGACCCAGAAGATCACCCACGCCATGTATCTGATCTCCCAGGCGAAGCTGCGGAAGGCCAAGCAGGATCTTGATAACACACGGCCCTATTTCCAGGCTTTGCAGACGGAGATCGGCCGCGTGTTCAACGCGGACAGCACTATAGAAAGCCGGTATGTGGATCCGGTGGACCCCAACGCCAAGCCTCTGCCCGGCGTGCCGGCGTGCCTGCTGATCACGGCGGACAAGGGACTGGCCGGCGCGTATAACCAGAACGCCATACGGCAGGCGCAGCAGCTGCTGACCGCCCAGGGCGACGCGGCGCTGTATGTGGTGGGCGAGTACGGCCGGCGCTGGTTCAGCCAGCGGGGGATCGCCATCGAGGAGAGCTTTCACTACACGGCGCAGAACCCGACGCTGGACCGGGCGCGGCACATTGCGGAGCTGCTGCTGGAACGGTTCGACGCGGGAGAGATCAGCGCGGTATGGGTCATCTATACCGACATGAAGAACGGCCTGGAGGCTGTGGTGCGGCAGGAGAGGATCCTGCCGATGCACCGGGAGCACTTTCACGCCGCCGCGGCGGCTGCCGCCGGGGACAAGGTGTATGAGTTCGTGCCGTCCGCCGGGGCGGTGCTGGACAACGCCGCCCGCAGCTGCCTGACCGGCTATATCTACAGCGCGCTGGTGGACAGCTTCTGCAGCGAGCAGAGCGCCCGCATGACCGCCATGAACGCGGCGGATCAGAACGCGGAGGAACTGCTGAAGGACCTGTCCGTCCAGTACAACCGGGCGCGCCAGGCGGCCATCACCCAGGAGATCACCGAGGTCTCCGCCGGTGAGCGCGCCCAGCGCAGCAAGAAAGAAAAGGAGGGCTGACCTCAATGAAACAAGGTACTATCACGGGCATTTCCGGCCCCGTTATCGACGTGCGCTTCCCGGAGGGGAGCCTGCCCGCCATCAATGAGGCCTTGACCGTGGAGGCGAACGGTCAGCGCTATACCATGGAGGTGGAGCAGCACCTGGAGAACAAGACCGTCCGCTGCGTGATGATGGCGGGCAGCGACGGGCTTGCCCGCGGGCTGACTGTCACCGCCACAGGACACGGTATCCGGGTGCCGGTGGGTGAGAAGACGCTGGGGCGTATGTTCAACGTGCTGGGCGATCCCATCGACGGCGAGCCGCCGGTGGACGAGAGCGCGCCCCGATGGGAGATCCACCGC
Organism: Oscillospiraceae bacterium UBA6409; assembly: GCA_002438575.1. Lineage (GTDB taxonomy): Bacteria > Bacillota > Clostridia > Oscillospirales > Oscillospiraceae > Vescimonas. The sequence continues at coordinate 1,501 of DJPP01000066.1, read as the reverse complement.
GCCGCGCCGACCTTCGCCGAGCAGATGCCCGCCGCGGATATTCTGGAGACGGGCATCAAGGTCATCGACCTGATCGAGCCGTATCCCAAGGGCGGCAAGATCGGACTGTTCGGCGGCGCCGGCGTGGGCAAGACCGTGCTGATCCAGGAGCTGATCCACAACGTGGCTATGGAGCACGGCGGCTACTCTATCTTCACCGGCGTGGGCGAGCGCAGCCGCGAGGGCAACGACCTGTGGGGCGAGATGCGCGAGTCCGGCGTGTCCGACAAGACGGCGCTGGTGTTCGGCCAGATGAACGAGTCCCCCGGCGTGCGTATGCGCGTGGCGCTGTCGGGCCTGACCATGGCGGAGTACTTCCGCGACCAGGAGCACAAGGACGTGCTGCTGTTTATCGACAACATTTTCCGTTTTGTCCAGGCGGGCAGCGAGGTTTCCACGCTGCTGGGGCGTATGCCCTCCGCCGTGGGCTATCAGCCCACGTTGGCGGGGGAGATGGGCGCTTTGCAGGAGCGCATCACCTCCACCAAGAACGGGTCTGTTACCTCCGTGCAGGCGGTGTATGTGCCCGCGGACGACCTGACCGACCCGGCGCCGGCCACCACGTTCTCCCATCTGGACGCTACCACGGTGCTGAGCCGTAAGATCGCGGAGCAGGGCATCTATCCCGC
>DJPP01000066.1:0-757 GCA_002438575.1 Oscillospiraceae bacterium UBA6409 | reverse complement strand
GAGGAGCACTACAACATCGCCCGGGCGGTGCAGTCCACGCTGCAGAAGTACCGGGAATTGCAGGATATCATCGCGATTCTGGGCATGGAGGAGCTGAGCGACGAGGACAAGAAGACCGTGGCGCGGGCGCGCCGTATCCAGAGGTTTTTGTCCCAGCCGTTCTATGTGGCGGAGAAGTTCAGCGGCGCGCCCGGCGTGTTCGTGCCCCTGCACGAGACGCTGCGGGGCTTTAAGGAGATTTTGTCCGGCGCGATGGACGAGTATCCCGAGGCGGCGTTCTTCAACGCGGGCACCATTGACGATGTGAAGCGCAAGGCCGAGGAGCTGAAGAAAGGCGGTATGTGATGGCGGCCGTGTTCCAACTGGACGTGCTGGCGGCCAGCGTGCCCTTCTTCCAGGGCAGGTGCGTGTCGGCGGTCATCCCCGTGGCGGACGGCGAATACGGTGTGCTGGCCGGCCACAGCAACGCTGTGGGCGCAGTGTGCGCCGGCGAGCTGCGGTTCGAGACGGAGGACGGCGAGCACCGCCGGGCGGCGGTGGCGCCGGGGCTGTTCAAGATCGACGGGGACCGGGTGCTTCTGCTGCTGGACGCGGCGGAGTGGCCGGAGGATATCGATGTGAACCGCGCGCTCCGGGCCCGCCGGGAGGCGGAGGAGGAGCTGCGGCAGAAGCGCAGCGCGGCGGAATACCAGGCCGCGCTGAGCGACCTGTCCCGCGCGCTGAACCGGCTGCGTATCAGCGGAAAGATGTAATAAAT
>DJPP01000064.1:2273-4337 GCA_002438575.1 Oscillospiraceae bacterium UBA6409 | reverse complement strand
GGGACCCCTCATCCGTCAGCCTGCGGCTGACACCTTCCCCCCAGGGGGAAGGCTTTTGGGGGGGTGCCACTCAACACCGCGGACCCCTCAAGGGGAAGGCTGACGGGGTGCGGGGCGTCGAGGACGCCGCCCCCTACAGGGGTACTTTTTCCTCGGGGGGAAGGCTTGGGGGCTTTACTGCGGGTCGATCTTGTTGCCGGCGCTGCCGAAGATGTCCTGCCAGGCAGCGTCCACCTTAGCGGCCTCGTCCTGGGCCAGCTGGGCTTCCTCTTCGGCGGTCACATCGCCATCGGGGGTCTGGCCCAGGATCAGCAGCGCCACATAGTCGCCGTTGACGAACAGACGGGCCTGCTCCACCATGGGAACGTTCATGTTATACATCTTGCTGTAGTCCAGCACCTGCTGATAGCGCTCGCGCAGCAGATCGGCGGCAGTGTCGGCGTAGCCGTCCTTGACCTTGAGAACGACGGCGGTGCTGGGGTCAAGGGCGCTCATGGAGCTGGCCTCGGACGCCCAGCTGTCCACCTGGGACATATCCAGACCGTAGTAGTTGGTCATGCGGTCCTCGTCATCCTGCGCGTCACAGCCGTAGCTGTCGCCCAGCGTCTCCTTCAGCTTGTCCAGTACCTCTTGGGCCGTCAGGTCCACGTCGGTCTTGCCGCCGTTGTCATCCTGCTTGCTGCCGCAGGCGGCCAGAGAAAGCACCATCACCAGCGCCAGAACGGCGCACACAATTTTCTTCATCATCGTACAGACTTCCTTTCTTTTTTTGCGGGCTGTGTCTCCGGGGGGAACACAGTGCCGTTTTCTTTGTACACCCCTTAGATGCGCGCAGGGCAAAAAAAGTTCCACTGGTTTTGAAAAATTTTTCTGTCCGGTTTTCGGGACAGCAGCTTTGCTATGATGGGGAAAACACGGCAAGGAGGACATTTTATGACAGCTATCACGATGATCTGCACCGTGTGCGGGGCGGCGGCGCTGAGCCGGGGCATTCTGCGGCTGCTGGACGCTATCGACGGACAGGCGCGCTGACGCAAGTGGGCGTTGACAAGTTTTCTATCTGCCTATATAATATTTTCATCCCAAAAAAGCAACATCATCTCGCCAGCTTTTTACTAATGCTAATATTCTATATCAGATAGAGAGGTCTTGTATGGATATCTTTGAGAAGTGCTTTGCACCGTCCCTGGCGGGGGAATTGAAGGAGAAGGGCGTGTACCCCTACTTCCACGCCCTGCAGTCCCGGCAGGACGTGGAGGTCATGATGGAGGGCAAGCGCCGCATCATGCTGGGCTCCAACAACTATCTGGGTCTGACCACGGACCCGGAGGTCATCGAGGCCGGCATCAGGGCGCTGGAGCAGTACGGCACCGGGTGCTCCGGGTCGCGGTTCCTCAACGGCACGCTGGAGATGCATCTGGAGCTGGAGGCGGAGCTGGCGAGGTTCCTGCGGAAGCCGGGGGTGGTGACCTTCGGCACCGGGTTCCAGTCCAACGTGGGCATTATCTCCGCCCTGGTGGGGCGGCACGACTATGTGATCTGTGACCGGGAGAACCACGCCAGCATCTACGCCGGGTGCCAGCTGTCCTACGGCAAAATGCTGCGCTATCGCCACAGCGACATGGCGGAGCTGGAAAAGTGCCTGCAGAAAGTGCCGGAGACGGCCGGGGCGCTGATCGTCACCGACGGTGTGTTCTCCATGGGCGGCGACATCGCCAGGCTGCCGGAGATCTGCGCCCTGGCGAAGCAGTACGGCGCGCGGGTCATGGTGGACGACGCCCACGGGCTGGGCGTGCTGGGCGAGGGCGGCCGTGGCACGGCCAGCTACTTCGGCCTGGAGGACCAGGTGGACGTGTATATGGGGACCTTCTCCAAGTCGCTGGCGTCGCTGGGCGGCTATATGGCCGCTTCGGCGGAGGTGGCGGAGTTCGTGCGGCACGCGTCGCGGCCGTTCATCTTCTCGGCGTCCATCCCGCCGGCCAACTGCGCCACGGCGCTCTCGGCCCTGCGGAAGCTGGAGGCGCATCCGGAGCTGCCGGAGCGCCTGCGCGCCCTGAGCCTGTA
>DJPP01000064.1:0-2173 GCA_002438575.1 Oscillospiraceae bacterium UBA6409 | reverse complement strand
CCCATCTACACCTATGAGACGTACCGGACGCTGCGGGTGGCGGCGGAGATCTATGACCGGGGCGTGTATGTGAACCCCACGCTGCCGCCGGCCACGCCGGAGGGCGAGGCGCTGCTGCGGACCAGCTATATGGCCACCCACACGGAGGCCCTGCTGGACGAGGCCATGGACATCATCGGGGAGGTGATGGCCCGTGAGTAAGGTCGCTGTCGTCACCGGCGGCACCTCCGGCATCGGACGGGCCACCGCCCTATCGCTGAAGGACGCGGGCTATACCGTGTATGAGCTGTCCCGCCGGGCGGAGGGCGTGGAGGGTCTGCACCACATCGCCGCCGACGTGACGGACCAGCAGGCGGTCAACGACGCCGCGGCGCAGATCATGGCGGCGGAGGGGCGCATCGACGTGCTGGTGAACAACGCGGGCTTCGGCATCTCCGGGGCCATTGAGTTTACGGAGACGGCGGAGGCCAAGGCGCTGTTCGACGTCAATTTCTTCGGCATGGTGAACATGAACCGGGCCGTGGTGCCCCTGATGCGGGCGGCGGGCCGGGGACGGATCGTGAACCTGAGCTCTGTGGCCGCGCCGGTGCCCATCCCCTTCCAGGCCTATTACTCCGCCACCAAGGCGGCCGTCAACGCCTATACCATGGCACTGGCCAACGAACTGCGGCCCTTCGGCGTGACGGTATGCGCCGTGATGCCGGGGGATATCCACACGGGCTTCACCGCCGCGCGGCGGAAGGTCAGTGCCGGGGACGACATCTATCAGGGACGCATCTCCCGGTCCGTGAAGCGCATGGAGCACGACGAGGAGACGGGCATGGACCCGGCCAAGGCCGGGGCGTACATCGCCAGCGTGGCCATGCGGGAGGGACATCACCACCCGCTGTACGCCATACGCTTCGACTACAAGTTCTTCACCTTCCTGGCCAAGGTGCTGCCGGCACGGTTTTTGAACTGGCTCATCTACTGTCTGTACGGAAAATAAGGACAAAGGCCCTCCCCGATGGGGAGGGCCTTTTCTTGCACGACGGCACCGACCCCCGCTAAGGGGCAGGGTCGGCGTGCTTATTTTTTCAACTGAAGGGTCTTTTCGTAGGCGGCAATGACGGCGTTCATGGCGGCGGCGCGGAGACCGCCCTCCTCCAGCGCGCGGACACCGGCAATGGTGGTGCCGCCGGGGGAGCAGATCTCGTCCTTCATCTGTCCGAAGGGCTTGCCGCTTTCCAGGGCCAGCCGGGCCGCGCCCAGCAGCATCTGGGCCGCGAAGGTGTTGGCCTTGTCACGGGGCAGGCCGCAGGTGACGGCACCGTCGGCCAGGCCCTCCATAAACAGGCAGGCAAAGGCACCGCCGCAGCCGGCCACGGCGCTGCCCGCGTCGATCAGGTTCTCCGGCAGGGCCTCCAGCCGCCCGGAGGCGGCCATATCCGTCAGGAAGGCATCCAGCTGGGGCTTTGTCATCAGGGCGTTGGCATCGTACAGCGTCAGACCCGCACCCACGGCGCAGGCGGTGTTGGGCATAATGCGGAGCACCGGGCAGCCGGGTGCCGCCTGCTCCAGCGCGGCGATGGTGACGCCGGCGGCCATGGACACCAGCACGGGTTTGTCCGTCCGCTGCGCCAGCGTGGGGGCCAGCTGGGCCAGCACACCGGCGATGAGGTTGGGCTTGACGCCCAGGAAGATATAGTCGCAGGCGGCGGCGATGTGGGCGGCGGTGTCCGCCCGGGCCCCCAGCTCCGCTGCCAGGGCCTCCGCCTTGGCGGGCGTGCGGTTATTGAGATAGACGTTCGAAGGGGAAACCGTCCTGACCAGGGCGCGGGCCAGTGCCCCACCCATGTTGCCGGTGCCGATAAAGCCGTAAGTCATGGTGATACACCTCGTTTTGTAGTTTTATCTATTATAATGCAGTACGCGGGAGAGTGCAAGGGGCGTTTCGTGCCTGCGGCACGAGCCGGTTTTCCCCTGGCGGGGAGGCGGCCTCCGGCGGCCACATTTCTTTCTGCGAAGAAAGAAATGTGGGAAAGAAAGTCGCTTAAACCTACGGTTTAAGGATCCCTTGGCGCGCTATGGGTCATGCAAAATAGGTGGCGGCTGACGCCGCCGGATATGGGAACGCCGCCTGCGGGCGGCTACACCTCATCCGTCACGGCTACGCCGTGCCACCTTCCCCTCA
>DJPP01000015.1:5004-5135 GCA_002438575.1 Oscillospiraceae bacterium UBA6409 | reverse complement strand
ACGGTGGTCAGGTACTGATTTACCACAGACTCCAGCGACCGTCCGCGTTCCTCCACGTCCCGCAGGGCGCGGCGCAGGATACGCACGTCCGCGTCGGTCTCCACAAAGATCTTGATATCCAGCAGGTCACG
>DJPP01000015.1:2389-4959 GCA_002438575.1 Oscillospiraceae bacterium UBA6409 | reverse complement strand
AGCGCCTTGTTCTGGAAGATCAGGATACCCTCCACGATGACCACCTTGGTGGGCTTGATCTCCACGGTCTCATCGGTGCGGTTGTGGATGGCGTAGTCATACACCGGGCAGTGGATGGTCTCGCCCCGCTTCAGCGCCTTCAGGTCCTCGATCATCAGATCGGTGTCGAAGGCGTCGGGATGGTCGTAGTTCTGCAGGCAGCGCTCGGCGAAGGGCCTGTCCTGCCGCTTGTAGTAGTTGTCGTGGTGCACCACGCTGATGTCGCTGCCGAAGCGTGCGGCCAGGTGCTCGGTGAGCGTGGTCTTGCCGCTGCCGGTGCCGCCGGCGATGCCGATAAAAATGGTGTTCATAGTCGTGCCTCCCCGCATTTCTCTGGCTCTATTATAAGAAGCATAGCCGGGAAAAGCAAGTGCCGGCGTGAAGTGTTGTAAAAAAAGGATGAATTTCCTCGAAATGCAGTTGACGGGCGGCACAAAAATGAGTATGATATGTATTATGTAAATCCAATGCCCGGTACGGAGGTTTTTCATAATGAGTCTGATCAAATGTCCCAAGTGCGGAGAGATGTTCTCCGATAGCTATAAGACCTGCCCCTTCTGCGAGGAGGACGAGGCCTATTACAGCGGCAAGGTGCGTAAGCACAAGGGCCGCCGCGCCGCCGAGAGCCGCCGCCGCAAGGCGCCCAGCGTCCTGGGCCCCGTGGCCGTCATTGTTCTGATCCTGCTGGCGGCGCTGGTGGTGTGGCTGATCTTCGGCGATCAGATCAAGGAGGCCATCACCGGCGAAAAATCCCCCGTTACCGATGTGGATAAGCCCGGCGGTACCATCGACAAGCCTGACGACACGCCCGTCACGCCTACCATCTCCCTGAACCGCACCGTTCTGGTGCTGAACGTGGGCGACAAGGACGAGCTGAAGGTCAACGGCACGGAGGACGCCGTGGCCTGGAGCAGCAGCGCGCCCACCGTGGCCAGCGTCAACTCCACCGGCGAAGTGACGGCGCTGACCAAGGGCAACGCGGTCATTACCGCCGAGGTGAACGGCGAGTCTGTCACCTGCACCGTCACCGTCAAGGAGGAGAGCGACGCACCCGACAATAACACCACTACCCCCCCCGATGACAACACCTCCACCACCAAGCCCAGCACCGGCAGCGTGGATGTGAGCAAGCTGAAGCTGGAGACAAATCTTGGTACAGAGCCCATAGGGACTACTGATGGAGCGTTTGATGTGTCACTGCCAACGGGGATTAGCTGTGATTTCACAGTGACGGGAACCAGCATGACTGCTACATGGTCTGGAGGCAATAGCTCTATAGCGACTGTTACACCCGATGGAACTGTTAAGACTATTGGTAGGGGTGAGACTACATTTACCATTAAAATCGGAAGCACGGAGATTTCTTGCCTCATGCGTGTGACCAGCTGACAAGCTATGCAGACCGCCGCCATACCCGCGTATGGCGGCGGTTTTTCCCATTTCTTCCCGGGATTTAGAATATCTGATAATTGACGGTTTCCCCACAGAATGGTACAATAGGACGAACGGAAGCCAACGGCGGCTGTTCCGCCGCAAAATACAAAGTGAAGGAGCCGTGATGTATGTATCGTATCGTCAAGAAAGAAGCGCTCAAGCCCACTGTGATCCTCTATGAGATCGAGGCCCCCATGGTGGCCAAAAAGGCAGAGCCGGGCCAGTTCATCATCCTGCGCGTGGATGAGAACGGCGAGCGTATCCCCATCACTATCCATGATTATGACCGCGTGAAGGGGACCGTGACCATCATCGTCCAGACCGTGGGCGCTACCACCGAGAAGCTGAGCCACAAGCAGCAGGGCGAGTGCCTGCACGACTTTGTGGGTCCCCTGGGCAAGCCCACCGAGACCGAGGGCAAGAAGAAGGTCTGCGTGGTCGGCGGCGGCGTGGGCTGCGCCATCGCGTATCCTGTGCTGAAGAAATTTCACGACTGCGGGGCCGAGGTCCACGCGGTGGTGGGCTTCAAGAGCAAGGACGTGGTCATTCTGGAGGATAAGTTCAAGGCGGTCTCCTCCGTGCTGAAGGTCTGCACCGACGACGGCTCCTACGGCCGCAAGGGTCTGGTCACCGAGGCGCTGAAGGAGCTGCTGGACGAGGGCAATGTGTACGACGAGATTTTCGCCATCGGCCCCATGGTGATGATGAAGTTCGTCTGTAAGACCACCGCGCCCTACAATATGCCCACCACCGTCTCCATGAGCCCCATCATGATCGACGGCACCGGTATGTGCGGCGGCTGCCGCCTGACCGTGGGCGGCGAGACGAAGTTCGCCTGCGTGGACGGCCCCGATTTCGACGGCCAGAAGGTGGACTGGGATCTGGCGGTGAAGCGCAACCAGATGTACCACGACTTCGAGGTGCGTAAGCACGAGGAAGTCTGCAATCTGTTCAAGCAGGAGGTAAAGTAAGATGGCTGCTAAGATCAATATGCGTTTGGACAAGAACGAAATGCCCTCTCAGGACCCCAACGTCCGCAACAAGAACTTCCTGGAGGTGGCCCTGGGCTACACCGAGGAGCAGGCGCTGGACGAGGC
>DJPP01000015.1:1990-2331 GCA_002438575.1 Oscillospiraceae bacterium UBA6409 | reverse complement strand
ATCCCCGAGTTCATCGCGAAGATCGTGGAGAAGGACTACGAGGGCGCGTATCAGGTCATCCACCAGACCAGCTCCCTGCCCGCCGTGTGCGGCCGCGTATGTCCGCAGGAGAGCCAGTGCGAGATGCACTGCGTCCGCGGCAAGAAGGGCGACCCCGTGGGTATCGGCCGTCTGGAGCGCTTTGTGGCCGACTGGCACAACGCCCACAGCACCGAGGCCGCGGCGGTCCCCGCACCCAACGGCCATAAGGTGGCGGTGATCGGCTCCGGCCCCGCGGGCCTGACCTGCGCCGGCGACCTGGCCAAGAAGGGCTATGAGGTCACGGTGTTCGAGGCGCTGCA
>DJPP01000015.1:0-1894 GCA_002438575.1 Oscillospiraceae bacterium UBA6409 | reverse complement strand
AAGGAAGTGGACGGCCTGAAGGCCATGGGCGTCAAGGTGGAGACCAACACCGTGGTGGGCCGCACCATCACCATCGACGAGCTGATGGAGGAGTACGGCTTCGAGGCCGTGTTTATCGGCTCCGGCGCGGGCCTGCCCATGTTCATGAACATCCCCGGTGAGAACCTGAAGGGCGTGTATTCCGCCAACGAGTTCCTGACCCGCATCAACCTGATGAAGGCGTACCGCGAGGACAGCGACACACCCATCATGGACCTGAAGGGCAAGACCGTGGCCGTTGTCGGCGGCGGCAACGTGGCCATGGACGCCGCCCGCTGCTCCAAGCGCCTGGGCGCTGAGGTGTACGTGGTGTACCGCCGCGGCATGGAGGAGCTGCCCGCCCGTCACGAGGAGGTGGAGCACGCCATCGAGGAGGGCGTCATCTTCAAGACGCTGAACAACCCCGTCCAGATCAACGGCGACGAGCAGGACTGCGTTAAGTCCATGACCTGCATCGAGATGGAGCTGGGCGAGCCGGATGCCTCCGGCCGCCGCCGTCCCGTGGAGAAGAAGGGCAGCGAGTTCGACCTGCCGGTGGATGCCGTCATCATGTCCCTGGGCACCAGCCCCAACCCGCTGATCAAGTCCACCACCAAGGGGCTTGAGGTCAACAAGAAGGGCGGCATCATCGTCAACGAGGAGGGTCTGACCTCCCGCCAGGCGGTGTATGCCGGCGGCGACGCCGTGACCGGCGCGGCCACCGTCATTCTGGCTATGGGCGCCGGCAAGCTGGGCGCCAAGTCCATCGACGAGTACCTGAGCAAGTAAGTACATCAGAAAGGCCCGCCGTAAGGCGGGCCTTTTTATGCCGGGAAACGGCAAAATTTTACGTTCTCCCTATGGCAAGCGCCGCCGTGCTGTGGTATACTGGGAGCAGTAACAGACAGGAGGGGCCATTATGCCGAAAGATTTTATCGACTTCAACCAGAAAACAGGCTTTATCTGCGACATGGACGGCGTTATCTATCACGGGAACCGGATCCTGCCCGGCGTGGCGGACTTTATCCAGTGGCTGCATGAGGAGAACAAGGAGTATCTGTTCCTGACCAACAACAGCGGCTACACGCCCCGTGAGCTGCAGCAGAAGCTGGCCCGGATGGGACTGGACGTGCCGGAGGAGCATTTCTATACCAGTGCCCTGGCCACGGCGGCCTTCCTAAAGGATCAGGCCCCCGGCTGCTCCGTGTTCGCCATCGGCGAGGCGGGGCTGCTGAACGCCCTGTACGACGCGGGCATCACCATGAACGACGTGAACCCGGACTACGTGGTGGTGGGCGAGGGGCGCACCTATTCCCTGGATACGCTGACCAAGGCGGTGAACCTGGTCATGGCCGGCGCAAAGCTCATCGGCGCCAACTCCGATGTGTCCGGACCCATCGAGAACGGCATTGCGCCCGCCTGCCGCGCACTGGTGGCCCCTATTGAGATGGCCACCGGCAAGCAGGCCTATTTCTGCGGCAAGCCCAACCCCCTGATGATGCGGACCGGCCTGCGGCTGCTGCACTGCCACTCCGCCGACGCGGTGATGGTGGGCGACCGCATGGACACCGACGTTATCTCCGGCCTGGAAAGCGGTATGTCCACGGTGCTGGTGCTCTCCGGTGTGTCCACCCGCCGGACGGTGGAGACGTATGCCTATCAGCCCAACGTTATTCTGGACGGCGTGGGAGACATCGCCCGTCTGGCCCGTAAAAACAAGAAATAAGCGCCCGGCCCGAGGGCTGGGAATGAAAAGAAGTGACCGCGGAGGCGGTCACTTCTTTTCATTCGTTTTCCAGCAGCAGGGTGTATGTCTCGCCCTCCACGGCGAACACGCGCTCCACATCGGTGTCCATCTGCTCCAGCAGCGGCTCCG
>DJPP01000024.1:1313-2672 GCA_002438575.1 Oscillospiraceae bacterium UBA6409 | reverse complement strand
GGCTTCCTGGGCATGGGCAACAATCCTATGGTCGGGGCCACTGTGGCGGTGGCTGTGGCCGTGGCGGAAGCTGTGAAGTAATTTCAGTTTATAGCAAAACACCCCTCGACGGGCTGTCGAGGGGTGTTTTTTATGTGCATAGACTTCAGCACTTGCCGAAGAAGCTGCACAGCAGCTTCAGCAGGGAAGCGCAGTCAAAATTGCAGAACATATACTGTGACCTCCTATGTTTTGTTTTCCCTTGCAAGGATGGTCATATTGTAACCATTTTGTAACCATTTTGCAAATGCAAATACTGGAAGTCACAGGATCAGCAGCAGGCCGATGGCGATAAGCAGCTCCTCGTCGGCTTTCTGCCTGGAGAGATAAAACAGCAAAAACAACAGCAGCAGATCGCCGGCGTCCAAATCGCCCAGGTGCAGCTTTTCCAGCAGGTCGTTGAAGAAGCCGCGCTCCGGCGCGCCCTGTGGTGGGGGCGGCGGGGGGGCCTTCGGCGGCGGATCGGAACGGGGCGGGGGCGCTTCGTCCATGGGAACGCGGGTATAGACGCCGTCATCGCCGCGGATGTAGCGGTTATACAGGCAGACCGCCCCCTTCCGTCAGAAAACGCTTGCCGATGGTGATGAGCCGCGCCAGTCTTGCGGCGCGCTCTACCTTATCCTGCTTGCCATCCTTCAGGAACGGACGCAGGGCGTAGAGCAGCTGGGTGGTCTGGCTGGTGTCCCGGGTCAGCTCCTGCAGCAGGGGCAGGTATCTGGCGATGGTCTGCGGGTCGAGGCCGCCCAGCGGCGATGACGGCGGGGATGGAGGAGAAGCTGTCGGAGACGCGGCGGCAGGCTGCGTCGTGTTACCGCCCATGGAGCCGGAGAGCTGCTGCGCCAGCTGCATGATCTGCGCCATGCTGCCGGGATCGGACAGCAGCGCGTTGAGTTTTTCGTCCAGTTCTGACACGCTGCGTCCTCCTTTCTGTTACTGTTGAAGCTTGTTTTCCAGCCGCTGTACCAGCTCCGCACCCTGCGGACTGGACAGTACGCGGGAGAGCATGGCGCTCAGCGCCGCTGTGTTGCCGGAGGCGGCCTGACGCGCCGCCTGACCCAACGCGGCGCTGTTGCCGCCGGAGAGCATATTCAGCAGTGCCTGGCCGTCCTGTGACTGCATGACGGACTTCAATGCGCGGGGGTCGCTTTTTAGCTTGTTCATTATGTCCTGTTCGTTCATGGTCGGACCTCCTTATGGGGTGTTACGGTCTATCTTATGAAGGTAGAACGAAAAAAGTGCCTGTCAGCATCAGCTGACAGGCACGGGTTTTTCAGGTCATTGGGCGGTGCAGGAAAGGCGAGGTCATCTGGGAGAAGTTCT
>DJPP01000024.1:978-1196 GCA_002438575.1 Oscillospiraceae bacterium UBA6409 | reverse complement strand
GTGATACAATAATGTGCTAATTAAGATAGGAGTATAGGCGTTTATGCCTACCTGTAGGATACCCAGATGATACCTGTGTGATAAAGGACGGAGACAGATTTGATTTTAGAGACGATCAACAGCCCGGCAGACGTGAAGCGCCTGACCGAGGAGCAGACGGCCACGCTGTGCCGGGAGCTGCGGAGCTTTCTGGTGGAGCAGGTATCCCGCACCGGCGG
>DJPP01000024.1:0-874 GCA_002438575.1 Oscillospiraceae bacterium UBA6409 | reverse complement strand
TGGTGCTGGATGTGGGACACCAGTGCTATGTACACAAGGCACTGACCGGCCGGCGGGAGCTGTTCGGCACGCTGCGGCAGTTCGGCGGACTGTCCGGCTTTCCCAAGCCCTACGAGAGCGTGCACGACGCCTTTATGGCGGGGCACGCGTCGGATTCGGTGTCGGTAGCGCTGGGTATGGCGCGGGCACGGACGCTGCTGGGGCAGGACTACCAGGTCGTGGCCGTTATCGGCGACGGTGCGCTGGGCGGCGGGCTGAGCTTTGAGGGCCTCAACGACGCCGGCGGTAGCGGCGAACCGCTGGTGGTCATTCTGAACGATAACGGAATGTCCATCGACCGGAATGTGGGCGGGCTGTCCAAGCAGCTGTCGAAGATGCGGACGGACCCGGAGTATTACGAATTCAAGAAGCGTTACCGCAAGGTGCTGGAGAAGCTGCCGGCGGGCCGAACACTGTATGAGTGGAGCCACGAGGTAAAAACAGCGCTGAAAAAGACGCTGCTGCCGCCGGTGAGCACCGTGTTCGAGGATATGGGCTTTGCGTACATGGGTCCGGTGGACGGCCACGACGTACAGCGGCTGACAGCGGTATTGCAGGCGGCCAAAGAGGCCGGGCGCCCGGTGCTGGTACACGTCCACACCGTGAAGGGAAGCGGATACGACTATGCACTGCGGGAGCCGGAGAAGTTCCACGGCGTAGGGCCCTTTGATCCGGCCACCGGAAAGGTACGACAGGCAGGCAAAGAAACGTTCTCCCATGTGTTCGGCGAGACACTGCGGCAGCTGGCGCGGGAGGACAGGCGCGTGTGCGCCATCACCGCCGCCATGGCCGACGGCACAGGTCTGACAGACTTTGCACGGGAGTTCCCGCGGCG
>DJPP01000056.1:4079-8523 GCA_002438575.1 Oscillospiraceae bacterium UBA6409 | reverse complement strand
CGGCTGGCGGGGATCTTCACCTCCGCCATGCGGCGGGCGATGGTGCTGTGGTCATAGCCCAGCTGCCGCAGGGCGGCGATGACCGTCACCATGTTGTAGATGTTGTGCAGGCTGTCGGTGATGAGGGTGTACGGGTATTCCTGCCCCGCCTCCCGTATGCACATGGTGTGGGCGGCGGTGTCCACCTTTGTGGCCAGATAGTCGCAGTCGGGGGAGTGGAAGCCGCAGCTCTCGCACACGGCCCGGCCGATGTGGTGGTAGCGGCGGTATTCATACCGCAGCTTCCCGGCGCACTTGGGGCAGATACGCATATCATTCAGCAGGTTCTCGCATTCTGTCACGTCCGTGGGCAGCCGGTCGATGCCGAAATACACCCGCGGGTTCTCCGGCGCCACGGCGCAGGAGATCAGGTCGTCGGCGTTGAGGATCAGCTTGCTCTCCTTAGGCAGGGACCGGGTCAGGATATCCGCGATGTAGCCCGGATGGGCGTTCCGCATGATGGAGTCCCGGAACAGGTTGGTGATGACGATGTGCTCCGGCTTCACATAGGGATAGATCCTGGGCGCGGAACGCTCGTCAATTTCCAGGATCGCCAGGTCGTACTCCGGCTTGACCCGGCCCAGCAGGCCGCAGCCCTTCAGCAGCGCCGTGCTGACGCCGGAGATGATGTTGCTGCCCGCCCGGTTGCTGAGGACGTGCTTGCCCTCGGCGGTGAGCACGTCGTTCAGCATATTGGCCACGGTGGTCTTGCCGTTGGTGCCGGTGACGGCTATGATGTGCTCCGGCTTGCCGATATACTTCAAAAAGTCCGGACACAGCTTCACCGCCAGACTGCCGGGGAAGTCCGTGCCGTTGTGGCGGGTGATCTTCAGCGCCGGGATGGACAGCTTTGCCATCCACAGCGCGAACAGGAACCGCAGTTTACCCATTGTCATTCCTCCAGAGCGATGGCGCGGCAGGAGCAGCCATCGGCATTCTCAAATTTCAGGGGCAGCGTAACGAACGTGAAGCGTCTGCCCAGCAGCTTGTCCAGCCCCTTGAGGTTTTCGGTGTTCACAAAGTCCGCGCCCAGCAGTGTCATGTGGTTGGGGAAATCCGCGCTGTCGCAGGGGTCCAGCGAGATGGTGTCCTCGCCCACGCCCTTCAGCGGCAGACCGGCCAGATACGCCGCCGCCTCTGCCGTCAGGCAGGGAAAGCCCTCGTAGTAGTCCGGTGTGCCCCACTTTTTGTCCCAGCCGGTGCAGAACAGCACGAAGTCCGCGCCGTTCAGGTCATAGCTTTGCAGCAGCGGCAGGGTGATGGCGCGCTGCCCCCGGCAGTCCACCACCACGGCGGGGCCGGCGAACTTCGCCGCGTCATAGCGGTCCAGCGCCGTGTCGTCACGGCGCATATGGGCCGGGGCGTCCATGTGGGTGCCGGTGTGGGAGAACATATGCAGCAGCGTCTCCCGGTAGCCGCACTGGTCGATGGTGCAGGCGGTGGTCAGCCGGGGCTGCTCCGTGCCGGGATACACCGGCATATCGTTCCGTATGGTGTGGGTCAGCTCGTGTACCGTCATGCGTCCTCCTCCTTGTCATGTGTTTGCAGCCAGATCAGCAGCGCCGCCACGTCCGCCGGCGACACGCCGGACACCCGTCCGGCCTGCCCCACGTTCAAAGGCCGCAGGGCGCTGAGCTTCTCCCGCGCCTCCAGCCGCAGACCCTGAATGTGGTCGTAATCCATATCCGGCGGCAGCTTCCGGCGCTCCAGCTTCTCAAACTCCGCCACCTGCCGCTGCTGCCGCTGGATATAGCCCTCATATTTCACGGTGATCTCCACCTGCTCCCGCACCTCCGCGGGCAGGTCGGGTCGATTTGTGTCGAATTCTGTCAGGTCCGCATAGGCCAGCTGGGGCCGCCGCAGCAGATCGATCAGGCGGCAGCCGCTGTCCACGGCGGCGGTGCCCCGTTCTGTCAGCAGGGCGTTCAGCTCCGGCGTGCCGGGTATGCCCGTGCGCTCCAGCCGCCGTATCTCCTTTGCCACGGCCTCGTACTTGGCCTCCACCGCCGCCAGCCGTTCATCGCTGACCAGTCCCAGCCCGTGCCCGATGCGGCACAGCCGCGCGTCGGCGTTGTCCTGCCGCAGCAGCAGCCGGTATTCCGACCGGCTGGTCATCATGCGGTACGGTTCCTCGGTGCCCTTGGTCACCAGGTCGTCGATCAGCGTGCCGATATAGCTCTCGCTCCGCTTGAGCACCAGCGGCTCCCGGCCTTGCAGCTTCAGCGCCGCGTTCACGCCGGCCACAAAGCCCTGCACCGCCGCCTCCTCATAGCCGGAGGAGCCGTTGAACTGCCCCGCGCCGTACAGGCCGGGCACCGCCTTTACCTCCAGCGTGGGCAGCAGCGCCAGCGGGTCGATGCAGTCGTACTCAATGGCGTAGGCCGGCCGCATCATCACGGCGTGCTCCAGCCCCAGCACCGTGTGCAGCATCTCCAGCTGCACCTCCTCCGGCATGGAGGACGAGAAGCCCTGTACATACAGCTCCTCGGTGTCCAGCCCCATAGGCTCGATAAACAGCTGGTGCCGGGGCTTGTCCGCGAAGCGTACCACCTTCGTCTCGATGGACGGGCAGTACCGTGGGCCGATACCCTCGATGACCCCGGAGTAGATGGGGCTGCGGTCCAGATTTTCCCGTATGATCCGGTGCGTCTCCTCGTTGGTGTAGGTCAGGTAGCACACCGCCCGGTTTTCCGGCACGTCCTTTGTCTCAAAGCTGAAGGGCAGCGGATCCGGGTCGCCCTCCTGTATCTCCATTTTGCTGAAGTCCACGCTGCCCCGGTGTATCCGCGGCGGCGTGCCGGTCTTGAACCGGCGCAGGGGCAGCCCCATGGCGCGCAGGCTGTCGGCCAGCGCGTTGGCCGGGTGCAGGCCGTCCGGCCCGGAGGACTCGATGCACTCGCCCACGATGGTCTGCCCGGTCAGATACGTGCCTGTGCACAGAATGACCGCCCGGGCGCCCAGCACCGTGCCGGTGCGGAGCACCACAGCGGCGGCATGGCCGTTCCCGTCGCGGCGTATCTCCGTCACCTCCGCCTGCCGCAGCGTCAGTCCCGGCTGCAATTCCAGCGTGTGCTTCATCACCTGCTGGTATTTCCGCCGGTCCGCCTGGGCCCGCAGGGACCACACGGCGGGACCCTTGCCCCGGTTCAGCATCCGGTACTGGATGCAGGCCCTGTCCGCCGCCCGGGCCATCTCGCCGCCCAGGGCGTCCAGCTCCCGGACCAGGTGGCCCTTGCCGGTGCCGCCGATGGCCGGGTTGCAGGGCATATTCCCCACCGCGTCCAGGCTCACCGTCAGGCAGACGGTCCTCATGCCCATCCGGGCCGCCGCCAGGGCGGCCTCGATGCCTGCGTGTCCCGCGCCGATGACGGCCACGTCATAGTCGCCGCCGTGAAACTCTCTCATCAGGTGCTCACCTCACCACAAAAGACTGCTTGAACGCTTTATTATACTATACAGCACACAACAGCGCAAGAGTGTTACACAGAAATAACCCATAGGTATTGTGCAATGTGCAATAAAAGTTTACAAAATCTTTATACATAATATCCAATTTTGCGCTTGTTATCCGGGCTGCCGCGGCATATAATAACGTTGTAAAACGGAAGAAAGGAGCGTGATATCACCATGACGACAACCTGGATCTGGGGCGACCTGGATGACATGATCTTTGCCGACAGCGACTGGGAAGTGAGCCAGCGGTAAGGCATACCGATGAGGAAACCACGCGAAAAGCGTGGTGATTTGCTTTTTTATGGGTGTTTTTTGACAGAAAACGCCTCCTGCACATAGATCGCAAAGCCCGGTCCCCGCGCAGCAAAGATGAAAAGAGACGGCCAACGCCGTCTCTTATTTGTTATTTTCGGTTGCTCTTAATGAGATATTCGTGATACCTTAACGAGATTTTAGCGTTACCTTAGCGATATTATATGTTATAATAGCGTTACCAAAAG
The DNA here is from genome assembly GCA_002438575.1 of Oscillospiraceae bacterium UBA6409. Taxonomy (GTDB): domain Bacteria; phylum Bacillota; class Clostridia; order Oscillospirales; family Oscillospiraceae; genus Vescimonas. The sequence goes on along the minus strand of DJPP01000056.1, from coordinate 4,531 downwards.
GAGGGGAGGGTGACTATGACCGGTAAACAAGCCCGCCGGAGACAGCTGCTGCGGACCATCGGCCTGCACTTTTCCGGCATGGATGTGCTGAAAGCACTGGGACTCTACCTGGCAGCGGTTATGTGCTGTCTGCTGCTTCGCAGCTTCGATATGCACAACGACACCAGCTACGTGGCCATGATCTTTCTGCTGGATGTGTTCCTTACCGCCTACTGGACGGACGGCTATCTGCTGGGCATCATCATGGCGGTGGTGGGGGTGTTCAGCGTGGACATCATCTTCACCTATCCCTTCTGGCATATCAGCTTTACGCTGACCGGCTTTCCGCTGACGTTCCTGGTGATGATGACCATCTCCATCCTGACGGCCACCGTTACCAGCCGTGCCAAGCAGACCGAGCAGGTGCGCCGGGAGGCCGACCGCGAGAAGATGTATGCCGATCTGCTGCGCGC
>DJPP01000056.1:0-3981 GCA_002438575.1 Oscillospiraceae bacterium UBA6409 | reverse complement strand
CTGCTGGAGCAGGAGGACGAGCTGACCCACGGGCAGCGCGAGCAGCTGCTGCGCTCCACCAATGAGGATGCCCAGTGGCTCATCCGCATTGTAGAGAATTTGCTGTCCATCACCCGCATAAGCTCTGAGGAAGCTAAGGTCAAGAAAGCGCCGGAGGCGGCGGAGGAGGTCATCGAGTCCGCCGTGGCCAAGACGCACAAGCACTACCCGGAGGTGGATATCCGCGTCCACCTGCCGGATAAGCTGATGATGGTGCCCATGGACCCCCTGCTGATGGAGCAGGTGCTGGTGAACCTGATGGAGAACGCCGTCATCCACGGCGAGACCCACCATATTGACGTGACACTGTCCAGCGAGGGCAACTGCGCGGTGTTCACCGTAGCCGACGATGGCCGCGGCATCCCCCTGCATCTGCTGCCCAAGCTGTTTGACGGCTCCGCCCGCAGCGACCGCAGCAGCGACGGCAAACGCAGCATGGGCATCGGCCTGTCCGTGTGCCGTACCATTGTGCTGGCCCACAGCGGCGTGATACGGGGCGACAACAGACAAGAGGGCGGCGCGGTGTTTACCGTGACCCTGCCCATGAAAGGAGAAAACGATGAAGATTAAAGACAAAGTCCTGATCGTGGAGGATGAACAGTCCATCAGCAACTTTATCTCCATGATCCTCACCGCCAACGGCTTCGACACCATCATCGTCCGCACCGGCGAGGAGGCCCTGACCATGATCGCCTCCCACTGCCCGGACATGATCGTCCTGGACCTGGGCCTGCCCGACATGGACGGCATGGAGGTGCTGAAGTCTGTCCGCAAGTGGTCCAATCTGCCGGTGGTGGTGGTCTCCGCCCGCAACCATGAGCACGACAAGGTGGAGGCCCTGGATTACGGCGCCGACGACTATCTGGTCAAGCCCTTCGGCACCTCCGAGCTGCTGGCCCGTATCCGCACCGCCATCCGCCACACCCGCACCACCCTTTCCAATACCCAGATCGCCCAGTCCGGCAAGTTCGTCACCGGTGATCTGACCATCGACTACGATAAGCACCAGGTGCTGATGAACGGCGAGAACGCCGGATTGACGGTCAATGAGTACAAGATCGTGGCCCTGCTGGGCAAATACGCCGGCAAGGTCCTGACCTACGATTTCATTATCCGGGAGCTGTGGGGCCCCAAGGCCAAGACCGACAACCAGATCCTCCGGGTGAATATGGCCAACATCCGCCGCAAGATCGAGCCCACCCCCGGCAACCCCCAATACATCTTTACCGAGGTGGGCGTGGGCTACCGTATGCGCGAGGGCGACTGATACATATCAAGAAGAAAAAGACCGCCTGCGGGCGGTCTTTTTCATACGCATAGAGTTTCTCGTGGAGAAAATATACGCCGACAGGAGTCGACACTTCACGGAGACTTTATAACGGCGGAATAAAGAAAAACCGCGCTCCCGCTGCCGTCGTGTTAAGAAACGCCTGCCCGTATTTACAGGGCGATTTTTTCGCAGTAAGATACAAACACGCCCGCCGCGGCGCGGCGGGGGAAACTTGTAAGGAGAGAAAACAATGGAAGAAAGAAAAGGCTTTGGAACCAATTTCGGGTTCCTGATGGCCGCGGTCGGCTCGGCGGTCGGCCTGGGCAACATCTGGGGCTTCCCCAACAAGATGGGCGCCTGCGGCGGCTTCACGTTCCTCATCATTTACCTCATTTTGGCTGTTTGCTGCGGCTTCATCGTCATGGTGGGCGAGCTGGCCATTGGTCGTAAGACAGGCAAGGGCGCTGTGGCGGCATATAAGGCCCTTAGCAAGAAGTTCAGCTGGATGGGCTGGATGGGCATCCTGTCCGCGTTCTTCATCCTGTTCTTCTACTGCGCTCTGGGCGGCTACTGCATTAAGTATGTGGTGCTCAATGTAGGCGACCTGTTCGGCGCGGGCTTTGGCGCCAGTGCCATCGCCGCCGCGTCGGCGGACGCGGCCAGCGCCTCTCTGGGCGACGCGGTGTTCGGCGCCTTCATGTCCAGCACCACCGAGGCCATTATCTATGGCTTGATCTTCGTGGTGCTGACTATGCTTATCGTTCTCGGCGGCGTCGGCGGCGGCATCGAGAAGGTCTGCTCCGTGGGTATGCCTGCCCTGTTCGTGGCTCTGCTGATCTGCATCATCCGCGCCTGCACGCTGGACGGTGTGGACACCACCGTGCAGGTGCTCCAGGCGGACGGCTCCCTGGTGGAGCACGTGATCCACGGCAGCGCCCTGGATGGCCTGAAGTACATGTTTGCCCCCGGCTGGGCTACTGAAAATGGATACTATGTTCCCGCCTCCGCCGTCATCGATGGTGTGAAAATGTCCGCGGTGGAGATCAACGGCGTCATGCAGCGCATCGTGACCTTCAAGCAGGAGACACCCGACGTCCTGACCGTGCTGGCTACCGCCGGCGGCCAGATGTTCTTCTCCCTGTCCCTGGGTATGGGCGCCATGATCACCTACGGCTCCTATCTGCAGAAGAAGGAGAACATCCAGAAGAACGCGCTGCTGATCGTGGTCATGGATACCCTGGTGGCTCTGATGGCCGGCCTGTGCGTGCTGCCCGGTCGCTTCGCTCTGGATCCCTCCGGCGCAGTGGGTGGCCCGTCCCTGCTGTTCGTCACCATGCAGAACGTGTTTAGCCGCATGGGCGGCCTCGGCCCCATCTTCGGCATCCTGTTCTATCTGCTGGTGGTCTTTGCCGCTATCTCCTCCTCTATCTCCCTGCTGGAGGTCATCGTGGCTCACTTTGTGGATAAGGCCCGCGACGAGGGCAAGGGCGACAAGCGCAAGAGCTATACCCTCATCGCCGCCGCCTGTGTGGGCCTGGGCTGCATCCTGGTCTGCGCTGACCGTCTGGGTGCCAGCAGCTTCTCGCCTGCGGAATTGCTGAACATTGCAAATCCCAAGACCTGGGCTGCCGACTGGCTGGACTTCTGGGATGCGCTGTCCGAGGGCGTTATGATGCCGCTGGGCGCGCTGCTGATGTCTCTGATGATCGGCTGGGAGATCGGCCCCGATGTGGTCAAGGAGGAGGCCGAGGCCTCTGGCCATGCTATGGGCAGCTACGGCTTCTTCAAGGTCTGCGTCAAGTTCATCACGCCGCTGATCATGGTCCTCATCCTGTACGGTCAGATAAAGGAATTCTTCCTGTAAAGTCTCTTGACGACTTGTTAATAAACAAACGCTTACTTAACAGAGGGGACGCCGGTGCCGCCGCACCGGCGTCTCTTTTTGCGTCCGCGGACCCGGAAAGACTTGTGCCGCCTGCCGTAAAAAGCACACGATGCTGTGTTTGCCGCCCTGTTTCTCTTGTAAAAACGACGAAAACGGAGTTCACAATTTGTTAAAATAATGGAATATGACGTTAAGAACTTGACAATTTCTTAGCGTAACGGTATGATACAGGAGGTTGGCGGGGCAGATACGCTGTTTCGCCGGCTGATGGTATTCACCACCAATTTGTGAGGAGGTAAATCACACACATGGAAAAGAAAAGCACCAAAATAGCGTATTTCGTAGCGCTGGGTGTTTTCATTGTCCTGCTGGTCATCCTGGGGATCCAGTTTAAGGGCAAGGAAAACCCCGTATTTACCAGCGGCGCGTTCTACACCACCGGCGACGGCGTGTTCCTGGACGCTATTCCGCAGACCGCGGACGACAGCGCGGGCTCTGAGTACGCGCTGGACGGCTCCTACTACGTGAGCCCCGATGCCGGCACCTACTTCGAGCTGTCTGAGGATGGCAACACCATCGTCAGCGCCGACGGTACCGAGTACATCAAGTCCGAAGAGAAGTCCAAGGACGTCGACGGTGTGGAGTATGTGACCTATGTCGGTCAGGTCTACTCCGACACGCCTTTCGCCGGTACCTTCTGGTCCCTGCTGGGCCCCATCGTGGCCATCGTGCTGGCTCTGATCAGCAAGGAAGTGTATTCCTCTCTGTTCCTGGGCTGCCTGGTGGG
>DJPP01000124.1 GCA_002438575.1 Oscillospiraceae bacterium UBA6409 | reverse complement strand
GTCTCCGTCACGTCCAGCACCACGTTGGCGGTCATGGCCCGGGCGTGAACACCGGCGTCGGTGCGGCCCGCGCCGATGACGTTCACCGGATGGCCCTGCAATGTGCCCAGCACGGCCTCCAGCTTCCCCTGGATGGTATCCTTGTCCGGCTGGCGCTCCCAGCCGAAGAAGCGGGAGCCGTCGTAGGCGATGGTTAGCCGGTAGTTCTGTTCCATAAAAAGATCACGCCCTTTCTGCCTTATTGTAGCAGAAAGGACGTGATTTGTGAAGTGTTTTACAGCCAGCCCATCATCTGGGCAAAGTTGTACAGCAGCTTCAGTCCGTAGAAGATGATAACGGCGCCGCAGACCTTGTTGATGATGTTCAGCACCTTCTCGTTGAACTTGCTGCCCAGCAGGGACACCACAGTGGACAGCGTCAGGAACCAGATCACCGAGGCGGAGCCGAAGCCGCAGATGAAGAACAGGTCGCCGCCGTTGGTCAGGGTGGCCCGGAAGGCGCCCAGCATCATGGTGCCGTCAATGATGGCCTGGGGGTTCAGCCAGGTGACCACGAAGGCGGAGCCGGCCAGCTTCCAGATGGGCACGTTCACATCCCGGCCGCCCTCCAGACTGGCCTTGGACCGCAGCAGGCCGATGCCGATATAGATGACGATCAGACTGCCCAGCCCCAGGATGACCTTTTGCAGCCAGGGCAGCGCCTGCATCAGCGCACCGGCGCCCAGGAAGCAGGCCACACCCAGCGAGATATCCCAGAAGATGACGATGAGCGCGGTGATATAGACACGGCTGCGCTTCTGCGTCAGGGCGCTGTTGATGACAAACAGGTTTTGCAGACCGATGGGCGCCACATAGGCCAGGCCCATGGTCAACCCCTGAAGATAGATATTCATGGCTGTGATTTTCTCCTTATGCTATTTACTCCGGTTTTCTTACCTGCTATAATGATACCATAGCTTTGCAGAAATGCAAGAGCGCAGATTTTTATGGGCAAGTAAGGAGGGGCTTACCATGTCACAGACCATGCCGCAGAACCACTACGACTGTCCCTGTATGGAGAAATGTCCGCTGCACCACGCCATGCAGCTGATCGGCGGCAAGTGGAAGGTGCAGATCCTGTGCGCCGTGGCCAACGCCGGGAATATCCGCTACAACGCGCTGCGGGGCAAGCTGGACGGCATCTCCAACACGGTGCTGGCCTCGGCCCTGCGGGAGCTGGAGCGCGACGGGCTGGTGACGCGGCGGGAGTATCTGGAGGTGCCGGTGCGGGTAGAATATGGCCCCACGGACAGCTGCCGGGCGCTGCTGCCCATTCTGGAGCAGCTCAGCGACTGGGCTGAGGCCCGGATGTAGGCTTCCGATTGGACAAATACCGGAATTTGTCCGCAGGATACGTCATTTTTCACAAATTGCAGTGGGAATTATAGAGCAAATCGCGGGATTTTCGTATCAATGCCCATTGCAATCCTGCCGTAATCCAGTATAATAGGAAATGGTGAGGGTTAGTTTCTGCGCGCTGCACCCTCTGGCGCGAGAGCAAAAATGTGCGTAAGGAGTGCTGGTTCATGTATACACGGGAGATCACGGTGAAAAATGAGGTCGGTCTGCACGCCAGACCCGCGACCTATTTCATTCAGAAAGCCAACGAGTTCAAAAGTGGCATCTGGGTAGAAAAAGAAGAACGCCGCGTCAACGCGAAGAGCCTGCTGGGCGTGCTGAGCCTGGGCATTATGAAGGACACCACGGTGACGCTGATCGCGGACGGCAGCGACGAGAAGGAAGCTGTGGACGCGCTGGCCGAGCTGATCGAGAACCTGGACGAGTAAACACAACGAAAGAGAGACGGCTGTGCCGTCTCTCTTTTCTTATGCGTATGATGTGCCCCCGGCGCTGCCGGGGCGCACTTTTTTATCCGTGGAACTTCTCATATACCGCCCGGGCGGCCGCCTCCGGCACCACGGCGGAGAGCTGCTCGATCGCGGCGTTTTTTACCGCGGTGACGGTGCCGAAGTGCTGCAGGAGCCGCTTCTTCCGCGCCTCGCCCACGCCGGGGATGCCGTCCAGCTGCGAGCGCTTGGCGGAACGGGTGTGCTTCTGGTGATGGTAGGCGATGGCAAATCGGTGGACCTCCTCCTGCACCGTGCCGATAAGGGCGAACAGGGCGGGCGTCTGCCGTATGCCCAGTTCCTGGCCCCGGGCGGTGATAAGGGCCCGGGTGCGGTGGCGGTCGTCCTTGACCATGCCCAGCACAGGCACATCCAATCCGCAGCCTGCCAGCACCTGCTCGGCCACGCGGGCGTGCTCCTGACCGCCGTCGATCAGCAGCAGGTCCGGCAGGGGCGCGAACTTTTCGTCGCCGTCCAGATAGCGCCGGAACCGGCGGGTGAGCACCTCACGCATGGCGCCGTAGTCGTCGGCGCCGGCGCAGGACTCGATACGGAAGCGGCGGTAGGCGGACTTCAGCGGCTTGCCGTCCTGAAAGACCACCATGCCGCCCACCTGGTCCGCGCCGCCGGTGTGGGAGATATCATAGCTCTCCATGCGCCGGGGCAGGGCCGGCAGCTGCGCCGTCTCCTGCAAAAGGCGCAGCGTCCCGCTGACGCGCTGGGCGGCATCGGTGACGCGCTCCACCTCCTCCCGGGCGTTGCGGTGGGCAATATCCAGCAGCGCGCGGCGCTGACCGCGCTGGGGCACCCGGAGGGCCACGGCGTGGCCGCTGCACTCCGTCAGCAGGGCGGAGAGCGCGTCCGCGTCCTCGATGGCGGCGGGAAGCAGTATCTCACGGGGCAGGGACTGGCGGGCCAGATAGTACTGGGGCACCACAGCGGAAAGCAGGGCGCTCTCGCTGTCGGCAGCGTCGGGGAACACCTCGGTCTGCCGGGCCAGGAGATCGCCGTCTTCAATGTGGAGAATGGCACAGCCGGACCGGGCAGGGCTGGTATACGCGCCCCAGACGTCGGTGTCGGCGCAGATGCCGGCGATGACTTGCTGGTCCTTGGTCAGCACGGACAGGGCCCGTACACGGTCGCGGAGGGCGGCGGCTGTCTCGAAGTCCAGGGCCTCCGCCGCGGCGGTCATCCGTTCCGTCAGCTGGGCAGTGACGGCGCGCAGCTTACCCTCCAACAGGGCGGTGGCCTGGGCCATGCGGCGGCGGTATTCCGCCGCATCCGGGCCGTCCGGGCGGCAGAAGCCGTCACACCGGCCCATGTGGAAGTTCAGGCAGGGGCGCTCCTTGCCGATGTCCCGGGGGAAGCGCCGGGAGCAGGTGGGCAGGCGCAGGGCGGCGCATACCGCGTCCAGTGCCAGGCGCGTTTCGTGCCGGCCGCCGAAGGGACCGTAATATTTCGCGCCGTCGTCGGCGGTGCGGTTCACCAGGGTAAAGCGGGGGTAGTCGCCGCTGTCCAGCCGCACGAAGGGATAGCCCTTGTCATCCTTCAGCAGGATGTTGTAGCGGGGCTGATGGCGCTTGATGAGGGAATTCTCCAGCACCAGGGCCTCGAACTCCGACCGGACGATAATGGTGTCGAACCGGTCCACATGGGCCACCATCATCTTCGTTTTCTCGTTGTGGCTGGCGGTGTCCTGAAAGTATTGGCTGACGCGGTTTTTCAGTTTTTTGGCCTTGCCCACATAGATGACCTGGCCGGTCTTGTCCATCATCAGATAGACGCCGGGCAGCAGGGGCAGGTCGTTGGCCTTGGCGCGGAGCTCATCACGGGTCATGGCGTCATCTCCTTTCATGGAAAACTACAGATACGGGGATAGTATACCACCGCCGCGTCCCCTGGGCAAGGGGTGGAAGTACCGGAAAGAACAGGGAAAAGCCTGCGGCGGCGAAAAAGCAGTAGCGCAGCGCGGCAGGATGTGATACAATAGAGGGCGAAAAATATGACGCGGGAGGCGCGGGATATGGAATTGCAGTGGTTTGACATCCGGGAGCTGACGGAGGACGCGGCCCAGACCGTGATGGGCATGATGGATGAGACGCGGCGGCGGCGTGTGGCCGACATCGCCGGCGAGGACGACCGGAAGCGCACCATCGCCGGAGAGCTGCTGGCACGGCGGATGCTCGCGCAGACGATGGGCTGCGCGGAGAAGGACGTGCCGCTTCAGTGGGACGAGCTGGGCAAGCCCAGCGTGGAAAAGGACGGCGTGTACGTGTCCGTGAGCCACTCCGGCCCGTGGGCGGTATGCGTAACGGCGGACGCGCCGGTAGGCGTGGACGTGGAGGTGGTGCGCTCGGCCCAGGAGAAGTTCATGCGCCGGGTGTGCAGTGAGCAGGAGATGGCGTACATACGGCCCGGGGACGACGGCGACTGCCGGCGGTTCTGGGAGATATGGACGGCCAAGGAGGCACTGTTCAAGCTGACGGGTAAGGGGCCGCTGCTGGCGCTGAGCCGCTTCAGCCTGCCGGCAGGCGTGACGCTGGACTATACGGCACAAAAGGGCTGCGCCCTCAACATCGCGGCGCAGATTTTGTGAAAATTTTTGCAAAGTTGGCAAAAAAGGCTTTTCTTTCCCGCTTTCTTTTGGTACAATAGGGGCAGAAACATACGTCGGAGCGCGGGGCGTCCGGCGGTTTGAGGACGGACAGAGGAGGTTCGCTTTTTATGATCCGAGTCGGCATTATCGGCTGCGGCAAGATCGCACAGGTGCGCCATCTGCCTGAGTATGCAGCCAACCCCAATGCGGAGATCGTCGCATTCTACGACAAGAACATGGAGCGCGCGCAGGAGATGGCGGCGCAGTACGGCGGCAAGGTGTACAACAGCTTCTATGAGCTGGTGGATGACCCCAATGTGGACGCCGTATCCATATGCGTGGAGAACCGCAGCCACGCGGAGATCTGCACGGCAGCGCTGTACGCCGGCAAGCACGTGCTGGTGGAGAAGCCCATGGCGGTGACGCTGGCGGAGTGCGAGTCCATGGTGGCCGCCGCCGAGCGCAACGGAAAACACCTGATGGTGGGCCACAATATGCGTTTTGACCCGGTGCACCGCAAGGCCAAGCAGATGCTGGACAGCGGCATCATCGGCGATGTGATCACCTTCCGCACCATTCTGGGCAACTCCGGCCCCGAGGGCTGGTCTCTGGAGGGTACGTGGTTCTTTGACAAGAACAAGGCGGCCATGGGCGCCCTGTCCGACATGGGCATCCACAAGGTGGACCTGATCCAGTACCTGCTGGGGCAGAAGGTCATCGAGACCACCGCCAAGGTGGTCACCCTGAACAAGCGGGACGACAGCGGCAAGCTCATCAGCGTGGACGACAACGCCCTGTGCATCCTGAAAATGTCCGGCGGCGCGCTGGGCACCATGGCGGCCAGCTGGACGGTGTACGGCCACGAGTGCCAGTCCACGGTGCTGTACGGCACCAAGGGCCTGATGATGATCTACAGCGAGCCGTCGGCCCCCATCATCATCAACGATCTGGAGGGCAACCGCACCAGCTTCGCCTTCGAGACGACGTCCCACAACTCCGGCGTCATCGACGAGTTCGTGGACGCGCTGGTCCACGACCGGGAGCCGGAGGTATCCGGCAAGGAGGCGCTGACCACCATGCGGACCATCTTCGGCAGCATCCGGTCCTCCGACATCGCGCGGCCGGTGGCGGTAAACACCGATTTTGTGACCCATATCTGAGACAGAGACGCACTTGGGGCGGGCGATACGCCCGCCCCGTTCATTTCCCCGGGATACGGGGACAGGAAGCGCAAGGAGGCAGCATATGTATCGTATTGGCATTGATCTGGGCGGCACCAACATCGCCGCCGGCGTGGTGGACGAGGGCCAGCACATCGTGGCGGAGGTCAGCCTGCCCACCGTTGCGGAACGCCCGGCAGAGGCCGTTATCGCGGACATCTGCCGCGCGGCGGAGAAGGCCATGGAGAAGGCCGGCATCACGGCGGCGCACTGCGCGTCCGTCGGCATCGGCTCGCCGGGGACCTGCGACAGCGCCAATGGCGTGGTGGTGCGGGCCTATAACCTGGGCTGGTTCAATGTGCCGGTATGCAGCATGGTGACGGCGCGGCTGGGACTTCCCTGCCGGCTGAGCAACGACGCCAACTGCGCTGCGCTGGCAGAGACGGTGGCCGGCGGGGCTGTGGGCTGCCGGAACATGATACTCATCACCCTGGGCACCGGCGTAGGCGGCGGCATCGTGGCCGACGGCCGGCTGCTGGAGGGCGTTGGCGGCACCGGCGCGGAGGTGGGCCACACCGTGCTGGTGCTGGACGGCGAGGACTGCACCTGCGGACGGAAGGGCTGCTGGGAGGCGTATGCCTCCGCCACAGCGCTGATACGGCAGGGAAAGCGGGCGGCCGCGGCGCAGCCGGAGTCCCTGCTGGCCGGATACGGTGAGGGGCTGACCGGTAAGGACGTATTTGACGCGGCGGCCGCCGGAGACGCGGCGGCACAGGCTGTGGTGGACCGCTACTGCGTGTACGTGGCGGCGGGCATCACGGACCTGGTGAACATTCTGGGGCCGGAAAAGGTGCTCATCGGCGGCGGCATCAGCCGCCAGGGCGAGAGACTGCTGGCCCCCATACGGGCGTATGTGGCGGCCAACTGCTTCGGCGGGCACGACCGGACACCGCCGGTCATTGAATGTGCCCGGCTGGGCAATGAGGCGGGCATCATCGGCGCAGCGGCACTGTGAGTAAAAACGCACCTTGGGTCAGACCCGGGGTGCGCTTTTTATGCCGTTTATGGGGAATAATATTGCACATTCCGACAATATATGGTACAATATGTCGTACCACAAAAAATTTGGAGGGGCAAAATATGGAAATGCGCCGATACGTAAGACACTCCCCTGCCTGGTGGATCGTGGGCGGCATACTGGCCCTGCTGACGGCGGGGTGTATCGTGCTGGGGCTGCTGGCGCAGCGGGACAGCGCAGCAGCGGAGGCCGTGCCCATCGGGGACGAGATCTATCTGGGCGACTACAACTACATCGACGTGCAGTACATGACCACCTGGGCCTATCGGGTGACGCTGGGCGACGGGCGCAAGCTGGTCTTCTATCTGGCGGAGGACACGGAGGG
>DJPP01000036.1:2030-4073 GCA_002438575.1 Oscillospiraceae bacterium UBA6409 | reverse complement strand
TGATCCACGGCAAGAAGGGCCCCGGCAAGTGCGTGGCGCTCCGCGCCGACATCGACGCCCTGCCCGTCCACGAGGAGACCGGCCTGCCCTTCGCCAGCGAGACCGAGGGCATTATGCACGCCTGCGGCCATGACCTGCATACCACCATGCTCCTGGGCGCCGCCAAGACGCTGTGCCATATGCGCGACCAGTTCGCCGGCACCGTCAAGCTGATCTTCGAGCCCAGCGAGGACACCATGCCCGGCGGTGCCCGGGCCCTGGTGGCCGCCGGCGTCATGGAAAACCCCCATGTGGACGCCATCTTCGGCCAGCACGTCTGCCCCTCCGAGAACGACTCCGTGGGCCGTATGCAGCTCTATAAGGGCTACTTCACCAGCGCCGTGGACCTGTTCCATATCACCGTCCACGGCAAAAGCGGCCACGGCTCCGCGCCCCACACCGCCCGTGACGCCATTGCCTGCGCCGGTTACCTGATCACCGTCCTCCAGACCGTGGTCTCCCGCCGCATCGACCCCATGGACACCGCGGTCCTCACCGTGGGCACCATGTCCGGCGGCGACGCCGTCAACATCACCGCCGGCGAGGCCCGTATGGTGGCCGTCCTCCGCAGCTTCAGCGACTCCGGCCGCGACACCGCCATTCAGGAGGTTCAGCGCATCTGCAAGGGCATCGGCATCGCCTTCGACTGCAACATCGAGGTGGAGCTGGAGGAGGGCTACGCCCTCCAGTACAACGACCCTGCCATGATCGATCTGGTCAACAAGGCCGTCACCGCCGCCGGCGGCAAGGCGGAGTTTATCGACAGACCCTTCTCCGGCAGCGAGGACTTCAGCTTCTTCGGCAAGCTCACCGGCACCCCCTCCGCCTTTATGATGGTCGATGCCGGCCGCGGCGAGAACGCGGTGTCGCTCCACAACGGCAAGATCGTCTTCAACGAGGAGGTCATGAAGCACGGCGTCACCGGCCTGGCCGCCATCGCCGTCGAGTACCTGAACCAGTAATTCTCATATTTGTTTCCTCACAAATTGGCATAACAGAAGCGGGAGACCTGCACAGCAGGCCTCCCGTTTCGCGTTATGCCTCCACCGGCAGCGCCAGCCGCGAGCAGTACCGCCGCGTCTCGACCTCCCGCCCCGTGTACGGCGCCACGATGCCCAGCACCCGCGGCGCGCCGGCGGGCCTCAGCCCCCGCGCCTTTACCTCCCGTCCCAGCGTCAGCCACGCCTCGTCCACGCCGCTGTAATCGCCGTAGTACAGCACCGACAGCACCCGGCACGCCTCCAGCGTCACCGCGTCCGCCGCCGCCCGGTTCCTCCGCACCGGCACGCACACCCCGTAGCGGTACGGCGCCTGCCGGATGTACCCCTCCAGATAGTCCGTGCGCTCCGATATGGTGAACAGCGGCTCGTCCGACAGCACGCACCCCTTCCGCACGCACGCGCCGTAGAAGTCGTACATATCCCGGTATCGCTCCGCCGTGGTCAGTCCCTCGCACCACCGTATCCGGCACGTCACCGCCGGCAGCTCCATCATCTGCACCGACAGGCGCTCGCCCTCCGCCGCCCGCAGCCGCATCTCCTCCACGCTCCGCTGCAGGTCCCGCAGCCGCGTCTCCAGCGCCTCCAGCAGGGCCTCGGCCTCGCCGCCCTGCGCGAAGTAGTCCGTGATCTCCTTCGACCCCAGCCCCATGGCCTTGAACTTCTCGATCTGCATGATCCGCGCCACGTTGTGGTTGTCGTAGTACCGCCGCCCGCTGTCCGGCGCGGTGAACGCCGGCGTCAGCAGCCCGCGCGCCTCCATCCGCATCAGCGTGCTCCGCGACAGCCCGCAGGCCCGTGCCGCCTCCGTGATCTGGAAAAACTGTTTTGTGTCCTCCGCCATAAAAAATCCCTCCTGCCCCTCTTGCTTCGTTCACAGGTGAACGGGTTATACTCCCATTATAGGGCGGTGCCCGCCAAAGTCAATACCGGAGGCGTGTACACGCCTCTGTCTTCGCCCCGGCGAAGACAGATACCCGCTGCCCCCGTTAGCCTTCCCCCTGGG
>DJPP01000036.1:1102-1936 GCA_002438575.1 Oscillospiraceae bacterium UBA6409 | reverse complement strand
ACGGAGCCCGGTACAGGCAGCAATGTTACCTTTGCCGTCGGTAGTGAGAATGCCATAATGACAGGTATCTTTACCCCCGACACAGCCGGTGTCCTCGTAGGCGTAGCTGCCGATGGTACAAGCGCCTACCTCTACAAGTGCAGCCACGTATATGAGTGGGCGTACGATGCGGAATACCATTGGAGAAGGTGTACCAACACTGACTGTGGTAACGTAGAGGTTGGAAGCAAGACAAAACATACCTGGGATAATCCCGCCGACTACAACAATCCAAAGACCTGCGTCTGCGGTGCCACACAGGGCGAACCGTTGACCCGTTCCTACTACTACGCCCCNNCAGCGGCGTAAAACTCCCCCGTCTCCCGTCCCGCCCGCAGCCGCTGCCCCACGAAACCAGACCCTGATATTTGAGAGGAGCGTACATCATGAACCACAAAAAATTCCTGCTGGCCCTGACGCTGAGCCTGTGCGCCCTGCTCTGCATGGCCGTCACCGCCTCCGCCAACGACCACAGCGATCACCCCCTATGTGAGGGTACGGAATGCACCGACCCTGCACATAATGGCAGTAACCATGGCAGCGTGACTTTTGAAAAAGTACTCACCAGTAGTGACGGCAATGTACTGCAAAAGGACTCTCCCAAGACCGCTGACCCCGGCGTTCTCCTCTACGCCGGTCTGGCCCTCACGTCCCTCGCCGGCCTGACTTACACCGCCAAAAAGCGGCATTAAAAAGCTATTCCCCCGGTGTTTCTGACCCCGGCGCCGGGTGAATAAACAGCAAAGGCGCCCGCCCGGGCGCCTTTGTCATTTCAAGCCTTCCCCTCGAGGGGAA
>DJPP01000036.1:0-940 GCA_002438575.1 Oscillospiraceae bacterium UBA6409 | reverse complement strand
GCGCAGCGGCGTAAAGTTCCCCCCTCCCGCGCCCGCAGGCGATCTCCCCCCCAAAAAACAAAAGAAAAAATTACACATTTCCCCCTGAATTTGCACCTCATGTTCTGCGCCCTTTTGACACAAAGTAATCCTGTCGCCGGCGACAAAGCAAACCCCGTTTTCGCCCGTTCAACGGAAAAACGGGAAATATCACAATAAAATAAGGGGTGAGACGCTTGTATGAACCACGGCATATCCCTGCCTCCCGCCGTCTCTCCGCCTGGCTGCTCTCGGCGCTGTTTGCCCTCTCCCTCTGCGTGCAGCAGGCTTGGGCCGCCCCGGCGGAGCGCACCGTGATCCCCCTGGGTCAGGCGGTGGGTATCAAACTCTTTGCGGACGGCGTCCTGGTGGTGGGCCTGGCTGACGGCCAGACGCCCGCCCGTGCCTGCGGTCTTCGTCAGGGCGATATCATCACCGCCCTGGACGGCACCGCTGTTGGCTCCACCGAGCAGGTCCAGGACCTCCTGGCCGAAAGTGCCGGTGATTCCCTGACCCTCTCCGTCCGCCGCGGTACGGACGCCCTGGCCCTCACTGCCTGCGCCCGGCAGAATGACGCCGGCGTCTGGCAGCTGGGCGCCTGGATCCGCGACAGCATGGCCGGCATCGGCACCCTGACCTACTACGACCCCGCCACCGGTCAGTACGGCGCCCTTGGTCACGGCATCACCGATGTGGATACCGCCCAGCTCATGCCCCTGGCCTCCGGCTCCATCATGGAGACGACCGTCAAAGCGGTGAAAAAGGGCGTCAAGGGCGATCCCGGTGAGCTGAAGGGTGACTTCTCCGTCCAGCGCGATGTGGGCACCGTCACCGTCAACAGCAGCGGCGGCATTTTCGGCACCGTGGCCGACCCGGACTTCCTCTCCGGCGGCACACCCGTCCCCGTGGCCGCTGCCGATCA
>DJPP01000112.1:8787-12657 GCA_002438575.1 Oscillospiraceae bacterium UBA6409 | reverse complement strand
GGGCTGTTCCCGGAGTGCCAGCGGGTAACGTGCTACGCCTCCCCCACCAGCTTGCAGATCAAATCCGAGGACGAGCTGCGCCTGCTGCGGAGCAAGGGCCTGCAGATGGTGTATATGGGGTTGGAGTCCGGGTGCGACGCGGTGCTGGAGAAGATGCAGAAGGGCCACACGGCGGCGGAGATCGTGGCGGCGGGGCAGAAGGCCCGACGGTGCGGGCTGGCGCTGTCGGTGACGGCCATCTCCGGGCTGGGGAGCGTGGCACACTGGCGGGAGCACGCCGCGGACACGGCCAGAGCCGTCAGCGAAATGAAGCCGGACTATCTGGGGCTGCTGACGCTGATGGTGGAGCCGGGAACGCCGCTGGAGACATGGGTGCGGGAGGGCAGCTTTACGCTGCTCAGCCCCCTGGAGGTGCTGAAGGAGACAGAACTGTTTTTGCAGCACGTGGACAGCGAGGGCACGGTGTTCCGGGCTAACCACGCCAGCAACTATCTGACGCTGAAGGGCACGCTGAACGGCGACCGGGAGGCGCTGCTGGGGCAGATCGCCGCGGCGCTGGACGGCCGGCGGGACCTGAAGCCGGAGTTTTTGCGGGCGCTGTAGCGCACACGCGCATTCAAAAGGGCTTCCCACAGGGAAGCCCTTTTGCTGTCCAGTCAGCTTCGTGATCTGCGGAAATGGGGCGGACTTGACAGGGCGGGTGGTTTTGTATATAATAAGCGGGATTTATCTTAAAAAGGAGGATATGGGGCGATATGGATACCGACAGCGGCGACCATCCCGGGAACTTGCCGGGCTGCCATCTGTTTTTTGCGGCATATCTGCGCCGCCCGACGCGGGGCAGACGTGCTTTTTTGCGCCTTTAGACCGGCGCGGATCACAGAAACAGACGACAGGAAAAGGAGCTATTGATCGTGTCAACGACTACATATATCATTATCATGGCGGTATGCCTGCTGCTGTCCGCCTATTTCTCGGCCACGGAGACGGCGTTCTCCTCGGCCAATGTCACGCGGCTGAAAATGCTGGCGGAAAAAGGCAACAGCCGGGCAGCGCTGGCGTGCCGGCTGCTGGAGCGCTATGACAGGCTGCTGTCCACCATTCTTATCGGCAACAACATTGTGAATATCGCCATGGCCTCCCTGGCCACGGCACTGTTCGTCAAAAGCTTCGGCGATGCCGGCGCTACGCTGTCTACCATTGTGGTAACGGTGGTGGTGCTGATCTTCGGCGAGATCTCCCCCAAGAGCATCGCCAAGGACTGCGCCGAGAGCTGGGCCATGACGGCCGCGCCGTTTCTGCGGTGCCTGATCTGGCTGCTGATGCCGCTGAATGCGCTGTTCTCCCTGTGGAAAAAGCTGCTGGCCAGGATGTTTCATCTGGATGGGGACAACAAAATGTCCCCGGAGGAGCTGCTGATGCTGGTGAACGAGGTGCAGCAGGAGGGCAGCATCGACAAGGACGAGGGCGACCTGCTGAAGAACGCCATCGGCTTTTCCGAGCAGGAGGCGCAGGACATTCTCATCCATCGGGTGGATCTGGCGGCACTGCCGGTGGACGCCACCAAGGAAGAGGTGGCGGATCTGTTCACCCAGACGAAGTATTCCCGGCTGCTGATCTATCGGGAGGACATCGACCACATCATCGGCACCATACATCAGAAGGACTTTTATGTGGGCTGCGGCGTGACGGATAAGCCGCTGGAGGAGATACTCTCCCCGGTCATGTTCGTGCTGGAAAACGAGCCCATCAGTCTGCTGCTGAAAAAATTGCAGTTGGCCAAGACCCAGGTGGCCGTGGTGGTGGACGAGTACGGCGGCACCTGCGGCATCGTGACCATGGAGGACATTCTGGAGGAGCTGGTGGGCGAGATCTGGGATGAGCACGACGAGGAGGAGGTCTTTATCCACAAGGTGGACAAGGACACCTATCTGGTGGACGCGGCTATGGATTTTGACGATTTTGCCGAGTTCTTCCATCTGAACGAGGAGACGGAGATGACGTCCGTCAGCGGCTGGGTGATGGAGCAGTGCGACCGGGTACCGGAGGTAGGCGACCGGTTCAGCTGCCAGGATCTGGACGTGCTGGTGACGCGGGTGGACAACCACCGTACCTGCGAGATCAAGGTGGTCCGGCGGGAAGCGTCCGGCGGCGAGACCACCGACGAGACATAAGAAGAAGCACCCGGAGGCATAAGCCTCCGGGTGCTTATTTTTTCCTGTGAGGAACCTCTCCTGAGGTGAGTCCAACTCTACCATACCACCATCGGCGCAGCAATGCAAGAAAAAGTTTCGGTTTCGCAAAGATTTCTATCAAACAGGCCATTATCGGCGAAAAAAGGCTGGAAATATCTGCGTTTTTCACCGTTGACAGCAGGGAGCGCCGAGGTGTACCATCGGAACATATTTTTTACAGGGGAGATGGCGGGATGAAGTATATTTTTGTGACCGGCGGCGTGGTGTCCGGGCTGGGAAAGGGCATCTGCGCGGCATCGCTGGGCCGGCTGCTGAAGCAGTGCGGTCTGCGGGTGCGAAACCAGAAGTTCGATCCGTACCTGAATGTAGATCCGGGGACCATGAGCCCCTATCAGCACGGCGAGGTGTTCGTCACCGACGATGGGGCGGAAACGGACCTGGACCTGGGGCACTATGAGCGCTTCGTGGACGAGGCGCTGACCGGCGACAGCTCCGTTTCCTCCGGCAAGATCTTCTGGTCGGTACTGAACCGGGAACGGCAGGGCGGCTATCTGGGCGGCACGGTGCAGATCATCCCCCATGTGACCGACGAGATCAAGCGGCGGCTGTACGCCATGGATGACGGACAGACGGATGTGGTCATCGCGGAGATCGGCGGCACGGTAGGCGACATCGAGAGCCAGCCGTACCTGGAGGCCATCCGCCAGGTGGCGGCGGAGCAGGGACGGGAGAACGTGCTGTATATCCACGTGCCGCTGGTGGTGTCCATTCCCGGCAGCGGCGAGCTGAAGAGCAAGCCCACCCAGCACTCGGTGAAGGAGCTGCTGAGCGTGGGCATCCAGCCGGATATCCTGGTGTGCCGCACCGATAGTCCGCTGCCCGAGGATATGCGGAAGAAGATCGCACTGTTCTGCAACGTCAGCGAGGACTGCGTTATCCCCAACCTGACGGCGTCCACCCTGTATGAGGTACCCCTGCTGCTGGAAAAAGAAGGTCTGTGCCGGGTGGTATGCCGCAAGCTGGGACTGGGCGCCGGCGAGCCGGATATGCGGCACTGGCGGGAGCTGGTGGCGCAGATACACGCGGCGGAGCAGCGCCATGTGACCATCGCGCTGGTGGGCAAGTATACGGAGCTGCACGACGCCTATCTCAGCGTGGCGGAGTCGCTGTTCCACGCGGGGACCGCCTGCGGTGCGCAGGTGGATATCCGGTGGGTGGACTCACAGCACCTGACGGCGGAGAACATCGCGGAGACCCTCTGCGGGTGCAGCGGCATTCTGGTGCCCGGCGGCTTCGGCGACCGGGGCATTGAGGGGATGATCCTATCGGCGCAGTACGCGCGGGAGAAGGGTATCCCCTATCTGGGCATCTGCCTGGGGAT
Organism: Oscillospiraceae bacterium UBA6409; assembly: GCA_002438575.1. Classification (GTDB taxonomy): domain Bacteria; phylum Bacillota; class Clostridia; order Oscillospirales; family Oscillospiraceae; genus Vescimonas. Next base: position 9,081 of record DJPP01000112.1, on the reverse strand, counting down.
GCAGATCGCGGTGATCGAGTTCGCGCGGCACGCAGCCGGGTGGGCAGATGCCCACAGCGCGGAGTTCAGCGCCGTGACGGCGCATCCGGTCATTGATCTGATGCCGGACCAGGTGGGCGTGACCGCCAAGGGCGGCACCATGCGGCTGGGCAGGTATCCCTGCGTGCTGGCGGAGGGAACAAAGGCCCGGGAGGCCTACGGCCAGCGGGAGATATGGGAACGCCACCGTCACCGGTATGAGTGCAGCAACGTGTTCCGGCCGGAGCTGGAGGCCGTGGGCCTGCGGGTAGCGGG
>DJPP01000112.1:0-8695 GCA_002438575.1 Oscillospiraceae bacterium UBA6409 | reverse complement strand
TGCCAGTTCCACCCGGAGTTCAAGAGCCGGCCGGACCGGCCCCATCCCCTGTTCCGCGGCTTTGTGGCCGCAGCACTGGCGCAGCAATAAGGAGGCACAAAAAGGCCCTGCGGGGCGGGCCTTTGCGCTCAGCACGTCAGGGCTGCATGGCGGCAGCGGTGGCCGGGTCCAAATAGTATTTTCCGTCGCCGCCCCGGTAGTAGATGTTCTGGATGAAGCCATGGAGGTCGTACTCCACCTTCGTGTTGGGCTCGGCCAGCACATCGCCGTACATCTGCGCGGGATCGATATCCTCCCGGCTGTTGATCTCCTCCTCGGTCAGGTCGCCGCCCTTTTCAACGGTGCGGTTCAGATCGGCGTCGTAGTACACCACGGAGTAGTCCTGCATCCACATGGGGACATAGACCACCTTGGTAACGGTCTGCCCATCCTCCTCGGGCTGGGAGATTCCCTCCACCGGCGGTACGTCATCCTCATCGGTGGGCAGGGTCTGGACGCCGCAGGCGGCCAGCGCCATAAGCAGGGCCAGCAGCGCCGCGATCACAGTATACTTTTTCATATTCATTCGCTCCTTTCGCTTTGATACACGCTCTCTGCCACGGACAGCAGCTCGCTCTGTGTCTCGCCGCCGGTGAGCAGGAACAGGCAGTTGGCCTGTTCATCCACCCATACCAGCGCCGACGCGCCTGCCGGTACAGCCACATAGTGGAACGGCGCCGTGTCCTCCCCGCGGTAGAACCACAGGCCATAGCCGCGGCGTGCCGGGGAAGCGCTCTGCCCCGCAGGGGCGAAGCGGTACAGCCGCGCGGAGATGCCGTGCACCGTCACCGGCGTTGCATCATAGCCCTCCGGCGTTCCCTCTTCCCCCATAGGACGCTGCCCGGTCTCGGTATTGTATATCCCGCCGGTGCTTCCGTCCCGGAGTTCCGCGCGGATCTGTGCGCTGCCGGTCAGAGGCACGGCTTCAAACAGCAGATCCCCCTGCGCGGAGGTCCAGCGCATCACCCGGACACCATTCCCCTTTTCACCGTCATAGCCTCCGGTAAAGTCGCCTGTCAGCGTATAGCCCGCCGGGGCCGCAGGCGTATAGTCCCCCGGCGTCGGCTCCTCCGCTGACGGCGTGATGTCGTAAACCGTGGTCACGCTGGTCATCCGCAGGAACCAGCGGCTGACCGCCGCGCGGGCGGTGGGACTGGCCGCCAGCACCGCGCCGAAGGCCAGCAGCGCCGTCAGGGCGGCAGCCGCCGCACGCTGCCCCCATCGTCGGGCCGCCTGCCGGCGGGTCACACGGCGCGTCAGCGCCGTCATGTCCGCCTGAAAGGCCGGGGAAAAATCATCCTCCGGTTCCGGCAGCGCCGCCGCCAGCTGCACAGCCAGCCGACGCGCGCCACAGCACAGCGCTTCCTCATTGAGCAGGATGCTCATACAGATATGCCCTCCTTTTCCAGTTCTGTACGCAGGGCGGCCTTGGCCCGCTGCAGGAGCTTCTGGGCCGCGGCAAAGGACAGCTCCAGCAGGGACGCCGTCTCACGGGTGCTGTAGCCGCAGCCGTAGCGCAGCAGCAGTGCCTCGCGGCAGCGGGGCGGCAGGCGCCCCATGGCGTCGGCCACCGGGTCGCCGCAGGGCGGCGGCGTGACCAGAACGGCGTTCTCGTCAAAGGGCGCGCCGTCACGGCGGGCCTGCTGCCGCAGGCAGTCGATGCACTTGCGCTCCGTGACCACCACCAGATACGCCTCCAGCTGGGGGCGGGGCAGGCGGCACAGCCGCGGAAAGTGCTCTGCCAGCGCCAGAAACGCCTGGTGCACCGCGTCCTCGGCCTCTGCGCCGCCGCAGAGCTTCCGGCGGGCCAGGGCCAGCAGACGGCCCCGGCAGGCGGTGTATATGTCCTCGAACTGCCGGGCCTGCCGGGGATCCTCTATGGTCTGGGTATAGAGCAGCATAGGCCCTCCTCCCTTCTGCGCTGCAGCTGTGTGCGGACGACAGTGTGTCTCCGTCCTGCGTCTTCACTCTGTAAACGGCGCAGCGGAGCAAATGCGGACATGGAAACCGAAATTTTTTTCAAAAACCGCGTTTCCCTATGGGAAAAGGACGCCGGGGCGTCCTTTTCGGGTAAAACTGTTCATACAGATACAACGGGCGATGCCGGCTACACCATGACGAACATATTATAATGCTTCATCAGGCGGATATCCTCCTTGGATATCTTCAGCTCCTGGACCAGCGCCTTGTCGATGGAAAGCGGCTTTTTGCTGAGAAGGCGCTTGGCGGCAGTAGGCATCAGCGGGCGGCAGGAGATGCCATAGGTCAGCACCCACTTCCGGTCGTCGTCCATATAGGGCTGGGGAATGCCGATCTGGTATTTGTCCATGGGCATATCGTCATTCTGGAACAGCATGGCGCTGAACGCCTCGTAGTGGGTCAGGGTGCCGTGGTAGGTGCTCTCACAGACCCGGTAGTGGGCCAGGTCCTTGATGTTCATATACATGAGCACCTCGGCCGTGCTGCTCTCCTCCGTGGGGAATATATCGATCACGGTGCACTGGGCGCGGTTGACCCGGCCGTCGAAGAAGTACATATATAATTGGGAGACCTCCCGGAAAAAGGCGGGCACCTCCGCGTTGTACTCCTGGTCAATATCCGGTGTATTGCGGTGCAGCAGATCATAGATGCTGACCTTCAGGGCGTTGGCGATGTCGTAAAGCGTGGCGATATCCACGGAGATCTGTCCGTTCTCGTACTTGGAGATGGCCGAACGGGTCTTGTAGATGGCCTGGGCCAGCTCGTCCATCGACATACCCCGGCTTTTGCGGGCGTAGCGGATGCGGCTGCCGACTTCCCTTGTGATATTTTCTCTTGCAGTGTCCATAGGCAATTTCCTCAAAATCAATTCAGGCTCATTTTTGCACCGATTTTTAACGATTATAGCAAAATGCGTCGAATATGTCAATAAACGGTCCGTTCAGGAAACAAAATTTGCACAAATTGTTCCGCATGGGGAACAGACGGCAAATTGCCACCCGGTCCATTTTCCGTTATAATGGCAACTAAGGTAAACCTTACGTACGCAAAACTGTACAAAATCACAATAATACTACGTTGAAATTGGAGAGGTGTACAAAATGAAGGTCAAAGCTGATACGTTGTTTTATGGCGGCAAGATCTACACGATGGAAGCGCCGGGCGTCTGCAAGGAAGCAGTGGTGCTGAAGGACGGCAAATTTGCCTATGTGGGCACAAAGGAAGAGGCGCTGGAGCGCTTTGACTGTGCGAAGAGCATTGATCTGCAGGGCAAGACCGTGCTGCCCGGCATGGGCGACTCCCACCTGCACTTCTTCGCTTTCTGCCAGACCTATACCACGGTGGATCTGGGCGGCGCCACCTCCCGCGCCGAGGCGCTGCAGCTGCTGCGTGACCGCGCGGCGGAGACGCCCAAGGGCGAGTGGATCAAGGGCTCCAACTTTGACCAGTCCAAGTGGAAGGACTGCGAGGACCGGCTGCCCACCCGTCTGGACCTGGACGAGGCCAGCACCGATCACCCCATCGTCATCAAGCGCGTGTGCCTGCACACGGCGGTGGCCAACACCATGGCGCTGGAAAAGGCCAACATCACCAACGGCTACGTATACGGTCCCGGCGGCCTGGTGGAGCTGGATGCCGATGGCAACCCCAACGGCATTTTCCGTGAGCAGGCCTCCAAGATCTACGACAATCTGATCCCCGACCCGTTCCTGGTGCCCGCCACCCGTGAGAAGTGCATGAAGAAGGGTCTGGCGCTGGCCTCCAGCCTGGGCGTGACCATGATGCACACCTACGCCGCGGAGATCTGGCACTATGACGAGGACTTCGCCGACTATGTGGCCCGCAGCGACCGCGGCGAGCTGCCGGTGCGTATGGCCGTGTGCCTGGACTATATGTTCGACCCGGAGAACCTGACGCCGGAGCAGCGGAACGATCCCTACCGCGCCGCGCGGATGGGCAGCTTCAAGAGCTTCTCTGACGGCTCCCTGGGTTCCCGTTCCGCCAAGCTGTACACCGACTACGCGGACGATCCCGGCAACACCGGCATTCTGGTCATCAGCCCCGAGGACCTGGCCAAGAGAATGTACAAGGCATACAGCCACGGTTTGCAGCCCGCCACCCACTGCATCGGCGACAAGGCACTGGAGATCACCCTGGACGCGGTGGAGTACTGCCTTGAGCAGGGGCTGAAGGACGGCATGACGCCGGAGGAGCAGGCCAAGCGTCTCCCCTTCCGGATCATCCACGCCCAGATGGCCACGCCGGAGCTGATCGAGCGCATGAAGAAGCTGCCGATCGTGCTGGATATCCAGCCCACGTTCCTGATGACCGACCTGCACTGGATCGAGGAGCGCGTAGGCAAGGAACGCGCCGTGCTGAGCTATCCCTGGAAGACGTATCTGGACGCGGGACTGATCATGGCCGGCGGCTCCGACGCACCGGTGGAGAGCTTCAACCCCTGGATCGGCATCTACGCCACCGTGACCCGTCAGGATATGGACGGCTATCCCGTGGGCGGCTATCACCCCGACGAGAAGGTATCCGTGTATGACGCGGTGTGTATGTACAGCAAGAACGTGGCCTATGCCAACGGCGACCAGGACCTGATGGGCACCATCGAGGCCGGCAAGTTCGCCGACATGGTGGTCATCGACCGCGACATCTTCCACATCCCTGAAAACGACATCAAGGACATCCAGGTGCTGAACACCTATATGGCCGGCATTGAGAGATATCACCGCGATTGATACGCGCAGCACAACAAAGGAGCTAAGACATGAAATTAAATTCTTTTGACAAGGTCAAGCAGCTGACGGAAGAGATGGTCGCCATCCCCAGCATCAACAAGGAGCCGGGCGGCGAGAGCGCCGTGGCCCGCTATGTGCAGGACTTCTATATGTCCCTGCCCTACTTCCAGGCACATCCCGAGCAGGTCAAGTGCTTCCAGACCAAGAACGACTTTGTGGTGCGGCACAGCACGCTGGCCTATGTGAAGGGCACCAAGGGCAATTCCAACCGCACGGTCATCCTCATCGGCCACATCGACACCGTGGGCGTGGACGATTTCGGCACCATCCGCGAGTACGCGTTCCGCTGCGAGGAACTGCCCGCCAAGCTGCGCGAGACGTTCGTGCTGCCCCAGGAGGTCATTGACGATATCGAGTCCGGCGAGTATCTGTTCGGCCGCGGCGCGCTGGATATGAAGTCCGGTGTGGCAGGCCATATGTACCTGATCCAGTACTTCTCTGAGCATCCCGAGGAGCTGGACGGCAACCTGCTGGCTATCGGCGAGTGCGACGAGGAGGACAACTCCAAGGGCATCATCACCGCCCTGGACCTGCTGGAGGAGCTGAAGGAGAAGGAGCACTTCGAGTACGTGGCGTGCATCAACGCCGACTACTCCACCAACTACGCTCCCGGCGACGAGAACCGCTACATCTACTACGGCAGCATCGGCAAGCTGCTGCCCTGCTTCGCCGTGTTCGGCAAGGAAGCCCATGTGGGCCAGGCCTTCAGCGCGCTGGATCCCAACCTGGTGCTGGCCAACATCACGCGCAAGATGTCCCTGAACACTGACCTGTGCGACATCGCCCAGGGTGAGGTGGCCATTCCGCCCATCTCCCTGAAGCAGATGGACACCAAGGGCCCCTACACCGTGCAGACGGCGCTGACGGCCTTCGGCTACTATAACTTCTTCACCCACGGCTGGGACCCCGCCATCGTGCTGGAAAAGAGCAAGCAGATGGCCGTAGAGGCCTTCGACGAGACGGTGGAATACCTGAACGCCCAGTACAAGCGCTTCTGCGAGCTGAGCAAGGTGGACTTCCACCAGCTGCCCTGGAAGACCCGGGTCTACACCTGGAGCGAGTTCTACAACGAGCTGGCAGCGGCGCACGGCGAGGCCTTCAAGAAAGCCATTCACGAGTTCACCGTGAAGCTGCACGAGGACGATCCCGAGCTGGACCTGCGGCTGTTCGGTCTGCGTGTAGTGCAGGAGGCCTGGAAGTGGTCCGAGGATAAGTCCCCCGCCGTGGTGGTGTTTTTCGGCTCCATCTTCAGCGCCCGTATCGAGATGACCGGTCGCACAGCCAAGGAAAAGGCTCTGCTGGACGCGGTGGAGAGCGCCATCGAGGTGGTGCGGCCCGAGGCCCAGCGCCAGATCAAGACCCGTATGTTCTACCCCTACATCTCCGACTCCAGCTTTATGGCCGTGTGCGACGACACCCTGGCTATCCAGGCGCTGGAGACGAATATGCCCCAGTACGGCGTGAAATACACGCACCCGGTGGATAAGATCCGTCAGATCGATGTCCCCGTTGTCAATATCGGTACCTTCGGCCGCGACGGACATATGCTCACCGAGCGCGTGGATATGCGGCAGACGTTCCAGAATGTTCCCAATATCACCTATGAAACGGTGAAGCGTCTGCTGAGCTGAGTTATCCCCCCCTACGCTGAGAGACCCTGTCAGAACGCACAAAACGCACCAAGCACAAAACGCAAAACGCACAAGCGCAATCACAGAGAAAATCACCTATTGTTTCGCGTGAAAGGAGAAAAGTATGGTTATACTGCAAGCTATCCAAGATTTTGGTAACTGGTTCTGGGGCATTCCCATTCTGATCCTCATCGGCGGCGGCGGTCTGTTCCTGACCATTTATCTGGGCTTCCCCCAGATCCGTCACTTCGGCTACGCCATGAGCCAGACCTTCGGCAAGATGTTCGCCAAGAAGGAAGAGGGCAAGGTCCGTCCCATCTCCGCCGCGTTCGCGGCCCTGGCCTGCGCCGTCGGCGCTTCCAACATCGTCGGTGTGCCCGTGGCTATCGCTCTGGGCGGCCCCGGCGCCGTGTTCTGGATCTGGATCCTGGCTATCCTCGGCATGTGCACCAAGTACTGCGAGGTCGCGCTGGGCATCAAGTACCGTCGTAAGAACGACGTGGGCGAGTGGGTCGGTGGCCCCGCCTACTACCTGCGCGGTCTGGGCAAGAAGATCGGCGTCGTGTTCGGCGTCGGCTACGCCTTCTTCTTCATGATCGAGCTGGTTCCCTCCCTGGCCTCTCAGGGCGTTTCCGCTGCTGAGCAGTTCAACATCTTCGGCGCAAACCAGACCGTCACCGGCATCATCATCGCCGTTCTGGTGGGCATCATCCTGGCCGGCGGCTTCAAGCGCGTGTCCAGCGTCACCGATATCCTGGTTCCCGTGATGGCCTGCCTGTACGTGCTGGGCGCTCTGGTCATCATCTTCGCCAACGTGGGCGAGATCCCCGCTGTCATCGGCATGATCTTCCAAGATGCCTTCACCGGCCGCGCCGCTGTGGGCGGCTTCGCCGGCGCCACCATCATGGCTGCTATCCGCTGGGGCGCTGCCCGCGGCGTGTACTCCAATGAGGCGGGCGTGGGCTCCACCATCGCCGGTCACTGCACCGCCGATACGGATCACCCCATCCGTCAGGCCCAGTTCGGTATCTTCGAAGTCTTCATGGATACCATCGTTATCTGCACCATCACCGCCCTGGCAGTTCTGTCCTCCGGTGTGTGGACCCAGGAGGGTCTGAGCTCCGGCCAGCTGGCCCTGGCTGCTTTCCGGTCCGTGTTCGGCAGCTTCGGCGCCATCTTCGTCGCCGTGACGGTGTTCCTGTTCGTGTTCTCCACGATCATTTCCGCCGGCTTCTTCGGCCAGATCCAGGCTGAGATCCTGTTCGGCCGTAAGTTCTCCAAGATCTGGGTGTTTATGTATCCCCTGTTCATCGGCATCGCCTGCGCGTTCTCCAACGTGACCACCATGTACATGATCACCGACGGCTTCATGGCTGTCATCGTCATCCTGAACATGATCGGCCTGCTGGTGATGTGCAAGCAGGTGAAGGACCTGCAGAAGGAGTACTACAACACTCCCGGTATGTACTACCTGGCTGACAAGGCCGCCAAGGAAGCCAAGAAGGCTGCCAAGTAACGGCTGACACAGCATAACACAACGATAACGTAATCCCCCTGCATTGACATTTCCCGCGTTTTGTGCGTTTACCCCCCTGGACCCCTCAGCGAACGGTGCTGGTCCCCTCCAGCGCCGGGGCCCGGTCCGGCCTTGTGCCGGGCCGGGCTTCCGGCATTTCAGGGGGCCTGTTCCGCCCCACAACAAAAGGGAACGACCGCCCATTGGGCGGTCGTTTTGCTGTGAGGGTCAGGGTGTGGGCAAAGATTCTTCGTTTCAATTCGCTTCGCTGTCTCCAGCAGCGTCTCTATATGCCAAGAATCTGACTTGGCGCTTAATAAAAAGCTCTCGTTGCAAAGCACAACAGCTCATGTTAGGGAATGGCACGAAGCGTTTGACAGTGAGTTTGATACGTTTCAGTTTTTCATTTGGCACAAGACAAACCCAGCGCCAAAGATATTTAGAAATGGCTTTTTGAACAGCTGCGAAATGATTGCCTGTATGTGGAACAAGGGGCACAAATGGAATTTCAGCAACCAGCACGATATGCATAACTTTTTTGAAAGCCCCATCTGCATGAAGCCGGAACGGCTGTCTGATCCGAAGCACCCAGCCCAAAAACCGGTGAAGCTGCCGGAGCACATTAGAACAGAGCTGCCACAAAAGCGTGAAGAGAGCCGCTTTTCGATAAAAATGTTCGAAAAGCGGCTCTCATTCATATGGAGGTGACACCCGGATTTGAA
>DJPP01000004.1:5537-7095 GCA_002438575.1 Oscillospiraceae bacterium UBA6409 | reverse complement strand
GGCATCATCGCGGTGATGATGTTCCTGTTTGACTGGCGCATGGGGCTTATCACGCTGGCAGGACTGGTGCTGTTCTTTGCCGTCAATGCCGCCATGCAGCGGGCGGAGCAGTCGCTGGCGCAGCGCAAGTTCAACGCCGACGAGCGCCTTGTCTCCAAGGTATTGGAATATGTGCAGGGCATCGCGGAGGTCAAGAATTTCGACCTGACCCACGATTCCGCCACGCAGGTACACGGCGCTGTGGAGGAAGCGCGGAAAGCATCGTTTGCCATGGAGCTTCCGTCGGTTCTCTATATGCTGGCACAGTTCATTGTCAACAAGCTGACCGGCATTGCCGTCTGCGCTGCCGCCATCGTCTTTTACTTCGGCGGTACCATGGAGCTGACGAACTGCCTGCTGATGCTCATCTGCTCGTTTATCCTCTTTGAGCAGCTGGACAGCGCCGGGAGCTTTTCCTCCCTGTTCCGATCCATTGACATCGGCGTGGACAAGGCAAATTCCATTCTGTGTGTGGAATCCATGGACATTGACGGAGAGGAACTGACGCCGGAGAGGGAGGACATTGCGCTCTCCCATGTGGATTTCTCCTATGACAGCAAACCCATTCTGCATGATGTGTCCCTGACCATTCCGGAAAAGACCACCGTCGCCATTGTCGGCCCGTCCGGCAGCGGCAAGACCACGCTGTGCAATCTCATGGCACGGTTCTGGGATGTGCAGGGCGGCAGCGTGAGCCTTGGCGGGCACGACGTGCGGGAGTACAGCTACGACAGTCTCATCCGCAATTTCTCCTTCGTGTTCCAGCGGACATACCTGTTCTCGGACACCATCGCCAACAACATCCGCTTCGGCAAGCCCGATGCCTCCATGGAGGAAGTGACGACCGCGGCGAAAAAGGCCCGCTGCTATGATTTCATCATGGCGCTGCCGGACGGCTTTGACACCGTCATCGGCGAGGGCGGCGCGACGCTTTCCGGCGGCGAACGCCAGCGTATCTCCATCGCACGGGCCATCATGAAGGACGCGCCCATCGTCATCCTGGACGAGGCCACCGCCAACGTTGACCCCGAAAACGAAAAGGAACTGATGGAGGCTGTGGCCGAGCTGACGCACGATAAGACGGTCATCATGATCGCCCACCGGCTGAAAACGGTACGGAATGCCGATCAGATTTTCGTTGTTGATCACGGCGAGATCGTTCAGCAGGGCACCCATGACGAACTGGTCGCTGCGGACGGCCTTTACCGCCGCTTCGTGGTAGAGCGCCAGCAGGCTGCCGGATGGAAGGTCTAAAAAGTTCACGGGATGACGGCACTCACGCCGTCATCCCGTGAACTTTTTAAGGCGCTTCTCAGCGTATCTGCCGGGTCATTATGCAAAAGGTTACATTGGCCTCGGGGTCAGTCAGCGGAATGGTCACCCGATCCGGATAAGCGGTATGGTGCCGCTGCCCGTAATCCGTGGTAAAGCACGGAAGGGAGGAGGCACGCACCAACTCATCGAACACGGAGGTATCTGCCTGTACCAGGAATTTGGAGGCGGGCATTTTCTCCCGGCA
>DJPP01000004.1:0-5447 GCA_002438575.1 Oscillospiraceae bacterium UBA6409 | reverse complement strand
CGTTTTGTTTTTTGCAAGCTCGTGCTCCGTTGGGACAGAGACAAAGAGCGCTTCTGTCATAAGCGGCTTTCCGCCGTCCATGGGATACGGCAGAATGGCGATGTCGCAGGAGCCATTTTCCCAAGCCGCGAGGACCTCCTCGTTCTGACAGATCGAGGAGGATATCGTCATGTCGGGCTGTCGGGTATTCAGTTCACGCAGCAGCTCCCACAGCGGCGCGGGCGCGGCGCTGGCGCTGATCCTGCCCTTCGGCAGCGATCGTGTGCAGCGCGTACTCCAGTGCGCCGATAACGGCAGAGGTATGGCTCACAGGAGCTCCTCCGCTTTTCGATAGCCCAGCGCGGTGGAGATCATGGACGCGGCGGCGCAGACCTGCTCCACCGCCGCAAGGAATTCATCGGAACGGGTGCTGCGGAACATACCGATCACGCCCACGGTGTATCGCGCTTTGCCCTCCACGGTATAGACCGGTGCGGAAATGGAGCGCAGGCCGATCTTGTATTCGCCGTTTTCAATGGCATAGCCGTTGGCACGGCACAGATCGATCTCCTGCATCAGCGCGGTCAGATCGGTGATGGTGTGCGGGGTGAACTGGGTCATATGCTGTGCGCGCAGCAGCGCCTCGGCGCCGGTGCGGGACATATGCGCCAGGAACACCTTGCCCTGCGACGTACAGTAGATAGGCAGCCGGGAACCTATATCCGACACGATACGCAGATTGCCCCGCGTTTCCACCTGGTCCAGCGTGATCACGCTGCCGCCCTCGCACACCGAGAGCATGACGGACGCTCCGGTCCGCTGGCACAGGTGCTCCATATAGGGGTGGGCTACCAGTGAGATGTCCCAGGACCGTTCTACCTGCCGCCCATATTCGAATAGCCGCAGACCCAGTGTGTATTTTCCGTCCGGCGTCTGCGCTGCCACGTCATAGGCCCGCATGGTGGTGAGCAGGCCGAATACGGTGCTCTTCGGGTATCCGCACCGCGCGGACAGTTCCTTCAGCGACAGCGGACCTTCGGCCTGACTCAGAATTTGCAGGACCTCCATGGCCTTTGCCACGGATAATATGATATTTCCGTCCATCATGGCACCTCACCTCCCGTTGTCATCAGCATACCGGGTCCGTTATTCTATGTCAAGAACAATCCGACAAAGCTGACATAAAATCAGAGAAAGCCTCCGGAAACGGAGGTTTTTTCTGTGCGGCTGAGGAACAGTGAGAGGGACATGAAAACAGAGAGACACTTGCGGAAGCGGTCATGCTACGCTATAATACAGGGGAGTCCCGGGAGAGCTGTTTGGCGTTTCCGGGGCGGACAGAGCGTATATGACGGAAAAGGATGGTGCGGACATATGACAGAGGAACAGCGTATTTTTGCCGGGAAGCTTTTTGCCTCCGAAGTGCCGGAGCTGGTGGAGAAAAAGCAGCGGGCGCATCGGCTGAGCCAGATGTTCAACAGTCTGTATGAGACGGACGAGGCGCAGCGGCAGGCGATATTGACGCAGCTGCTGGGCGGTCTGGGCGAGGGAACGCTGATGCTGGGGCCCATCCATTTTCACTACGGCTGCCACACGACGGTGGGGCAGGGGTGCTTTATGAACTTCAACTTTACGGTGCAGGACGACGCGCTGGTGACCATCGGCGACCATTGCAACTTCGGCCCCAACGTGACCATCGTTACGCCGCTGCATCCTATGCTGCCGGACGAGCGCCGGGGCATCCGGTGCAGTGACGGCGTGGAGCGCTTCCTGTGCTATGCCAAGCCGGTGACCATCGGAAACGACTGCTGGTTCGGAGCAAACGTAGTGGTCTGCCCCGGTGTGACGATCGGCGACAACTGCGTGATCGGCGCGGGGAGCGTGGTCACACGGGATATACCCGCCAACGGCTTTGCGGCGGGGGTACCGGCCCGTGTCATCCGCCCCATCACGGCGGCGGATGCCGTGGCGGCGCATTTTGACGACCTGCATTGAGCAGCGGCGCGTTCCGGCGGCAGCCGGACGAACTTAAGACCATCCGCCGTGCGGCGGTGTGAAGAGGAGGACATTGCACCATGGAGAAAAAGCTGACGCACAGCAAGTGGTTTTTATACCTGACAGAGTTTTTTGCGGGAATGTCCGTCATGGCGGTGGAGCTGGGCGCCAGCCGCCTGATGGCACCGTATTTCAGCTCCTCCCAGATCGTGTGGACGGTCATTATCGGCGTCATTATGATCGCTATGGCCGTGGGCAACATCTGGGGCGGACGGATGGCGGACAAGAGCAAGTCTCCGGACCGGCTTTACGGACGGGTCATTATTGCCGCCATCTGGATCGCGTTGATACCCTTTGCGGGCCGATGGATGATCGCCGGGATATCGTTCCTGCTGGCTACGTTCGTAACGAAGAACTTTCTGGTCTGGGCGGCGCTGGCGGCCTGCCTGGTGATTTTCGCGTTTCCCTGTGTGCTGCTGGGCACCGTAACGCCGTCCCTGACCAAGTTTACCGTGGATAATCTGGACGACACCGGTAAGACCGTGGGACAGCTGAATGCGCTGAACACCATCGGCAGCATCATTGGCACCTTTGTGCCCACGTTTCTGACCATCCCGGCGGTGGGTACGGCGGCCACGTTCCTGATTTTTGCGGGTGTGCTGGCCGCTATCGGAATCGTCTACTTCACTTTTGAACGGAAGAAGACGGTCACCGGTATCATTGCGGTGGTATTGGTGGTGGGGCTGTGCTTTGCGCTGCCCACCTACAGCTTCGCCTTCTGGGAGAGCGATCTGGCCCTGGAGGATGAGTCCATCTACAACTACCTCCAGGTCAAGGATGACGACCACACCACTACGCTCTCCACCAATGTGCTCTTCGGCGTACAGTCGGTGCAGAACAAGGACGGTAAGCTCACCGGAATGTACTACGACTATGCGCTGGCAGCCCCCTGTATGGCGGGTATGGACGGTACCGATAACACCGGCCGCAGCGCCATGATTTTGGGCATGGGCTCCGGGACCTACGCCGGATACTGCGTCCGCTATTTCCCGGGCATGACCGTGCAGGGCGCGGAGATCGACGGCAAGATCGCCGACATTGCCCGTACCTATTTCGGCCTGCCGGAGGAGGTGGAGGTGGCCGTGGCCGATGGCCGGGCCTACCTGACCGCGTCGGAGGAGAAGTTTGATGTGATCATGGTGGACGCCTATCAGGATATCACCATTCCATTTCAGCTGTCCAGCCGGGAGTTCTTCGCGGCGGTGGCGGCGCATCTGAAGCCGGAGGGCGTCATGGTGGTGAACCTGAACATGACCTCCCGCGAGGATGGCTCCATCAACCAGTACCTTTGTGATACGATGGCCAGCGTGTTCGCGTACACCTATCTGGCCGATGTGCCCGGCAACACCAATACGGAGGTGTTCTGCACCAACGTGCCCGGCCTGCCGGAGCGCTTTGCGGCCAGCCGCGCCGCGCTGACCGACGGGGACTACGCCGCCATGATGGCAGAGGTGGCCGCCGAGCTGACGGCCTACACCGGAGGCGATCACATCCTGACGGACGACAAGGCGCCGGTGGAGGTGCTGGGTATGCGCGTGCTGGACGAGCTGATCGCCGGCGAGCTGGACTACTACCGGGAGAATTTCAGCCTGCAGGAGATACTGGGAATGCTGGGCTGACGGCGGCGCTTGACAAGCCCCGCCGCCGGGGCTATGATAGCCGTGCCGTCCATCTGTCCGGCGGCCGAAACGAGGAAATGAGGAATTGTTATGGACGCAGTTGTTCTTGACCATGTGGATAAAGCCTATACCACCTACGGCACGGATATCGTCCTGACCGGCGAGACGCGGCCCAGCCGTACCCGGCAGGTGCTGCGCGACCTGTCGCTGACCATTCCTGCCGGAGAGATCACTGTGATCGTGGGCCGCAGCGGCTGCGGCAAGAGCACGCTGCTGAAGCTGCTGGCAGGGACGGAAAAGCCTGACGCCGGCACGGTACGGATGCCGGAGGGGTGGCACAGCGCCATGCTCAGCCCGGATCCCTATGTCATCACCTGGACCAGCGTGCAGCGGAACGTGGCCATGGCCTGCGGCGTGGGGAAAACACCGGAGGAGCGCTATGAGCGCGCCAGCGAGTTCGTGCGCCTGGTGGGATTGGAGGACTACGCCGACCTGACTCCGGTGGAGCTGTCCACCGGCATGAAGCAGCGTTTGGGCCTGGCCCGGGTGCTGGCGGGGCAGGCGGAGCTGCTGCTGATGGACGAGCCCTTTGCATCGCTGGACTTTTTGACCCGTGCGGAGCTGCAGAGCCAACTGCTGGCTATCCAGGAGAAGCTGCCCCGCACAATCGTGCTGGTCACCCACCAGCTGGAGGAGGCGCTGCTGCTGGGGCGGCGGATCATCGTCATGCACCCGGACAGTACGATCTGTGAATTTGATCTGACAGATATGCCTTATCCCCGGGACTTGGACGATCCGGCATTGCGGCGGCTGAAGAAGGCCGTTACCGACCAATGCCGCTATACCGCATAAGAAGCGGCGATGCACGCTATACTTGCTGTACCATACCCGCGGCCCGTGCCGCTGAAAGGAGCTTGCTATGCTTTCCGGACTGACGCAATATGTGCCCGAAGCGACCCTGACTATTTACGATAATCTGGAATTTCTCATTCGCCTGCTGCTGTCTGCCGCCTTGGGCGCGCTGGTGGGCCTGGAGCGCAGTAAGCGCCGCAAGGAGGCGGGCATCCGTACCCACTGCATCATTGCCTGTACCTCTGCGCTGTTTATGATCGTCTCAAAATACGCTTTCCTGGACTGTGTTACGCTGGATGGCCTTCGCGGCGCCGACCCTGCACGCATTGCCGCCCAGGTGGTCAGCGGCATATCCTTTCTGGGGGCCGGCGTCATATTCAAAAACGGCAACTCTATCCGCGGACTGACCACCGCCGCCGGTATGTGGGGTACCGCCGCCATCGGTATGGCTGTGGGCGCCGGTATGTATTGGCTGGGCCTGTTCGAGGCGGCTGTCCTCGTTGCCATCCAGATCATCCTCCACCGCTTCCCTGTGGGGGCGGACGCCCTCACGACCCAGGAGCTTCTGGTGGAGCTGGAGGATACGGATGAGCTGCGGGCCCGCTTTGACGATCTGCTGAAGGAGCACCGCGGCCAGGTGACAGAGAGCAGCCTTACCCGCCAGGAGGGCTGCCTTCGCATGGAGCTCACTGTCCGGCTGGAACCGCCCATCTCCCATGATGAGGCCATGGCCTTTATGCGGGAGAACCCCGGTGTGAAAAGGATGTCTGTATAAGCGGTACATGAAAAAGCCGGCCTGATGGTCGGCTTTTTCATGTGCGGTTGCGGTTTTCGTCGGAATTTGCTATACTTTATATGAGAAGGGAGATGTTTCCGTGCTGCATACTGTTATGGCGTTTACGCCGTTGGTGTTTTTGACCGTATATGCCCTAAAGACCCGCA
>DJPP01000107.1:14432-14560 GCA_002438575.1 Oscillospiraceae bacterium UBA6409 | reverse complement strand
TGGCTGCCGCGCATATGGGGATGCTCGGGATTCAGGGCGTGGCGGCGGAACTCGGCCACGGCGTCCATGTCGCACATATCCTTCAGATCCTCGTAGTCCCAGACAGCGATCTTCTGGATCTCGTGGGA
>DJPP01000107.1:12044-14404 GCA_002438575.1 Oscillospiraceae bacterium UBA6409 | reverse complement strand
AAGTTGATGAAGGGGACCTTGCCCTCCAGCGCGGCCAGATGGGCCACGGGGGACAGATCCATGACCTCCTGGACGTTGCCCTCGCACAGCATGGCGAAGCCGGTCTGGCGGCAGGCCATGACGTCGGAGTGGTCGCCGAAGATGTTCAGCGCCTGGGTGGACACGGTACGGGCGGACACGTGGAACACGCAGGGCAGCTGCTCAGCCGCGATCTTGTACATATTGGGGATCATCAGCAGCAGGCCCTGGGACGCGGTGTACGTGGTGGTCAGGGCACCGGCGCCCAGAGAGCCGTGGACAGCACCGGCGGCACCGGCCTCGGACTGCATCTCGACGACCTTTACCTTGGTGCCGAAGATGTTTTTCAGACCGTTGGCGCTCCACTGGTCCACGAAGTCCGCCATGGGGCTGGACGGGGTGATGGGGTAGATGGCTGCGACCTCGGAGAACGCGTAGGAAACGTGCGCCGCGGCGTTATTGCCATCCATGGACTTCATTTTTCTTACCATAATGAGCCTCCTTACATTATATACTTCCGTACCGCCAGAAGGGCGCAAAGACCCCTTTGTACGGAATGTTAGGCACCGTCATAGTAGCACAAAAAATCCGGGATGTAAACCCACATTTTCGTGATTTGTGCCACGATAAAACTTTTTTAGCGCCATGCACAAAAATTCTCACGGAGGCGGGACAGGTTCATGCACTCCGCGCAAAAGGCGGGGGACTTTTTTGGAAAAAGTGGCTGTTCACGGCGGGAATTTTGTGGTAAAATGTACGGTGCTATAAAATTAGTGTAAAGGGGGCGCTGTCCATGATGGTGACGGTACGGTCGCTGGGCCTGACGGGCATTACCGGCTACGAGGTGTCGGTGGAGTGCTTTCTGTCCGGCGGACTGCCGGGGTTCGACGTGGTGGGCCTGCCGGACGCGGCGGTGAAGGAGTCGCGGGAGCGCGTTCGGGCGGCGGTGAAAAACTGCGGGGCCAAGTTCCCCGTCAGCCGCATCACGGTCAATCTGGCTCCGGCGCGGGTGCGGAAGGAGGGCACGGTGTACGACCTGCCCATCCTGCTGGGCATTCTGGCCGCGGCGGAGGAGATATCTCCCCTGCCTCAGGGCGCGGCGTTTTTGGGCGAGCTGAGCCTCTCCGGCGCGCTGCGGCCGGTGACGGGCGTGCTGCCCATGGCGCTGACGGCGGCGCGGCTGGGCATCGACACGCTGTATGTGCCCGAGGCCAACGCCGCCGAGGCTACCCTGGCCGATGGGCTGACCGTGTACGGCGTGACGGACGTGGGGCAGCTCATCGCCCATCTGAAGGGCGAGCAGGTCATGGCGCCGGCACCCCGATGGACGCCGGGACATCAGGACCGGCCCCTGCCGGACTTCGCCGACGTGATGGGACAGGAGAACGTGAAGCGGGCGCTGGAGATCGCCGCCGCCGGCGGGCACAACGTGCTGCTGGTGGGCTCGCCCGGCGCGGGCAAGTCCATGCTGGCCCGGCGGCTGCCGTCCATCCTGCCGGATATGACCCGGGCGGAGGCCCTGCAGACCACGGAGATCTACTCCGTGGCGGGCATGACCGACCCGCGGCACCCGCTGGTGGATACGCGGCCCTTCCGCAGCCCCCACCACACGGCGTCCACCGTGTCGCTCTCCGGCGGCGGGGGGATACCCCGGCCGGGAGAGATATCCCTGGCACACAACGGCGTGCTGTTTCTGGACGAGCTGCCGGAGTTCAGCAAGGCGGCGCTGGAGACGCTGCGCCAGCCGCTGGAGGACGGCTTTGTGACCATCACCCGGGCCTCCGGCTCCCTGACGCTGCCCAGCCGCTTCATGCTGGTCTGCGCCATGAACCCCTGCCGCTGCGGCTGGTACGGCCACCCCTCCGGGCGCTGCACCTGCTCGCCCCAGCAGGTGGAGCAGTATATGCAGCGCATCTCCGGCCCGCTGCTGGACCGGATCGATATGCACATCGATGTGCCGTCGGTGGAGTACGAGGCCATGCGCCGCAAGGAGCAGCCGGAGCCGTCCTCGGCCATCCGGGAACGGGTCAACGCCGCCCGCGAGGTGCAGAAAAAGCGCTTTGCCGGCACCGACGTGTCCTGCAACGCCTACATGACCCCCGCCATGATCGGCCAATACTGCGCGCTGGATGCCGCCGGCGAAAAGCTCATGCAGGGCGCCTTTGAACGCCTGGGCCTGACGGCCCGCAGCCACGACCGTATACTGCGTATGGCCCGCACCATCGCCGACCTGGAGGGCAGCGAGCGCATCGAGGCGGCGCATCTGGCGGAGGCGATACAGTACAGAAGCAGCAACACACTGAAATAACGGCGGGATCTTTTCCGCCCTGCCATCGTCAGAC
>DJPP01000107.1:729-12009 GCA_002438575.1 Oscillospiraceae bacterium UBA6409 | reverse complement strand
TACCCGATACGCCGTCGTCGGCCCGCCATCGGCAGGACGAAAAATCTTACCGCCGTAGCAGGACGTGTTTCCGCCCTGCCTGCGTCAGACACGGTACGCCGTCGATAAACGTCTGTAGGGGACGGCGTCCCGACGTCACGGCGCAGGGGCGGACGACTCTGTCCGCCCGGGCGGATAACGCGCGGACACGGACGGGGCGATGTGGGCATCGCCCCCTACGAAAGGACAGACGGATGTCCCCCGTCATCCGTACACCACCAACAACAAGGAGAGAAAGACCCATGCACGAGATCATACTGTGCAAGCTGGGCGAGGTGGTCCTGAAGGGCCTGAACCGCCGCAGCTTTGAGATGAAGCTGATGAGCAATATCCGCCGCCGCACCCAGCGGTTCGGCAAGTGGAGGATCTATTCCCGCCAGTCCACCATCTATGTGGAGCCGGCGGAGGACACCTGCGACATCGCCGGGGCGTACGCCGCCTGTAGGCAGGTGTTCGGCATTATCGCCATCACCCGGGCGCTGCCCTGCGAGAAGACCAAGGAGGCCATTTTCGACACGGCAAGGACCTATCTGGGCGGCGCGCTGACCGCGGCCAAGAGCTTCAAGGTGGAGAGCAAGCGGGCGGACAAGTCCTTCCCCATGGGCAGCATCCAGCTGAGCCAGTGGGTGGGCGGCGCGCTGCACGACGCCTTCCCCCACCTGAAGGTGGACGTACACCACCCGGAGCTGACGGTGTACATCGAGGTACGGGAGGACGCGGCCTACGTCCACGGCCCCGCCGAGAGCGCCGCGGGCGGCCTGCCCCTGGGCATGGGCGGCCACGCGGTGAGCCTGCTGTCCGGCGGTATCGACAGCCCGGTGGCCAGCTACATGATCGCCAAGCGGGGCGTGCAGCTGGAGATGATCCACTTCGCCTCCCCGCCCTACACCGGCGAGCTGGCCCGGGAGAAGGTGCTGAAGCTGGCGGAGGAGCTGACCCCCTGGTGCGGCCGGCTGGCGGTGTTCATCATCCCCTTTACCGAAATTCAGGAGGAGATCCGGCGCAAGTGCCCGGAGGATCACTTTACCCTGATCATGCGGCGGTTCATGATGCGCCTGGCCAATATGCTGGCGCTGGAGCTGCGGTGCCGCGCCCTGGTCACCGGAGAAAATCTGGGTCAGGTGGCCAGCCAGACCATGCAGGCGCTGGCCGTCAGCGAGGATGTGACCACCATGCCGGTGCTGCGGCCCCTGATCGGCATGGACAAGGAGGAGATCGTGAGGATCGCCCGCCATATCGGCACGTTCGACACGTCCATCCTGCCCTATGAGGATTGCTGCACCGTGTTCACCCCCCGGCACCCCAAGACGAAGCCCAGCGTGGAGGAAACGCGGGAGTACGAGGCTGCGCTGGACGTGGAGGGTCTGTGCCAGCGGGCCATGGCCGGACGCGAGATGATCCGGATCAAACCGACGATATAAGGAGGCGCTTCTATGCCCCGCACCGCGGAGATCATCGCCGTGGGCAGCGAGCTGCTCGACGGCGGCGTGACCAATACGAATGCCGCGTTTCTCTCCCGGCTGCTGACCGCCGCCGGCGTGGAGGTGCTGTACCACACCGCTGTGGACGACGACGCGGCGCGGCTGGAGAAGGCCGTGACCATCGCAAGGGGACGGGCAGAGCTGCTGGTGTTCACCGGCGGGCTGGGCCCCACCTACGACGACATGACGAAAACGGCGGTATGCGCCGCGCTGGACACGCCGCTGGTGCTCCACCCGGAGGTGGTGGAGGATATGCGGCGGTATTTCGACCGGGTGTTCCACCGGGAGATGCCGGAATGCGATATGCAGCAGGCCTATCTGCCGGCGGGGTGCACCGTGTTCCGCAACCCGGTGGGCACGGCCCCGGGGTGTGTGTTCACCGCCGGGGGGACCACGGCGGCGCTGCTGCCCGGCGTGCCCCATGAGTGCTGCTATATGGCCGAGCACTGCCTGCTGCCCTATCTGGAGCAGGCCCGGGGACAGACGGTGCGGTCCCACACGCTGCATATCTTCGGCCTGACGGAGCCGCAGGTGCAGGAGCTGCTGGACGACCTGCTGCGGCGGGAGGCGGACATGACGCTGGCGCCCTACGCCAAGCCGGGCGAGGTGATGCTGCAGCTGTCCGCCCGCGGGGCGGACGAGCGTGCCTGTGAGGCGCGGATGGCGCCGGTGCTGGCGGAGGCAAGGGCCCGGCTGGGCGCGTATCTCTACGGCGTGGACGTGTCCGGGCTGGAGGAGACGGTGCTGACGCTGTGCCGGGAACGGGGGCTGACGCTGACGGCGGCGGAGAGCTGCACCGGCGGACTGATCGCCAAGCGGCTGACGGATATCCCCGGCGCGTCCCAGGTGTTTCTGGGCGGCGTGGTCAGCTATACGAACCATGTAAAGCAGCAGGTGCTGCACGTGCCGGAGAATTTGCTGGCGCGCTGCGGCGCGGTGTCGGCAGAGGTGGCCCGGGCTATGGCCCTGGGCGTCCGGGTGCTGACAGGCGCGGACCTGGCGGTGTCCGTCACCGGACTGGCCGGTCCCGACGGCGACGACCGGGGAAACCCGGTGGGCACCGTGTTCGTGGGGCTTTCCGCGCCGGAGGGCGTGACTGTGCGGCATCTGACGCTGGGCGGCGACCGGGAGCGCATCCGGACACTGTCCGCCCACCATGCGTTTGATATGCTGCGGCGTTATCTTACCAATCTACCGACAGAAGGAGAATAAAACCATGGCAAAGAACAGCTACAAGGCCAACGTGAACCAGTACGCCAATCAGGAGGAGGCCATCCGCAAGGCCAAGGGCAACCCCAATAAGAATATCCATTCCAAGAAGAAGAACAGCAACTACGGCGGGTATACCACCGGTGCCTACATGGCCCAGAAGGTGGCCGAGAAGGTGAACCAGCAGGAGAAGGTGAAGCTGCCCACCTGGCTGAATGTGACGCTGATCGCGGAGTTTGCCGTGGTGCTGGTGATCCTGATCCTGCGCCTGACCGCCTTCAAGGACAGCGCGGTGATGACGCACCTGTCCTCCCTGACGCTGGGCATCACCTGCGGCACGCTGTTCTATATCCGCAAGTACAAGCACACGAAGAAAACCAGCGCCATGTACAGCATCATCACCATTCTGCTGGTGATCATGTGCCTGATGTACACCACCTTCGGCATTCTGGGCCTGCTGGGCTTTTTGGGCTGAGCGCCCCGCGCCGTAAGGCGCAGATTTCCCGGAGGGAGAAAGGAGCCGAACTATGGCTGAGCTGACACCCATGATGCGGCAGTATATGGAGGAGAAGGAGAAGCACCCCGACTCCCTGCTGTTTTTCCGGCTGGGTGATTTTTACGAGATGTTCGGGCCGGATGCCCGGACGGCGTCGAAGGAGCTGGACCTGGCCCTGACCACCAGGGACAAGGACAAGAGCAAGTCCGACGAGGAGCGCATCCCCATGTGCGGCGTGCCGTACCACTCCGCCGAGGGGTATATCGCGCGGCTGATCGCCAAGGGGTACAAGGTGTCCATCTGCGAGCAGATGGAGGACCCGGCCCTGGCCAAGGGGCTGGTGAAGCGGGAGATCATCCGCACCGTCACACCCGGCACGGTGCTGGACGAGGCCTGCCTGGACGCGGGACGCAGCAATTATCTGTGCGGCGTGTACCTCAGCGAGACGGCGGCGGGACTGTGCGCGGCGGATATCTCCACCGGACAGGCCCAGGTGACGGTGTTCACCGGGGCGCAGCGGATGACGGGGCTGATCAACGAGCTGGGGCGCTTCGCCCCGGCGGAGGCCGTGATGAACGCCGCGGCCTATGACGACCCGGCGCTGACCGCCGCGCTGGAGGAGCGCTTTTCCTGCCGGCGGGAGAGGCTGGCGGAGGGGCGGTTCGACGTGTCGGACGCGGAGAAGAAGGTGCGGATGCAGTTCGGCGAGGCGGCGCTGCGGGATCTGCCACGGAACGAGAGCGCGCCGCTGCTGGCACTGGGCGGGCTGCTGACGTATCTCTACGAGACGCAGAAGACCGACGTGAAGCAGCTGGACAAGCTGGAGTGGTACCGGACGGGGCAGTTCATGGAGCTGGACCTGACGGCCCGGCGCAATCTGGAGCTGACGGAGACGCTGCGGGGCAAGGAGAAGAAGGGCAGCCTGCTGTGGGTGCTGGACAAGACAAAGACGCCTATGGGCGCGCGGAACCTGCGGATGTGGCTGCAGCAGCCGCTGGTGAACGTGGCGGCCATCGACCGGCGGCTGAATGCCGTGGCGGCGCTGACGGACAACACCGTGGGCCGCCAGGAGCTGCGGCTGGCCCTGACCGGCATGGGCGACATGGAACGGCTGATGAGCCGGATCGTCTACGGCACCGCCGGGGCCAGGGACCTGGTGAACCTGCGGGCGGCGCTGGAGCACCTGTCGGAGGTCAAGCGGTGCCTGGCACCGTTCCGGACGGGGGCGCTGGGAAAGCTGGACGAGCAGCTGGAGACGCTGGAGGACGTCAGCGGGCGCATTGCCGCCGTGCTGGTGGATGAGCCGCCGTTCTCCGTCCGGGAGGGCGGCATGATCCGCGAGGGCTATGACGATGAGGTGGACCGGCTGCGGGGGATACTCTCCGGCGGCAAGGGGTTTATCGCGCAGCTGGAGGCCCGGGAGAAGGAGAAGACCGGCATCCGTACCCTGAAGGTGGGGTACAACAAGGTGTTCGGGTACTATATCGAGGTGAGCAACTCCTTTAAGGACCAGGTGCCGGCGGACTACATACGCAAGCAGACGCTGGTGAACGGCGAGCGCTATATCACCCAGGAGCTGAAGGATCTGGAGCACGAGGTGCTCACCGCCCATGACCGGGACGCGGCACTGGAATACGACCTGTTCGCCGCGCTGCGGACAGAGGCGGCGGGACAGGTGACACGGGTGCAGCTGGCGGCATCGCTGATCGCGCAGCTGGACACGCTGTGCGCCTTTGCCGAGGTGGCGGCCCAGAACCACTACTGCCGGCCGGAGGTGGACGAGTCCGGGGTCATCGAGATCACGGCGGGACGCCATCCGGTGGTGGAAAAGGTGCGGGGCGACGCGTTCTTTGTGCCCAACGACACCCATATGGGCGCGAAGGAGGATCGGGTGGCCATCATCACCGGCCCCAACATGGCCGGTAAGTCCACCTATATGCGCCAGGTGGCGCTGATCGTGCTGATGGCCCAGGTGGGGTGCTTTGTCCCCGCCCAGCGGGCGCACATCGGCGTGGTGGACCGCATTTTCACCCGCATCGGCGCCAGCGACGACCTGGCCGCGGGACAGTCCACCTTCATGGTGGAGATGACCGAGGTGTCGGAGCTGCTTCGCTGCGCCACGAAGAACAGCCTGCTTATCCTGGATGAGATCGGCCGGGGCACGTCTACATTCGACGGAATGTCCATCGCCCGGGCGGTGCTGGAGCACTGCGCCGGGAAGCTGAAGGCCAAGACGCTGTTCGCCACCCATTATCACGAGCTGACCACGCTGGAGCAGGAGCTGCCCAACGTGCGGAACTACAACGTGGCCGTCCACGCCCGGGGCGAGGACATCGTGTTCCTGCGGAAGATCGTTCCCGGCGGCGCGGACCGGAGCTACGGCATTGAGGTGGCCAAGCTGGCGGGCCTGCCGGACACGGTGCTCAAGCGGGCGCGGGAGATACTGCGTGAGCTGGAGAGCCAGTCGCAGCAGCCCCACGCCCCGGCAGCGCGAGAGGACCAGGTATCCCTGGAGGGCATGGCCGAGGGCGCCGTGGCGGAGATCATCCGCCGGACGCAGGTGGACGCGCTGAGCCCACTGGAGGCGCTGAACCTGCTGTATGAGCTGAAGAGCAAGCTGCAATAAATAAGGAGTGAATACCATGCCGCAGATACAACAACTGCCCGCCCATATTGCCGATCTGATCGCCGCCGGCGAGGTGGTGGAGCGTCCCGCCAGCGTGTGCAAGGAACTGCTGGAGAACGCCCTGGACGCCGGGGCGTCCGCCGTATCCGTGGAGCTGGAGCACGGCGGCATGACGTACCTGCGGGTGACGGACAACGGCTGCGGCATCGCGCCGGAGCAGCTGCCCACCGCGTTTCTGCGCCACGCCACCAGCAAGCTGCGCCGGGCGGAGGACCTGGCGGCCATCGGGACGCTGGGCTTCCGGGGCGAGGCGCTGGCGGCCATCGCCGCCGTGTCACGGCTGGATATCTTTTCCCGGGAACGGGGCGCCGACAGCGGCGCGGCCCTGCATCTGGAGGGCGGCGTGCCCGGTGAGGTCACGGCCGCCGGGTGCCCGGAGGGCACCACCGTGTGCGTGCGGGACCTGTTCTACAACACCCCGGCGCGGATGAAATTTATGAAAAAGGACAGCGCCGAGGGCGCGGCGGCTGCCGCTGTGGTGACACAGCTGGCGCTCAGCCATCCGGACGTGTCCTTCAAGCTGCTGCGGGACGGGCAGGAGGTGCTGCACACCCCCGGCGACGGGCAGCTGCTGTCGGCGATCTATGCCGCCCTGGGCCGCGATTTCGCCAAAAGTCTGCTGGAGGTCAACGGCGGCAGCGGCGATGTGCGGGCCGGCGGCTTTGTCACCAGCCCCGCCGCGGGACACGGCACCCGGGCGCGGCAGCTGTTCTTTGTCAACGGGCGGCTGGTGAAAAGCCAGCTGCTGACCGCCGCCGTGGAGGAGGCCTACCGCAACCGGCTGCTGAAGGGGAAGTTTCCCGGGTGTGTGCTGCACATCACGCTGCCGGTGAACGAGGTGGATGTGAACGTCCACCCGGCCAAGACGGTGGTGAAATTCGCCGCCGAGAAAGCGGTGTTCGACGCGGTGCACTACACCGTGAAGGACGCGCTGGACGGCGAGGGGCGGCCGGAAGCGGCGGAAAAGCCCTTCTATCAGACCATGACGGCACAGGAATTCCTGAAGCGGCCGGACGCGCCAAAGCCTTCGCAGGCGGTGACGCTGCCCATGGGGAAGGCCATCGGCTCGGCCGCGGCAAGGCCGGTGGCGACGGCGGCGCCGGTACGGCCCGCGTCTGTCCCCGCGCCGGAGATGGCTGTGCGGGATGTGGCGCCGGAGCCGGACAAGCCGTTTACGGCGCCGGCCGCGCCGGGCGTGGTGTATCACATCACGCCGCCTGTCCGGGAGGAGGTCCGCGGCGCCGGGACGGACCCGGCGGAGACGGCGAAAGCAGCGCCCTCCCCTGCCCCGGTCAGCGAGCCGGAGCAGCAGGAGATCGCCATGCCGGAAGGCCCCGCCGCGGCGGAGCAGCCCTGGCGCGTGGCGGGCGAGGTGCTGAAGACGTATATCATCTGCGAGGACGCGGAACGGAACGTGTGGCTCATCGACAAGCACGCCGCCCATGAGAGAATGCGGTTCGACGCGCTGAAGGCGCGCACGGAGCCGCCCATGCGGCAGCTGCTGCTGACGCCGGCGGCGGTGACGCTGGCGGCGGAGGAATACACCGCCGTGCTGGAGGATCTGGAGCTGCTGGCGGACTGCGGATTCCTGTGCGAGGATTTCGGCGACGGCACGGTGCTGGTGCGGGAGGTGCCCGACGATGTGCGGGCCGAGGACGCCGCCGCCACACTGGAGGAGCTGGCGCAGAAGCTGCGCCTGCACAGCGCGGACCGGGAGGCCCTGCGGGACGAGGTGCTGCACACCGTGGCCTGCAAGAGCGCCATCAAGGCCGGCATGACCAGCGACCCGGCGGAGCTGCGGGCGCTGGCGGCGCAGGTGCAGTCCGGCGCGGTGCGCTATTGCCCCCACGGGCGGCCCGTGGCGGTGAAGCTGAGAGAATATGAGATAGAAAAAATGTTCAAAAGAGCGTAAAAAACGGTTGAAAAACGCGCAAATAATGCGTAAACAAGGAGAATTCCATGGACAACAGAGTCATCTGCGTCGTAGGGCCCACGGCCTGCGGCAAGACGAAGATGGGTGTGGCGCTGGCGCAGCGCTTCGGTGGTGAGGTGGTGTCCGTGGACTCCATGCAGATATACCGGGGCATGACCATCGGCACCGCCGCCCCCACGGCGGAGGAGATGGAGGGCGTGCCCCACCACATGGTGGCCGTGGCGGACCCGGCGGAGAGCTGGTCCGTGGCCCGGTACGTCCGGGAGGCGGACGCGTGTGTGCAGGATATCCTGCGGCGGGGAAAGCGGCCGGTGCTGGTGGGGGGCACGGGGCTGTATCTGGACGCGCTGGTGCGGGGGCAGGACTTTGCCGCCGGCAGCCAGGGCGGGGAGATACGCCGGGAATTGCAGGAAAGGCTGGCGAAGGACGGCGCGGAGGCGCTGCTGGAGGCGCTGCGGGCCGTGGACCCGGAGAGCGCGGCGCGGCTGCACCTGCGGGATGAGAAGCGGATCGTCCGGGCGCTGGAGGTCTATTACGAGACGGGGGAGACTATCGGGGCGCACGACCGGCGGAGCCGGGAGGCGCCGCCCCGGTACGACGCGGCATACATCGGCCTGACCTTCCGGGACCGGGAGGACATGAAGGAGCGCATCGACCGGCGGGTGGACGCGATGGTGGCGCAGGGGCTGCTGCGGGAGGTGGAGACGCTGCTGCAAAGCGGCCTGCCCCGGGACGCCACGGCCCTGCAGGCCATCGGGTACAAGCAGTTTCTGGCGGTGGCCGAGGGCCGCGCCACCGTGGCCGAGGCCATCGAGGAGGTGAAGCTGCGGTCACGGCAGTACGCCAAGCGGCAGCTGACCTGGCTGCGGCGCAACCAGGCCATCCATTGGATATTATGGGAAAAAACGCCGGATCTTTCGGCGGGGTTACAAAATGCGACAGAATTCCTCCTGTCCGCCGGGGTATGCTGATAGCGGCGGGCGGAGGCAGATATTGTGCATATCGTCCGTACAGACATACAAGGAGTGGACGATCATGCAGAAGACAAACAACTTACAGGATATCTTTCTTACCAAGGCCCGGAAGGAGAACGTGCCGGTGACGCTGTTCCTGGTGAACGGCTTTCAGCTGCGAGGCGTTATCACGGGGTTCGACTGCTTCGTGGTGGTGCTGGACAGCGAGGGGCGGCAGCAGGTGATCTACAAGCACGCCATCTCCACCATCGCGCCGGCGCGGAGCATCACGCTGCGGGAGGACCCGGAGTAAGAGGACAGATACAAAGAGGAAAGCCCATGAACACTACCCCGGATAACAACACGAACATCCCGGCGGGGAACAACAAGCGCTCGTCGCCGCTGCTGAAGGTGCTGCCCATCGCGGTGCTGGCGGCGGTGCTGGTGTACTTCGCCGCGCAGGTATACAACTACTTCGCCGATCCGCTGACCATCACGCTGGTCTATGAGACACAGGCGGAGGACGTCATCTCCATGGAGGGCTGGCTGGTGCGGACAGAGGAGCCGCTGCCCGGTCAGACCGGTACCGTGTCCCGGGCCGTGCAGGAGGGACAGCGGGTGGCCGCCGGCGAGACGGTGGCCACGGTGTACAGCGACGACAGCGCTTTGCAGACCGTCAGCCGGATCGAGACGCTGGAGCTGCAGCTGCAGCAGCTGCAGTTCGCCCTGACGTCCTATCTGGACCCGGACGCGGCGCTGAAGCTGGACACCTCCATCACCGGCGATATCCTGACCCTGCGGCAGACGCTCTCCGGCGGCGACTACTCCGCGGCGGAGAGCGACCTGGCCGCGCTGAAGGCCGCCGTGCTGAAGCGGGACCATGGGAGCTATACGTCACAGGAGGAGATACAGGCGCAGATCAAATCGGTGGAGAGCGAGATACAGCAGCAGAAGGCTGCGCTGTCCGGCGCGAGGACCGTGACCGCCAAGGCCTCCGGCACCTATTCCGCCGTGTGCGATGGGTACGAGAGCGTGCTGACGGAGGCGTTTCTGGAGGACGTGACGCCCGGCAAGCTGAACGGCGTGAAGGCGGCGGAGCAGAGCAACGTGGGCAAGCTGATCTACGGCGACACCTGGTACTATGCGGTGGTGCTGCCGGCAGAGCAGGCGGCGGCGCTGAAGGATATGGGCCGGGTGGATGTGCGTCTGGCCAAGGGCTTTGACCAGAGCATCCGCATGAGCGTGGTGTCCGTGTCACGGGAGGAGAACGGCCAGGCGGCGGTGGTGCTGTCCAGCACACGGTATCTGGCCCAGACCACGCTGCTGCGCCATCAGGCGGCGGACGCGGTGCTGCACACCTATCAGGGATTGCGGGTACCGGCCGACGCGCTGCGGGTCAGCGCGGACGGCACCACCGGCGTGTACTGTGTGGACGGCGAGAACGCCTCCTTCCGGCCGATCGAGCTGGTGTATCAGGGGGAGGGCTACGCGCTGGTGAAGCCCGCCGAGGGCGTGCGGGACACGCAGACCCTGCGCTCCGGCGATCAGGTCATCGCCACGTCCGGCGAGCTGTATGACGGCAAGGTCATCCGATAAACACGGCGGCGCCCGCCGCAGGCGGGCGCACGCGGCTTAGATACGAAAGAGACAAGGAGGCACAAGCGATGTCTATTCGGGAAAATTTGGAAGCGATCCGCGCCGAGATCGACGCGGCGGCACGGGAGACGGGCCGCACCGGGGCGGATATCACGCTGGTGGGCGCCAGCAAGATGAACGATGCCGCCGCCTGCCAGGAGGCCATCGCCGCCGGAATCGATGCCCTGGGCGAGAACCGGGTGCAGGAGATGACCGCCAAGCTGGCGGAGGACGCCTATCGCGGCGCGCCGCTGCACTTCATCGGCCACTTGCAGCGCAACAAGGTGAAGCAGGTGGTGGGCAAGGTGGCCCTGATCCAGTCCATCGGCTCGCCGGAGCTGCTGGCCGAGGTGGACAAGCAGGCGGAAAAGCTGGGCATCGTGCAGGATATCCTGCTGGAGGTGAACATCGGCGGCGAGGCGGCCAAAAGCGGCTTTGCGCCGCAGGCGGTGGAAAACGCGGCGGCACAGGCGAAGGAAATGGGCCATGTGCGGGTGCGGGGACTGATGACCATACCCCCGGCGGATGCCACTCGGGAAGAAAATATGGTATATTTCCAAAAAGTACAGGCACTATATGTTGACATAAACAGAAAAATGTACGATAATGGATTAGAATATCTTTCTATGGGCATGAGTGGCGATTTTGCCGATGCCATTCGCGCGGGGGCCAACATGGTCCGCGTGGGCACCGCCATTTTCGGCGCAAGGGATTATTCCAAATAATACGCGGGAGGTATTGCACATGGGCCTGATGGACGAGCTGAAGAAGATCATTCATCCCTACGATGATGAGGATTATGACTACGAGGACGATTTTGAGGAGCCGGTAAAGGAGTCCTCCCGTTC
>DJPP01000107.1:0-548 GCA_002438575.1 Oscillospiraceae bacterium UBA6409 | reverse complement strand
GAGAACGCCTCGGAGATCGCGGACCATCTGAAGGAGAAGCGCACGGTGGTGCTGAACCTGGAGTCCACCAACAAGGATGTGGCCCGGCGGCTGATCGATTTCCTGTCCGGCGTGGCCTATGCCGGCGAGGGCAAGATCAAGAAGGTGGCGGCCAACACGTACATCATCACCCCCTACTCCGTGGATATCATGGGCGACCTGATCGACGAGCTGGAGAACAACGGACTGTACTTCTAAAGAAATCATATAACGGAGGGATCGGCAATGTTTACACCCCAGGAAGTTTCCGAAAAAGTATTCCCGAAGGCGTCATTCGGCGGCGGCGGATACAATATGGCGTCTGTGGATGAGTTCCTGGACGCGCTGACGGAGGACTACACCGCCCTGTTCAAGGAGAACGTCACGCTGAAGGCCAAGCTGAAGGTGCTGGCCGAGAAGGTGGAGGAGTACCGTTCCACCGAGGAGGCCATGCGCCAGGCGCTGCTGACGGCCCAGAAGATGGCCGCCAAGCTGGTGCAGGAGGCCCAGAGCGAGAAGGAGAAGATCCT
>DJPP01000140.1:1643-7348 GCA_002438575.1 Oscillospiraceae bacterium UBA6409 | reverse complement strand
CTGTGCGCCGGGACCTGTGGGATAAGTGCGGCGAGGATACGCTGCGGGGCCTGTTTCTGCAGGAGCTGCGCCGCCAATACGACGCCGCCCCGGACGACGCTGCCCGCCGCCGTATCGAGCAGGCGGCCCGCTTCGGCACGGCGGCCATGGACGACCGGGAGGTGTGAGCATGAAGAATATCCTGATGATCGGCACCGGCGGTACCATCGCCAGTGAGATGACGCCCTCCGGCCTGACGCCGGAGCTGAACAGCACGCAGCTGCTGTCCTTCGTTCCCCGTATCGGCGAGATGTGCCATGTGGACTGCGTTCAGCTCTACAGCCTGGACAGCACCAACATCCGCCCCGCCCATTGGCTGGGTGTGGCCAGGGCCGTGCGGGAGAATTACGACAGATATGACGGCTTTGTTATCTCCCACGGCACCGACACTATGGCCTATACCGCCGCTGCGCTTAGCTATCTGATCCAGGGCAGCCCAAAGCCCATCGTCCTTACCGGCGCGCAGAAGCCTATCTGGTTTGACGGTACCGACTCCAAGCGCAACCTGACCGACGCGTTTCTCTACGCCTGCCGCGGCTGCGGCGGCGTGCAGATCGTATTCAACGGCAAGGTCATCCTGGGTACACGCGCCCGCAAGACCTGCTCCAAGAGCTTTCAGGCGTTCTCCAGCGTCAACTATCCCGACCTGGCCGTTGTACAGGACGAGCATCTGCTGCAATATATGCGCTGCGCCTGTTATCCCAGCCCGGTGTTCTATGACGCGCTGGATGACAAGGTGGGGCTGCTGAAGCTGATCCCCGGCACCCCGGCCGCTGTACTGGAATTCATGCTGGACCGCTTCGACGGCCTGGTCATCGAGTCCTTCGGCGTGGGCGGTCTGCCGGAATATGAGGGCGACGCCAGCTATTTCGATATCATTCATCGGGGCATCGCGCAGGGCAAGCTGGTCGTCATGACCACCCAGGTGCCCAACGAGGGCAGCAATCTGGCGGTCTATCATGTGGGCGGACGGCTGAAAAGCGCGCTGCGCCTGCTGGAGGCCTATGACATGACCACCGAGGCCGCTGTGGCCAAGCTTATGTGGATCATGGGCCAGACCCGTGATTTCGACGAGGCGGAGAGGCTGTTTTACCGTCCGGTGGCCCGGGATATATTGTACGAGAATTAAAAAAGGAAGCGCCGGCGGGCGCTTCCTTTTTTGCGGTTCAGGATGAAGTGGGGATACGTTTGCCTCAGCTGTTCTTTTTCGTCACCGGGCGGCGGTACAGCAGCCGGGCCAGCTTTTTCCGGTCAAAGGGGATGAGAGGGTACAGGTATCCCTTGCCCACCAGCGGCTTTGCCGTTACGATCAGCGCCAGCGTGATCGCGATCCCCGCCGCGAAGCCCCACCAGTCCCACAGCCAGATCAGCACCAGCAGCAGCATCCGGCACAGCTTGGTGGCGTAGCCCATCTCATAGCTGTGCTGGGCATAGTTGGCTACCGCCACGAAGGCCATATACACCAGCACCTCCGGTACCAGCCACCGGGCCTGCACCGCGAAGTCGCCCAATATCAGCGCGCCCAGCATACTGAACGAGTTGCTCAGTACGTCCGGCGTGTTCAGCGACGCGATCTTCAGCACGTCGATGATCAGCTCCACCAGCAGCAGCTGCACGATCAGCGGCACGTAGTATTCGTCCTGCACCAGCAGGAAATGCAGGTTCTCGTGCAGCGTATCCGGGTTCTTCACCAGCAGGTACCACAGCGGTGTGATGAACATGGTCAGCAGCAGCACCAGCGTCCGTATGATCTGCAGATACGTGCCGATGAGGGGCGGGAAATAGTAGTCGTTGATCTCCTCGTTGAAGCGCAGGATCGTCGTCGGCAGCAGCAGGGCCGACGGCGAGTTGTCCACCAGCACCACCACGTCGCCCTCCATGATGCACGCCGTGGCCACGTCCGGACGCTCGGTATACCGTACCTTTGGAAACGGATTCCAGAACTGTCTGGGCGCGATGGCCTCCGCGATGGTCTCCTGGCTCATGGCCACCGACCGCACCTGGATGTGCATCAGCTTTTCCCGCAGAGCCCGCAGCAGTCCCTCGTCCGCCTCGCCCTCCATGTAGCACAGGGCCACGTCCGTGCCAGAGCGTTCCGGCAGCTGCAATCGCTCCAGCCGCAGATGGGCGTCCCGCACCCGCCGCCGCAGCAGCGCCGCGTTCTGCATGAGGTTCTCCACGAAGCCGTCGTGGCTGCCCCGCAGCACCCGGCTGGTATCCGGCTCCTCCACCGACCGGGTGGGGAACTGCTTGGCATCCAGCACCACCCCGCCGCCGAGGCCGTCGATGACCGCCAGCGTCTTTCCCGCGAACACGCCCATCACCGCCCTGTCCCGGTCCATCTCCGCCGCCGCATCGCAGGCGGACACATACCGGCGGCAGAAGCCCGCCGCGTCTGTCACGCCGTTCAGGTCCGGCAGCGCCTGCCACCCGGCGATGACCCGTTCCAGCAGGTCGTCCTGGGCGTAGCCGTTCACTACCCACAGCCGCGCCTGCCGCCCGCCGATGGACAGGTCGCGCCCCGTCATATCGAAGCACCGGTCCACGCCCAGCAGCTCGTTCAGCTCCGCCGCTTTCAGCGAAAAGCACCCCGCACCGCGATAATAGCCCGCTGCTTCCGGGACCGCTTCGTTTCCGCCCTGTTTTGCCTGTTCCATGATGCCGTCTGTCCTCCGTCTGCCATTTTCCGGTAGCATTTCCCGCCTGCGGAATTTTATGTATGCCCCGGACAGGCCCTGCATATCGTGTAACAAAGGAGGTGGCAGCCATGAAGAAAAGCGCGGCGGCGGCCCTTGTTCTGATGGTGCTGCTCTTCGGCGGCGCCTACCTCACCGCCACGGAGCCGGACGCGCCTGCGCCGGAGACACCGCAGGCGCAGGAGGACGGGGAGGTCGTGCTGACCATAAAAACCGGGGAGACAGCGGAGAGGATGACGCTGCGGGACTACCTTGTGGGCGTGGTCCGCGGCGAGATGCCCGCCTCCTTTGAAATGGAGGCGCTGAAGGCCCAGGCTGCGGCCGAGCGCACCTACGTTTACTACCAGCTGGCGCAGGGCCGCAAGGACGCGCACCCCGACGCCGACTTCTGCACGGACCACACCTGCTGCAGCGCCTATCTCTCCGAGACGGCCGCACAGGAGAAGTGGGGCGCCGACTTCGCTCCCTGGAATACCCGCGTCGTCCAGGCTGTGGCGGACACAGACGGCCTGGTGGCCCTTTACGACGGGGAGCCGATCCTGGCGGTGTTCCACTCGTCCTCGGCGGGCAGGACCGCCGCGG
Source organism: Oscillospiraceae bacterium UBA6409 (assembly GCA_002438575.1). GTDB lineage: Bacteria > Bacillota > Clostridia > Oscillospirales > Oscillospiraceae > Vescimonas. Next base: position 4,031 of record DJPP01000140.1, on the reverse strand, counting down.
CCGGGGATGTCTGGTCCGGCGACCTGCCCTATCTGGCCAGCGTCGCCAGCCCGGAGAGTGCCGACACCGTGCCCAACTATTACAGCACCGTCACCTTCACCGCGGCGGAGGCAAAAGACCTCCTGCTGGCGGCGTATCCGGAGCTGAAGCTCACCGGTACGCCGGCGGATTGGTTCGGCGCGGTGACGGAGAATGCTTCCGGCCGGGTGGAGACTGTCTCCGTGGCCGGCACGGACATCGAGGGCACGGAGATGCGCCGCATCTTTTCCCTGCGCTCGGCCTGCTTTACCCTGACGGCGGACGGAGAGGGCGTTACGTTCCGTGTCACCGGCTACGGCCACGGCGTGGGCATGAGCCAGTACGGCGCGGAGCAGCTGGCAAAGGCGGGGAAGACCTGGCAGGAGATACTGGCGTGGTATTACACCGGCGTGACCATTGGCCCGGCGGGCTGACCGCGCTGCTTTATCCGTCGGAAATGCGTGACAAGCGGGCAAAAACGTGGTATAATCCATAAATTATGCGGGATATTCACAAATTGTTCAGGAAAAGCCTGCCCCGCAGGATGTAAGATATACCCAACGATATGTACCGGGAGGAGAGCGCCTATGGCACGCAACATTCTGGTGGTCGAGGACGACCGCAATATATCCGATCTGATCCGTATGTACCTGGAGAAGGAGGGCTTCGAGGTCCGCAGCGCCTATGACGGCGGCAAGGCCATCGAGGAGTACGACAAGCAGGCCCCCGACATGGTGCTGCTGGATATCATGCTGCCCGTGGTGGACGGCTGGGGCGTGTGCGCCCATATCCGCGAGAAGGGCAAGACGCCCATCATCATGCTCACCGCCAAGAGCGACGTGGGCGACCGCATCACCGGACTGGAGATGGGCGCGGACGACTATCTGGTCAAGCCCTTCGAGATGAAGGAGCTCATGGCCCGGATCAACGCCGTGCTCCGCCGCAGCGAGATACCCGACGATACCAAGAAAAAGCTGGTGTTCGACAAACTGGTCATCAATCTGGACAGCTATGAGCTGCTGGTGGACGGCAAGAAGGTGGACACGCCCCCCAAAGAGCTGGAGCTGCTGTATCACCTGGCGGCCACGCCCAACCGGGTCTATACCCGCAACCAGCTGCTGGATGAGGTCTGGGGCTTTGACTATTTCGGCGACAGCCGCACCGTGGACGTGCACATCAAGCGCCTGCGGGAGAAGATCGAAAACGTCTCGGACCAGTGGGAGCTGAAAACTGTCTGGGGCGTGGGCTATAAGTTTGAAGTGAAGTAAGCATGGGCGAGAGGATCAAACGTATCACCGGCAGCCTGTACTGGCGGCAGTTTATGCTCACCGCCGGTATGGTGCTGCTGACCATGGCCCTGCTGGGCGTGTCCTTTTACGCGCTGAGCTATAACTACACCGTCTCGGAGAAGCGGCAGGAGATGCAGGACCGGGCGGTGCTGGTGGCGCAGCTGTCCGTGGATTATTTTACCGCCGGCGACGACGCCGAGCGCGACCAGGGGGACGCGCTGCGCTCTCTGGCCGGCGTGGCCTCCCGGATGACGGACGTGGACTTCCTGATCTGCGACACCACCGGCAGCGTCCTGCTGACGACGGATGCCGATTTGGCCGGCAAGACCGTCGTTGTCCCCGAGGACATTACCCAAACGGTGCTGGGCAGCGAGAGACTGTACGAGGGCCGCAGCACCGTGGGCGTATATGAGAAAAAGCAGTTCGTGGTGGGCGTGCCCATGACAGACGCGGACGGCAACACGCTGGGCCTGGTGCTGGCGGTGATGAACAGCGCCGAGCTCATGCAGATGTGGCGCTCATTCATCGCCCTGTTCTTTATGACCAGCGCCATTATCCTGCTGCTGGCGTTCGTGGCCAGCTTTGTCACCTCCATGCGGCAGATACAGCCCCTGACCGAGATGGTCAAGGCGACCCGTGCCTATGCCGGCGGCGATTTCGATGTACGGATGCAGGAGACCGGTGACTGCGGTGAGATCAGTGAGCTGGCGGCGTCCTTCAATGCCATGGCCGACTCCCTGCAGGAGACGGAGCGCCAGCGCCGGGACTTTATCGCCAATGTGTCCCATGAGCTCAAGACCCCTATGACCACCATCGCCGGCTACACCGACGGCATCCTGGACGGCACCATCCCGCCGGAGAAGGAGCGCCAGTATCTTCAGATCATCTCCGACGAGAGCCGCCGCCTCAGCCGCCTGGTGCGCCGGATGCTGGATATCTCTCAGATACAGAACAAGGAGATGAAAAAAGAGGAATTCGACCTCTGCGAATCCGCCCGCATCGCCCTGCTGTCCATGGAGAAGAAGATCACGGACCGCGGCCTGGACGTGGACGCGGAGATCCCCGAGGACTCCGTCATGGT
>DJPP01000140.1:0-1554 GCA_002438575.1 Oscillospiraceae bacterium UBA6409 | reverse complement strand
TTCGCCACCCCCGGCTCCCAGCTGTATCTGGGTCTGACGGTCAACGGCGAGAAGGCCTATGTCACCGTCCGCAATCTGGGCCCCACCATTCCGGCGGAGGAGATACCGCTGCTGTTCGAGCGCTTCCACAAGTCCGATAAGTCCCGCAGTGAGGACAAGGACGGTTACGGCCTGGGGCTGTATATCGTCAAGACCATCCTGGCCCAGCACAAGGAGCAGATCACCGTCACCAGTCAGGACGGTGTAACGGCCTTTACCTTTACCATGCAGATGGCGCACGGCGCGCCCCGAGAGGTACTCTGAATATGTATGATGAAAACAACACGCCGCTGACACCCGATCCGACGCCGTCTGCCCCGGAGCAGGAGCCGGACGAGGTCGTCAGCTGGTATGTCCGTCCGGACGAGGGGCGGGAGGTCACAGGCTGCTACGTGCAGCCGCGCCCCATGCCCGCCGCCGCGGCGCCCAAGGCGGTCCGGCAGGAGAAGCGCCGCAGCCGCAAGGGCCTGTGGACGTTTCTGGTCATCCTGGCCGTGCTGGTAGGCGTGGTGCTGGGGGTGGCCATCGTCTCCGCCCTGCGGGGCGGCAATGCGGACGGCTACGGCGATGACTTCGACGACGGCGATCACGATGCCAGCAGCATCGTGGATATCTTCCAGAGCGATGTGCCCACCATCCCCCGGGCGGACACAGACCCCGACCTGCGCTTTTACTGCGAAAAGGCAGGGGAGGAAAAGCTGACCATCCAGCAGGTCTATCAGCAGGTAAACCCCGCCACCGTTTTGGTGCTCACCGATCTGGGCGAAAAGGCCAGCGTCGGCACCGGGGTCATCCTGACGGCGGACGGCTATATCGTCACCAATGCCCATGTGATCGCCGGCGGGCAGAGCGCGCTGGTGGCGCTGTACAACGGCGACCGCTACGAGGCGGAGCTGGTGGGCTTCAGCAGCACCGAGGATCTGGCGCTGCTGAAGGCGGTGAACGCCTCCGGCCTGCCCACCGCGCCGCTGGGCGACAGTGAGAGCTGCCAGGTGGGCGATACGGTCTACGCCATCGGCAACCCGCTGGGCGTCGAGCTGCGGGGCACACTGACCCAGGGCATCATCTCCGCCATCGACCGTCCTGTCACCATGGAGGGCCGCGTGATGACGCTGCTTCAGACCACCGCCGCCCTGAACAACGGCAACTCCGGCGGCCCGCTGATCAATGAGTACGGCCAGGTCGTCGGCATCAACACACTGAAGATGAGCAACACCCTGTCCGACACCTCTGCCACGGTGGAGGGCCTGGGCTTTGCCGTTCCGTCCAGCCGCGTGGTGTCTGTTATCAATGACATCATCGCCACCGGCGGCTTCCACGGCCTGCCCTCGATCGGCGTCTACGTGCAGGAGACGGACTTTGCCGACGGTACGACCCACCCGGTGGTCGCTTCCGTCACGGAGAACTTCGGCGCCGAGGAAGCGGGGCTGCAGAAGGGCGACGTTATTCTGGCGGCGGACGGTATGGACGTCAACACCAACGCCGATCTGCTGGCTGTCCGCCGGACCCACATCG
>DJPP01000047.1 GCA_002438575.1 Oscillospiraceae bacterium UBA6409 | reverse complement strand
ACCACCTTGCTGATACCCGCATTGATCACCTGCCGGCGGCACATGGCGCAGCTGGTGGCGTCGCCCAGCAGCTGCCCGGTCTGCGCGTCCCGGCCCACCAGATACAGCGTGCTGCCCACCATATCCCGCCGGCTGGCGGAGATAATGGCGTTGGCCTCGGCGTGTACGCTGCGGCACAGCTCATACCGCTGCCCCCGGGGCACCTGCATGGCCTCCCGCGTGCAGAACCCCATGTCCACGCAGTTCTTCCGTCCCCGCGGTGCGCCGTTGTAGCCCGTGGAGATGATCTCGTCGTTCTTCACGATGATGGCCCCGTATACCCGGCGCAGACAGGTCGCCCGTTCCAGCACCGTCTCCGCGATATCCAGATAGTAATTCTCCTTGCTGATGCGTCCCATGACCGCGCCTCCTTGCTCTGTAGCTTACAGACCATTATAATACACGCCGCCCCTCGCTGACAAGCGGCGTTTCTCCCCACGACACCCGTCGATACGCTGAAAATCTGCCTTAAAAACTATGCAAATAGCCGGATGTCTGCGCCGCGGCAGCATAAAAGGACGGCCCTGCGGCCGCCCTTTTTACGCCTGCGCGTTTACTCCGCGTTTTTGAACACCGTCTCCGGCGCCGTGATGACCACCCTCGTGTTGTCCGCCACAGACCCGGTGAGGAACGCGTTGCCGCCCACCACCGAGTGCTCACCGATCACCGTCTCGCCGCCCAGAATGGACGCGCCGGAATAGATGGTCACATAGTCGCACACCGTGGGGTGCCGCTTGCCGGGCAGGCTGGCGTGGCCCGCCCGGGGGGACAGTGCGCCCAGCGTCACGCCCTGATACAGCTTCACGTGGCTGCCGATCACCGTCGTCTCGCCGATAACGATGCCCGTGCCGTGGTCGATGAAGAACCACGGCCCGATCTGCGCGCCGGGGTGGATGTCGATACCCGTCCGGCTGTGGGCGTACTCCGTCATCATCCGGGGGATCATGGGCACCTGCCGCAGATACAGCTCGTGGGCAATGCGGTATACGAAGATGGCGAACAGCCCCGGATAGGCGAAGATGATCTCCTCCTTGTCCGCCGCCGCCGGATCCCCGTCGAACGTGGCCTCGATGTCCGTCATCAGCGTCTGCTGTATGCGGGGCAGCTGCTCCAGTATCTCGTGGGTCAGCGCCGGCGCGGCAAAGGCCTGGTCCTCCGGCAGCGCCAGCGCGATCTGCGCCGTCAGCGCCGTCTCGATGCGCTCCAGCAGCAGCGCGGCGTAGCTCTCCGGCGGCAGCGCCATCAGCTGTGCATCCCCGAAATACGCCGGGAACAGCAGCCGCCGGAACTCCTTGATGATCCCGATGATGGCCCCTCTGTCCGGCAGCCGCAGCCGCTTACCGTACAGCGGCACCGCTGCGTGTGTCATATTCTCCGCCATCGCCTTGGCGATCTCCGCGTTGGAAGTCATAGTCCTTGTCTCCTCTCAAAATAAAACGGCGGAGGATGCGCCCGCATCCTCCGCCGCCTGTGTGTACAGGTATCACGGCCCGATTACAAGGCCTTCTCAGCAGAAAACGCACAGCGCCCATGGGCACGACAACACACGCCCGCGCAGCAAGCGGACGTACAACAGGCGCAGTTCACAAGGTGCAGCGTGCTGTTCATGCGTTTTCTCCCTTCCCGGAAATCTTACATAACATTATACTGTCCCGCCCCGCGTAAAGTCCATTGTCACCTTTCACAAAAACCATACCATCCCGGTGGGCATTTTGCATATTCCTGCCGCCGCTTGGTCCGGCTGTGCGGCCCACTGTCAAATTTCCACAAAAATTTCGCGCTTTTAATTGCGAAAGTATGGTTCATCTAACGGTTGACTTCTGCTCCCCGCAGCGTTAAGATAACGCCAACATAAAAACCAGCCGACCACCGGCGGAAAGGAGACCCCACATGGCACGTCACATGATGCAGCATGATATGCTCCATAACGACATGGCTGCGAGCCATGCCGCTGTCTCCTATTACGCCGGCACCAGCTCCATCTGGGGCTTTTATTGGTATGCCTATTTTACCTCCCGATACCAAATGCCGGCTGTAAAGAATTGAACCCGTTTTCCATTTTCCGAGTGTGTGAAGCGGCTTCGTCTTTCAGACGGAGCCGCTTTTCAATTTACCCCATCGTCCCTGTTGACCCCCTATTTCAAAACAAAAGGAGAAGAAAATCATGACTGCAATCATTTCAGCGGCTGTCATCTTCGTGGTGTTCGCCGTAGGAGACATGATCTCCGCGAAAACAAAGGCCATCGTATCCATGCTGCTGGTGGCCTCCGTCGTCTTCCTGGCGGGCTTCTGGACCGGCATTTTCCCCACTACCCTGTTCGCCGACTCCACCCTCCTGAGTATGGCCGGCCTGCTGGTCACCATGCTGCTGGTGCACCTGGGCACCACCATCCGGCTCCGCGACTTCGGCGCCCAGTGGCGCACCGTCATCATCTCCGCCGTGGCCTGCGTCGCCATCTCCGCCGCCGTGTTCTTCATCGGCCAGCTGATCATTGACCGCGGCTTCGCCCTGGTGGGCGCGCCCATCCTCTCCGGCGGCGTTGTCGCCACCCTGACCATGCAGGACATGGCCAACAAGGCCAACCTGCCTGATCTGGCCGTGTTCGCCACCCTGGTCATGTGCGCTCAGGGCTTCGTGGGCTACCCCGTGGCCTCCCTGTGCCTCAAGAGCGAGGCCAAGCGCATCAAGGGCCAGATCGACGCCGGCGAGCTGAAGGTGGACGTGGGTGCCGCCGCGGCGCAGAACGCCGCTGCCGCCCGCAAGAAGCTGATCCCCGCCCTGCCCGACAAGTACAATACCCCCAACGCCATCATCGCCAAGGTCATTCTCGTGGCCCTGCTGTCCACCTGGGTGTCCAGCCTGTTCAACGACGCTATCAACAAGCTGGTCTGGTGCCTGATCTTCGGTGTGCTCTGCAAGGAGCTGGGCTTCCTGGATGAGGACGCTCTGGGCAAGGCCCACGCCACCGGCATCGTGATGCCCATCATCACCCTGTCCATCTTCACCAACCTGGCCTCCGCCACCCCCGAGATGGTGGGCAGCATGGTGGTGCCACTGCTGGTCTGTGTGCTGATCGGTACCGTAGCCTTCTCCGTGGTCTCCATTCTCGTGGGCAAGATCTTCGGCTACAGCTGGCAGATGTCCATGGCCATCGGCAGCTCCTGCCTGTTCGGCTTCCCCGGAACCGTCATTATCTCCAACGAGGTCTCCGAGTCCACCGGCGCCACCGCCGAGGAGAAGGCCGCCATCAACGCCCAGATCATGCCCAAGATGCTGGTAGCCGGCATGGTCACCGTGTCCATCACCTCCGTGCTGGTGGCCGGCGTCATGAGCAGCTGGCTGTAAGTAAGCCCCGCGTTTTGATTTGAAAGGAGTTCCTTCAAATGTCTGATATCCGTTCCTTCGTCGATACCATCTTCGACGAGCTGGTCTCTATCCGCCGTGATATCCACGCCCACCCGGAGCTGGGTATGCACGAGGTCCGCACCTCCGCCCTCATCCGCAGCGAGCTGGAGAAAATGGGCGTGGACGAGATCCAGCAGCCCCTGCCCACCGCCGTGGTGGCCCTGATCCACGGCAAGAAGGGCCCC
>DJPP01000030.1 GCA_002438575.1 Oscillospiraceae bacterium UBA6409 | reverse complement strand
CGCATCGGCTGCTTCCAGCCGGTGACGTATCTGGACAGGACGGACATCACCCAGATACGGCCGCTGCTGTACTGCCAGGAGGCGGACATCCGCCGCATGGCGGCGAAGCTGGCGCTGCCGGTGGTGAAGAACACCTGTCCCATGGACGGCCACAGCCGCCGGCAGGAGGTCAAGGAGCTGCTGGCGGATCTGGAGCAGCGCTACCCCGATCTGAAAAAAAAGCTGTTCGGCGCCGTGCAGCGCTATCCGCTGTACGGCTGGGATCTGGAGAAAATGGAAAAGTAAGCGGCTTGTCAAAAAAACTTGTATGTGAAATAAATTTATGGAGGACGTTACTATGAAAAAAGCACTGATTGCAATGGCAGCAATGTTCTTTCTTATTGTATTCCCTTGCGGTGGGCTTTGGACACTGCTTTCACACCTGATAGGCGGCGGAACCGCAGAAACATTCTTGTATCCGATCTATGGTGGTATAATACTATTGGCAGGTTTGATCGTCGGATGCACCTCCCTAATTCTGGAGGAGATCAAATCGCTCAAAGAAGGAATCAAAAAAGCTGAGCGCGATTTTTCAAAGACAAACTAACAAAATCAATCCAGCTTTGTACTATATGCCACAAAGGAATACGGGAAAACGGAGAAGTAAACGGCTTTTGCCGCAAGACCTGCAAATCAAATTTTGAGAGGTGTTGATCAGATGGGAGTATTTGGTTTTTTCAAAAAAAGAAAAATCGGATTATCCAACGAGCAGAAAAAGTGGAATAAAATGTGGGATCTGTGGGCGGAAAACCGTGCGGACACCCCCTATGCAGAGGTGATGACCTATCAAAGCGAGGTCAATAATGGCGGGCACGATCAGTATTTCCTTAATGTTGAGCAAACGGGCGATCTGCAAGCGGAAATTTCGATTTTAGAGAGTGTCTTATCCGAAGAACTGCGAAGTAATTTGCTGACCGCGTATGATGCATACCAGATGCTGGCTGATAAGGAGTCAGACGAAGAATGGGAGGCAATACTGGAACGATGTGACGATGTCTTCTTCAAAAACGAAGAGGAGATCAACCGTATTCTAAAAGCGTATGCCGCTAAAATTGAGTTGTAGCTTCGCGTTTGTCTTTTAGGAATGATCTTCCCCTTATGTACCCTACACCAGCACCCACTTCACCAGCAACAGGAGCCCCAGCCCCGGCAGACCCAGGACGCCTACCGTCAGCGCGTTGAACCAGTTGACGCCCAGCGTCAGCCCGGTGACGGGGGCGGTGCTGTTCAGCAGCCACAGGACACCCAGGCCCAGAGCGCTGTTCAGCACCACCCGCAGCGCCAGCTTCAGCGGCCTGCGGAACAGCCGCACCACCGCTACCAGCAGGAACAGGCCCACCAGGGCCAGGGATACGATCTCTATGACGGACATACCTCTCCCCCCTTCATCGCGCCGGCAGCCACACAGGGCGGCACGGACGGCTCTGTCTTCAGCACCGGCACCGCGTGCGGGATGCCGGAGGGCACGCTCTGGCCGTTCTGCTCCTTGATGCGGCGCAGCAGGTAGTTACTGCGTGCTTTCAGAGCGTTGATCTCAAAGATACAGGCGTCTATGAGCTCGCTGTCGCAGACATAGTCGAAGCGGATATAGGCCTCCTTCAGCGCCTGGGTGGTGCTGTACAGTTCACGCTCCAGTTCGCGGAGCGTCGGGTCGGTGCTGTGCTTCTTTGCCATAGGGTTCCCCTCCACATCAGTATTGTACGTCCAGTTTACGCATTTATGCCCGGTTTCAAACAGGGGCGGCCCGTCCGCCCGGAAAGGACAGCTATGGAACAGGAATATTTCATGCAGCAGGCCCTCGTTCTGGCGCGGGAGGCCGCCGCCCACGGCGAGGTGCCGGTGGGCTGCGTCATTGTCCGCAATGGCGAGATCGTGGGCAGGGGCCGCAACCAGCGGGAGGAAAAGCAGGCAGCCGTCTCCCATGCGGAGATGGAGGCCATCTCCCAGGCCAACGCGGCGCTGGGCAGCTGGCGGCTGGACGAGTGCGATCTGTATGTGACGCTGGAGCCCTGCCCCATGTGCGCCGGGGCTATCCTTAATGCCCGCATCCGGCGGGTGTACTACGGTGCCCGGGATGAGGCAATGGGCGCCTGCGGCGGCGTGCTGAATTTGTTTATGGAGGGCTTCCCCCGCCCGCCGCAGCTGGTGGGCAATGTGTGCGGCGACGAATGCCGCGGCGTTTTACAGGCCTTTTTCCGGGAAGTTCGGGAGAAAAACGGCGGAAATGCGAATCGTTCGGCGAACATTGTTGAAGATTTCACAGAATTTTAATATTTGTAACCGAATTTTTTTCACATCTCCGCGATACCCTAATAATGCAAGAAACAAAAACTTTTTTCATCTTCTCTTCCTGCCATATCTGCGGAGCGCCAAGCGGCACTCCGCTTTATGGTGTCCGGAGGTATTTGCCCGCGCAAGCGGGCTTTTTGCTGCCCTGCGGGGCTTTTCTTTTTCCCGGACTCATGCTATAATACCCCGCAGAACGACAAAAGGAGCGCAGAACATGGCCTCTCCCCCGCTGCAAGGAAAACTGCATATTTCCGGCATGGACAGCCGTGCCCCGGCGCTGGCCCGACAGTGGCAGTTGGGGCTGGAGACCATCGCCTTCTCCTATGCGCCTCTGCTGGATGATCCTGCCGCCCTGCTCCGGGCAAAGGAGGAGATACATGGTGTCGGCAGTCTGTGGTTCCACGGCCCCTTCGCCGAGCTGATCCCCTGCGCCATCGATCCGCTGGCCCGGGATGTAGCCATGCGGCGGTTCCGGCAGGCGCTGGAGGCGGCGCAGGCGCTGGGCATACGGCGCATGGTGTTTCACGGGGGCTTTATTCCCCATGTCTACTTTCCGGAGTGGTATGTGGAGCAGTCGGTGCGGTTCTGGCGGGAATTCCTGCGGGACGTACCGGCCGACATGACGCTGGCGCTGGAAAATGTCATGGAGCCGTCGCCGGAGACGCTGGTGTCCATTGCCGCGCAGATAGACGACCCCCGGCTATGGCTGTGTCTGGATGTGGGCCACGCCAACACCTGCGTCAGCGAAACGCCGCCCATGGACTGGATCGCGCCTATGGCCCCGTGGCTGCGGCACATTCACCTGCACAACAATCAGGGCGGCACCGACCTGCACGACCCGCTGGGACAGGGAAACATCCCCATGCGGCAGATCATCGACACGGTGCTGCAGGCCGCGCCGGAGGCCACATTCACCATTGAAAATCAGGACGCCCTGCCGTCGCTGCATTGGCTGGCGGCGCAGGGGTATATCGAGGGACCGCTATGACAGAATCCGAATTGCAGCAGTATATATCCCATATCCGACCGGCCGACCGGGCGGCGATGGACGCGGCCCGGCGGCGGCAGGCCGCGCTGGCCAAGCCGCCGGGGAGCTTGGGCGCACTGGAGGATATGTCCATCCGTCTGGCAGGCATCACCGGCCAGGTGTGCCCGAAAATGG
>DJPP01000131.1:5414-5990 GCA_002438575.1 Oscillospiraceae bacterium UBA6409 | reverse complement strand
CGGTATCGCCGGTATCGGTCCCCGCGCCGCAGCCGGTCAGCAGGCTGAGCGACAGCAGCGCGGCCATACAAATGCAGATAAGTTGTTTTTTCATGCACGTACCCCCCATAGATGATTTAAGAATGCTTCCGCCCGCAGCACCAGCAGGTACATCCCCACCGCCGCCAGCCCCAGCACCAGCACGCTGGCCATGACCAGGTCCATGTTGAACACCTGTGAGCCGTAGACGATGAGATACCCCAGCCCGGCCCGTGACACCAGAAATTCGCCCATGATGACCCCCACCCACGAGAGGCCCACATTCACCTTCAGCGTGGAGAACAGTGTGGGGCAGTTGGCCGGGAACACCAGCAGCCACAGGATCTGGCGCTTGTCAGCGCCCAGCGTCCGCATCAGCCGCAGCTTCTCCGGGTCGGTGGTGCGGAAGCCGGTGTACATACTCAGGATGGTGACGATGAGTGAAATGGCCAGGGTCATGGTGACGATGGCCCCCATGCCCGCGCCCATCCACACGATGAAGATAGGCCCCAGGGCCGTTTTCGGCAGTGCGTTCAGCACCACCAGGTACGGGTCCAG
>DJPP01000131.1:0-5270 GCA_002438575.1 Oscillospiraceae bacterium UBA6409 | reverse complement strand
GTCTGCACCATGCGGCTGGGACTGCTGACCAGAAAGCCGTCGGACAGCCCCAGCCGGCAGCTGAGCTCCCACACGGCGAACAGGCCCGCCACCAGCGCGATCTGCCAGATACGCACCCGGCGATTTTCGCGGCGCACGGTCCTCAGATACGCCGCACGGCGGGGCGAAGGCGTTTTCTCAGGCATGAACGTCCAGCTCCTTCCATATGGCGTTGAAATACCGGTGGAATTCCGGCGTGTCCCGGCGCTCCAGGGGCGGCAGGCCCCGCAGCGCACCCATGTCCAGCTCCGCCTTCACCACGGCAGGGCGGCGGGACAGCACCACCACCCGATCGGACATACTCACCGCCTCGGCGATATCGTGGGTGACCAGCAGGGCCGTTTTGCTCTCCTGCCGCAATATGCGCCAGATATCCGCCGACACCGCCAGCCGTGTCTGGTAGTCCAGGGCGGAAAAGGGCTCATCCAGCAGCAATATCTCCGGCTCGGTGGCCAGGGTCCGGATCAGGGCGCAGCGCTGGCGCATACCGCCGGAGAGCTGACAGGGCCTCTTTTTGGCAAAGGACGCCAGCCCATAGCGCTCCAGCAGCTGGGATACGTGGGCATAGGCCGCCGGGTCCTTCTCGCCACGGACCGTCAGCCCCAGCGTCACGTTGTCCCATATATTCCGCCACTCGAAAAGCTGGTCCCGCTGCGGCATAAAGCCGATCGCTGGCGACGTGCCCTGTACCGTCCGGCCGTCGATCTCGATGGCGCCGCCGCTGAGGGGCTCCAGCCCGGCAATGGCGCTGAGCAGGGTGGATTTGCCGCAGCCGGAGGGCCCCACTAAACTGACGAACGCGCCCTCCTCCACCGTGAAGGACACGTCCCGCACCGCCTCCACCTCGCCGTCCGGGGCTTGATAGCAGGCGGCGGCATGACGGAGCGTAATGCTCATATCCTATGTGACCTCCTGTCGGGAATGATGGGAGACTTCTCTCCGTGCTCATTCTACGCAGGAGGGTCCCTCGTGGTGCCCTATGCCGGCAGATACGGCGCCAGCAGCGCCGCCAGTCCCGCTGACAGCGCCGCCTGCACCGCCTTGGCCGGCACATACAGCCGCAGGGAGATGCCGCTGCCCGCCGTCACCGCCGCTGTCTGGCAGTGGACGCTGAGCCCGCCCCAGCCCAGCAGCGCCGCCGCGGTGACGAAGCCCCGGCGGTCCGGCGTCAGGCGCAGGATGCCGTTGGTCAGCTCCAACACCCCTGCCGCCGCCGGCGGCAGGGGGCCGATCAGCCCCTCTGCCAGACGAAGCAGCACCAGAAAGAATACCACGAACCCGCATACCCGGGCCATGGCGGATACCGCCCCCTCCACCGCCCGGAGAAACTGCCCCGTCAGTCCGGTCCGCGGCGGCACAGGCCGTTTCGGCATGGCGGTGACGGGCAGCGGGCGGCGGCAGAACAGCAGACCCGTCAGCAGCGCGGCGGCGCAGTGCAGCAGATACAGCCATGCCCCCGTCCGGGCGCTGCCGAATACCGATACCCCCGCCACGCCGATGGCAAAGGCCGGACCGGCATTGTTGCAGAACGTCAGCAGCCGCGCCCCCTCGGCGGGGGACAGCTCGCCCCGGCGCACCAGCTCCGCCGCCGTCCGCGCCCCCACGGGATAGCCGCCTACCAGCCCCAGCAGCAGGGCGGCGCACCCCGCGCCGCCGCAGCGGAACAGCCGGCCGAAGGGGCGGGCCAGCACCCGGCCCGCCGCCTCCGCCGCCCCCAGCGCCACCAGCAGGGACGAGACGGCGAAAAACGGGAACAGCGCCGGCACCACCGACGCAAGACACAGCTGTATGCCGTCCCGCACCGCCTGAGCCGCCGTCTCCGCCTGCCGCAGCAGCAGTACCGCCAGCGCCCCGCTGCCCAGGGCCGCCAACACGCGCTTTATCATCACCATCACCGGTCCATAGCCTATGCGTGCCGCCGCCGGGAAATACCCCGCCCCGGACAGGCAAGTTCCGGCGCGTCCGCGCATAGCGTTCTGTATCATCCGCAGGGAGGTGACGGTGTGGCGGGGCTGAAAAGAAAGCTGGCCCAGGTGGGCCAGGAGGCGCTGGAGCGTCTGGAGCTGCCGGTGAACATCGCCGCCGGCGTGGCCCGGATCGAGCTGCTGGGCAACCGGGAGCTGTACATGGACCGGCACCGGGGCGTGCTGGCCTACACCACTGAGGCGGTGGACGTCAACGGGGGCGGCGTGGTGGTCCGCGTCCGGGGTCAGGGTCTGCAGCTGCTGGTGATGACGGAGCAGGAGCTGCGGATCACGGGGAAAATATCCGGTATCGATCTGGTGGAATAAGGGGGATCGCCGTGTACCGTAAAGCAGTGAATTATCTCCGCGGTCAGGCGGTGGCCGAGGTGACCTGCGCCGCGCCGGAGCGCGTGGTGAACCTGTGCGCCGCCCACGGCATCCCCTTCTGGGACCTGACCTGGCTGACGGAGACATCCTTCCGCGTGACCACCACCCTGTCCGGTGTGCGGCGTCTGGCCGAGGTGACGGCGGACACCGGCGCGCAGGTGACTGTCTGCCGCAGGTCCGGCGCGCCGGAGCTGTGGCGGCGGTGCAGGCACCGGTATGTGCTGCTGGCGGCGGCGCTGGTGCTGCCGCTGCTGCTGGCGGTGGGCAGCGCCTTCATCTGGGACTTTGAGGTCACGGGCAACGACACCGTTCCCACGGAAAGCGTGCTGCAGGCGCTGGAGCGCTGCGGCGTGCGCGTGGGCACGCGGGGCGTGGGTCTGGATCAGGACGACCTGCGGAACCGGGTGCTGCCGCTGCTGCCGGACGTGGTGTATCTGGCGGTGAACGTCAAGGGCTGCACCGCCCATGTGCAGGTGGTGGAGCGCGTCCGCCCGCCGCATCTGTACCGGGACAGCGATGTGCAGAACATCGTGGCGGCCAGGGACGGGCTCATCACGAGGATCGAGGCGCTGGACGGCGTGACCTGCGCGGCGGTGGGCGAAACGGTGCAGGCGGGGCAGGTGCTGCTGTCCGGGGTGGCGGACTCGCCCCGGGGCTGTCGGTATATGCGGGCCACCGGGCGGATCTGGGCGCGGACATGGTACGAGTGGACGGTGCCCGTGCCCCTGGAGACGGTGCTGAAGGACGGCGCGGAGCCCGTAAAGACCCGCACCCATACCGCGCTGGACCTCGGGCGGAGCCGAATTGCGCTGCCTGCGGGGGACAGCATATTGCAGGGCCGGGAAAACTGTGATAAAATAATACGATACCGCGGGGTGCAGCTGCCCTTCGGGCTGCGCCTGCCGATAACGCTGGTAACGGAGACGGTGACGGAGCCCGCGGTGTACGACGGGCAGCGGCCGGAGGACGAGGCCCGCGCCGAGGGCGAGCGCCAGCTGCTGGCGCAGCTGCGGCAGACCATCGGGGACGACGGCGGCATCCTGAAAACGGACGTATCCGCCCGGCGGCAGGGCGCGTATCTTATGGTGACGCTGCGGGCGGAGTGCGAGGAACAGATCGGCGTGGACGCGCCGCTGACGATAACGAGCGATACAGGGAGGTAAACCCGGAATATGGAACAACGTATCGGTATTGAACGCATGGAGGAGGCCGTCAATCTTTTCGGCTCCTTCGACGAGAATATCCGGCTCCTGGAGGCGGAATTTCAGGTGCAGGCGGTGAACCGCGGCGGCGAGATCGTGGTGTCCGGCGAGCCGGAAAACGTGATGCTGGCGGTGAAGGCCGTGCAGGCGCTGCTGACCCTTTCCAATAAGGGGGAAACCATCACCGACCAGCACGTGCGCTACGTCATCGGGCTGGTGCGCTCCGGTCAGGCCGAGCGCATCAGCGAGCTGACCCAGGACGTGATCTGCATCACCAGTAAGGGCAGGCCCGTCAAGCCCAAGACCATCGGCCAGAAGGAGTACGTCAACGCCATCCTGAAGCAGACCGTCACCATCGGCGTGGGCCCTGCCGGCACCGGCAAGACGTACCTGGCGGTGGCGGCGGCGGTGGCCGCCTTCCGGGACAAGCAGGTGAACCGCATCATCCTCACCCGTCCGGCGGTGGAGGCCGGCGAACGGCTGGGCTTCCTGCCCGGCGATCTGCAGTCGAAGGTGGACCCCTATCTGCGCCCGCTGTACGACGCCCTGTTCGATATGCTGGGGGCGGAGACATACCAGAAGTATCTGGAGCGCGGCAACATCGAGGTGGCGCCCCTGGCCTATATGCGCGGGCGGACGCTGGACGACAGCTTTATCATTCTGGACGAGGCCCAGAACACCAGCCGCGAGCAGATGAAGATGTTTCTCACCCGCATGGGCTTCGGCTCCAAGGTGGTCATCACCGGCGACGTGACCCAGATCGACCTGCCCAGCGACAAGGTCAGCGGTCTGAAGGAGGCCATGAAGGTGCTGCGGGACGTGGAGGGCGTGGCCATATGCAGGCTCACCAAGGAGGACGTGGTGCGCCATGTGATGGTGCAGCGCATCATCGAGGCCTACGCCAAATTTGAGGAGAAAAAGAAATGAAACGACACTATATCCCGGTGACCGCCGATGTCCCCGGTGTCAGCGAGGGCACACGCAGCTTTCTCCGCCGGGTCATCCGCACGGCGCTGACCGAGCAGGGGGTGGACTTCCCCTGCGAGGTGGACGTGCTGGTCACCGGCGACGCGGGCATCCACGCCATCAACCTGGAAATGCGCGGGGTGGACCGTCCCACCGACGTGCTGAGCTTTCCCGAATTTGAACTGACCCCCGGTGAGCTGCCCGGCGCGGAGGACGCCGACCCCGGCACCGGCTATGTGCCCCTGGGGGACATGGTCATCTCCCTGGAGCGCGTGAAGGCGCAGGCGAAGGAATACGGCCACGCCAACCGCCGGGAGCTGGCCTATCTGGCGGTGCACTCCGTGCTGCACCTGCTGGGCTACGACCACCTGGACGAGGGCCCCATGAAGGCGCAGATGCGTTCGCGCGAGGAGGCCATCATGTCCGTGCTGGGCCTGGAACGGAAATAACGATACACGAAAATTGCTCAAACGAAAGAAAGCTGAGGATCACCTATGAACATCACAAAAACCGCGATGATCACCGTGTGCGGGCGGCCCAATGTGGGCAAGTCCAGCCTGACCAACCGCATCCTGGGCGAGAACCGCATGATCGTGGCCAATGAGGCCGGCACCACCCGGGATGCCATTGACACCCCGGTGGACAACGCCTACGGCAAGTTTATCTTTACCGATACTGCCGGTCTGCGCAAGCGCAGCAACATCACCGACGG
>DJPP01000086.1:460-2954 GCA_002438575.1 Oscillospiraceae bacterium UBA6409 | reverse complement strand
TGGATGCGGTCCACGTCCTCCTGCTTGACGACGCCCTCCTGGACCATGGCCTTGGCAAACTGCTTCTGTACGCCGAACAGGCTGGCCGCCTGCAGCATCATGGGCGCCACCACAAAAAAGGCGAAAAACGTGTCCACGACGCCGATGATCAAAATCCCGAAATCTCCCATTTCTTACTCCTCCTGTTGATGTTTGAATAGAAGCCGCATATCGCTCCGCGATGTGGCGTACAGCATATGGCTGTAGCACAGCGAGAATTCCACGATATCGCCCACTTGCAGACGGCGGGGGCAGTCCTCCACATCCACGATGCAGTGGTCGGAGGATCCGCCGATGACTGTCAGCCCCGGTTCGCGGGGTAGCAGGCTCTCCAGGTCGCCCACATCGGCCCGACCCAGGGCCAGGAGCGCGCGGCGTCGGACGCCGCGGTCCACATAGACAGGCTTGCGGCCGAAGGCATCGATGGCCAGCTCGCCGATGGGGTAGGTGGGCTTGTCCTTGACCTCCACCACCTCAGCCCGGAGGGTAAAGGTGTCCATGCGGAGGTAATCCATGTCGCGGATACCCCAGTCCACCTGCAAATCCTTGCCCAGCAGGATCCCCTCGCCGATACGGAGGTGGTTGATGCCGGCGGGCATGGTACCCCAGTGGACCAGCGTAAAGGAGCTGGTCGCGCCGCCGGAGACGATCTCCAGCGGACGGCCGATACGCGCCTCCACCCGACGGGCCAAAGTGACCAGCTCGTTCATCTTGTCCGGGGTGGGCTTGGTGGAGCCGTAGCAGGACAGATTAACACCGATACCGGCCAGGTGTACATGGGGCAGGTCCTGCTCCACCCGCTGGCAGACGTCCACCAGCTCATCCTTGTCCCAGAAGCCCTCACGCAGGTCGCCCAGATCGGTCATCACGATGACGCGGTGGGTCCTGTTCTGGCGAAGGCACTCCTCCTCCAGCGCCAGCAGGGTGGCCCACTCGCTCTGCAGGGAGGTGTCGCACAGGGCAACCACGTCCGGCAGCTCCGTCAGGCCGGGGATACGGATCAGGAGCCAGGGACCGGGCACGCCGGCGGCACGGCACTTGGCCACCTGCTCCAGGCGGCTGGTGCCCAGCTCTGCGGCGCCGACGGCGCGCAGGGCCCGGGCCACCTCCGGCAGGCCGTCCGCGCCCTTGATAACGCCGCAGACACGGATCCCCGCGGCATTGCAGCGGGAGATCACCGCCCGGGCGTTGCTTTGCAGCAGGGAAAGATCGATCTCTAATTGGGGATACTGCCGCACAGCGACACCTCCTATATACTCAATAGAGGTATTGTATCACATCCGCTGCGGTTTGTCACATCTTTTCGCAAAATTCCCGCGGCAGGGACGGTTTTTACCGCCCGCCGCCGATGCGAGGCGCCCTCCCCTGCCCTGCACGCAAAAAAGAGACCGCCGAAGCGGTCTCTTTTTTGCTGGAGTATGTACTTACTTGGCAAGCGCCTTGTCGGCCTCGGCCATTTCGGCGAAGATACCGGCGTGCTTCTTGCTGACGATAGCGCGGATGACCAGCAGGGTCGCGACCATCAGGGCAACAGCGATCAGCAGGTTGACAAACACGCTCTGGATCAGGCCGGCCAGGATGAAGCTGACGAAGGACACTGCGGCCACGGTCAGCGCGTAGGGCAGCTGCGTGAACACGTGGTTCAGGTGGTAGCAGTGGGCACCGGCGGAAGCCATGATGGTGGTGTCGGAGATGGGGGAGCAGTGGTCGCCCATAACGCCGCCGGAGCAGGCAGCCGCCAGACCGATGGTGCACAGCACGGGCTCCACGTCGTAGTTGAACACGGAGACAACGATGGGAGCCATGATGCCGATGGTGCCCCAGGAGGTACCGGTAGCGAAGCCGATAGCCGCGCCGATGATGAAGATGATGGCGGGCAGGAACATACGCAGGTCGCCCACGTTGGCCATGGCGTTGCTGACGAAGTCAGCGGAGTACATGGCGTAACGGGTGAAGGAGCACAGGGTCCAGGCGAAGGTCAGGATCAGGATGGGGGCGATCATCTGGATAAAGCCCTGGGGCACGGACTCAAAGGACTTCTCAAAGCCGATGGCGCCGCGCAGCCAGAAGTAGATGAACGTGAACACGCAGCCGATCAGACCGCCGATAGCCAGCGCCACACCGGCATCGGCGCCGGAGAAGGCCTCCATGAAGGTCATGCCGCCATCGAAGTAACCGCCGGAGTAGACCAGAGAGACGATGCAGACAGCGATCAGAACGATCACGGGCACCAGCAGATCCAGCACGGAGGACTTGCCCTTGGAGCCGGTCTCGTACTCATCGTCGCCGGCGAAGGGGCGCTCGGGAGTGGTGAACAGGTCGTCCTTGACCTGAGCGTTGTACTCGTGGGTCAGCATGGGACCGTAGTCGATGTTCAGCACAGAGATGATGATGATCATCAGCAGGGTCAGCAGGCAGTAGTAGTTCCAGGGGATCTGCTTCAGGAACAGCTCAA
>DJPP01000086.1:0-290 GCA_002438575.1 Oscillospiraceae bacterium UBA6409 | reverse complement strand
AAGTAGTCGTCCACGAAGATCAGCACGCCCAGCAGCATGGTCAGCAGCTGTGCGCCGGCACGGGTGTGCACGGTCTTCTTGGCCCAGCGGCCGAAGGCCTCGGAGCCGCCGCCCTTGTTCATCAGGTCCACCATGATGCCCAGGGTGACCAGGAACACAATAATGCCCATGTTGTAGCTGTCAGCCAGCACGGAGACGATACCGTAATCGGCGCCCACCAGGGCGACGATGGTATCCCAGGGAGCGAACTGGGTGTACAGCAGCGCGCCCACCAGGCAGCCCAGGAACAG
>DJPP01000039.1:4983-9134 GCA_002438575.1 Oscillospiraceae bacterium UBA6409 | reverse complement strand
TCCCCCCAGGGGGAAGGCTTGAGAGGGGCGCCCTCGGGGGGAAGGCTTGGGGGGTCAGTCCTCGCCGTTTTCGGCCACCCAGCGGCGGACGTAGTCCACGAAGCGGCGGGTGGAGGCGGACTGAGCCTTTTCATCCTTGACGGCGATGCCAATATTGCGGTAGAAGCGCTCGGGGGCGTGGCAGGCGGCCACGGGGTAGGGACTATGGCGGACCATCAGCTCCGGCAGGAGGCTGATGCCCAGGCCCTTGGACACCATGGCCAGGATGGTGCGGTCCTCGCGGGCGGTATATTTCACGTTGGGGTGGACGCCCATGGCGTCCAGGGCGGCGGTGAGCTCGTAGTCGCGGCCCTCCTCCAGCCGGATGAAGGGCTCGGCGGACAGGGCCGGCAGGGGGAAGGCCGCCGCGTCTGCCAGCGGGTGGCCGCAGGGAACGACCACCAGCAGCTCATCCCGGTACAGGGGGTGGGCGCAGAGGGATTTTGCTGAGGGCAGGCGCAGGAAGCCGCAGTCCACCTTGCCCTGGAGGATCCACTCCTCGGTCTGGCCGTAGAAATCGGCGTCCACCACCTCGAACTCGATGTTGGGGTAGACGTCGCCGAAGCTTTTGAGGATGGAGGGGAGCCACTGGGCGGAGACGCTGGAGAAGGTGGCCACCTTGACCAGGCCGGCGTCCAGGCCCTTCAGGTCCGCCGCGGACTGCATGAGGGCATGGTGGGCGGCGCAGAGGGCCTCGACCCGGGGCAGCAGCGCGCGGCCGTCGGCCGTCAGCACCACGCCGCCGCGGTTGCGGCTGAGCAGCGTGATGCCCAGCTCGTCCTCCAGCGCCTGGACGGCGTGGCTGACGCCGGACTGGGTGAAGTTCAGTTCCTCCGCCGCCCGGGAGAAGCTGCCGCACTCCACGGTCTTGAGGAACATCTGGTATTTGGATACGCTCATGACGGGACCTCCTGTACAGTCGCTGTCGCTATTATATCATACTTTTTCTCATACTTGCAAATACAATTATGCGTTTTACAACTGAAAACTTTTGTGGTAGTATAAGGACAACGAAACGAAACAAGAATATGGAGGTAATACATTATGGCTATCGTATCCAAGATCACCCGCTGCGCCGTCTGCGGCAGCACCGATGTTACGTTTTCCGAGGCGACCAAGCGCTATCACTGCGCGTCCTGCGGCGCCGATGAGGCACACGCCATGAACGCCGCCGATGTGGCGACCATCAACAGCATCGCCGCACTGGGCGACACCGAAGGCAAGCTGGACGAGCTGCGCCGCCGCTATCCCCATCTGGACATCACCAGCTGGACCCGCGAGAACCGCGTCCAGGTGTGATCTTACCACTCCTTTCACAAAGCAAAAACCGGCGCCGGGGGGCGCCGGTTTTTGCTTTGTCTTTGTCTTTCACCGCAGCACCGCTGTTACAGGGCGGCGCGGATGGCGGCCAGCAGGTCGCCGTAGTCCTCGAAGGCGGGCAGGTCGGGGTAGTCCTGCTTGATCTTGTCGGGACCGCGGAAGAGGAAGCCGGCCTTGCTGTGGAGGATCATCTCCAGGTCGTTATAGCTGTCGCCGCTGGCGATGGTGTCGTAGCCGATGGACTGAAGGGCCTTGACGGTGGTGAGCTTGGAGTGTTCACAGCGCATGAGGTGGCGGGTGATATAGCCCTCGCCGTCCACCTCGAGGGTGTTGCACAGCAGGGTGGGATAGCCCAGCTTGGCCATGAGGGGCATGGCGAACTGGTCGAAGGTGTCGCTGAGGATGACCACCTGGGTATCCTTACGCAGCGCGTCCAGGAAGTCCTTGGCGCCGGGCAGGGGGTCGATGCGGGAGATGGTCTCCTGAATGGCGCTGAGCTTCAGGCCGCGCTGCCGCAGCAGGTCGATACGCCAGCGCATGAGCTTGTCATAGTCCGGCTCGTCGCGGGTGGTGCGGCGCAGCTCGGGGATGCCGCTTTCCTCGGCAAAGGCGATCCAGATCTCGGGGACGAGGACGCCCTCCATGTCCAAACAAACGATATTCATAGGGAACGGTTCCTTTCTTTTATTTCAGCACGTCGGACAGCACATAGTCCAGCATGGCGTCCTTGTCGATGACGTCGGTGTGGAGAACGGGACGGCCCTCCAGGCCGCGGAGGTTTTTGGGGATGTCCGTGCCGGTGAGGGCGTGGAGCTGCTCCATCATGGCAAACTCGTTGTCACCGGACGCCTCGCCCAGGGCGTGCAGCACGGCGGCGGGGAACTTATAGGGCGAGGCGGTGGACAGGACCACCATGGGGACGCCCTCGCGGGTGTGCTTCTCCGCTACGGCCCAGGCCACGGCGGTGTGGGGGTCGCAGAGGTATTTGTGCTCGCGCCACACCCGGCCGATGACCTCCGCCGCGCCGGCATCGTCGCAGCAGCCGCAGCCGAAGACGGCGCGGAGCTGCTCCAGCATCCAGCCGCTGACCTGATACCAGCCCTGGGTGTTCAGCTCACGCATCAGGCGCTCCACGCAGCTGGCATCGCCGCTGACCAGATAGAGCAGGCGCTCGAGATTGCTGGACACCAGGATGTCCATGGAGGGGGAGGTGGTCTTGTAGAAGGGGCGGCGCTTGTCGTAGCGGCCGGTGGTCAGGAACTCGGTGAGGACGTCGTTGGCGTTGCTGGCGCAGATCAGGCGGCCCACAGGCAGGCCCATCTGCCTGGCGAAGTAGCCGGCCAGAATGTCGCCGAAGTTGCCGGTGGGGACGGTGTAGTCCACCACGTCGCCCAGCCGGATGCGGCCGGACTTCACCAGATCGCCGTAGGCGCGGAAGTAATAGACCACCTGGGGGGCCAGACGGCCGATATTGATGGAGTTGGCGGAGGAGAGCATGGCGCCGTGGAGGTCCTTGTCCTTGCAGGCGGCGAAGATGTCCTTCACGCCGGTCTGGGCATCGTCGAAGTTGCCGCGGACGGCGCAGACGCGGACGTTGGCGCCCTCCTGGGTGGCCATCTGGGCCTGCTGGACGGCGGAGACGCCGCCGTAGGGGTAGAACACGGTGATGCGGGTGCCGGGCACGTCGTGGAAGCCCTCCATGGCCGCCTTGCCGGTGTCGCCGGAGGTGGCGGTGAGGATGACCACGTCGCCCGTCATGCCCTCGGCCTTGGCCGCCGCCACGATAAGGCGGGGCAGGACGCTGAGGGCCACATCCTTGAAGGCGGAGGTGGGACCGTGGTACAGCTCCAGCACATATTTATCCGCCACGGGGGTCAGGGGCGTCAGGTCGGACGTGGGGAACTTGCCGGCGTAGCTGTCGCGGACCAGCCGGTCCATGTCCTGAAAGTCCGGCAGCAGGGCGTGGAGGATATCCGCCGCCATGGAGAGGGTGTCCTTTTCCAGGGCGGCGCGCCAGTCGAAGCGCAGGGCCGCCGGGTCACAGATGTACAGGCCGCCGTCCGGGGCGATGCCCTGGAGCACCGCGTGGGTGGAGGAAGCGGTGAGCTGCTCGTTTCTTGTGCTGTGGTAGATCATGGTAAAAAAGCCTCCGGAAAAACTTTTGAAATTGGGTCTTGCATTTCTGATAAGGCTATGATACACTGTCCCCATCAAAAAAGCAAGTGTTTTTCTCTCGTGGACAGAAAATATTTTTTTGTCGCGCATAAAAAACCTGCACACAATAACCAAAGCGAAAGAGGCAAGGACTATGTTAAAAGTGTTGAAATTCGGCGGGTCGTCCATGGCGGACGCCCACCAGCTGGAAAAAGTACGCTCCATCGTGGAGGCGGACCCCGCCCGCCGGGTGGTGGTGGTCAGCGCCGCCGGAAAGCGGTTCAAGGACGACCACAAGATCACGGACCTGCTGTATCTGTGCCACGCCCACCTGCAGTACGGCGTCAGCTGCGACGGTATATTTGATATGGTACGCAGCCGGTATCTGGAGATCCGGGACGAGCTGGGGCTGTCCACACCGCTGGAGGCGGAGTTTGACGCCCTGCGCGCCAAGATGGACAAGGGCATCTCCGCCGACGAGCTGGTGAGCCGGGGCGAATATTTCGCCGCCCGGATCATGGCCGACTGCCTGGGCTTCGACTTTCTGGACAGCAGCCTGTGGCTGCACTTCCGCATGGACGGCACGGTGGACCAGGAGGCCAGCTATCAGGCGCTGGCCCACGCGGCCAGCGGGCGGA
>DJPP01000039.1:0-4955 GCA_002438575.1 Oscillospiraceae bacterium UBA6409 | reverse complement strand
GTGGTCATCCCCGGCTTCTACGGCGTGCTGCCGGACGGCAGCATCCACACCTTCAGCCGGGGCGGCAGCGACATCACCGGTGCGCTGGCGGCGGCGGCACTGGACGCCGACGTGTATGAGAACTGGACAGACGTGTCCGGCTTTCTGATGGCCGACCCCAAGATCGTGCCCGATCCGCGGCCCATCGAGCGCATCACCTACGCCGAGCTGCGCGAGCTGAGCTATATCGGCGCGCAGGTGCTGCACGAGGGCACCGTCTCCCCGGTACGGGAGAAGAACATTCCCCTGAACATCCGCAACACCAACCAGCCGGAGCACCCGGGCACCATGATACGGGAGACCTTCGACGACACGGAGGCGGAGCTGCAGGAGAGCAGCATGATCACCGGCATCGCCGGAAAGAAGGGCTTTTCCGTCATCACCATGACCAAGAACGGAATGTCCTCGGAGCTGGGTGTTATCCGCCGGGTGCTGGAAATTCTGGAGCGCTATCACATCAACGTGGAGTACATCCCCTCCGGTATCGACTCGGTATCGCTGGTGGTGGAGACAGGCAAGGCCGCGCCGTATCTGTACCAGGCGCTGGGCGACATGGAGAAGGAGATCAAGCCCGACAGCCTGCACGTTACCGACGGCATGGCCGTGGTGGCGGCCGTGGGCCGGAAGATGGCCTTCCAGCCCGGTTCCTCCGGCAAGATCTTCGCCAAGCTGGGTGAAAACGGCATCAATATCCGCATGATCACCCAGGGGCCGGAGGAGCTGAATATCATCGTGGGCGTGGACAGCGCCGACTTTGAGAAGGCTATCCGGGTGCTGTACAACAGCTTTGTGAAGTAAAGCGTGTCTCCTGCGTTTATACTTCGTTGCAGCGGCTTGCCGTACACAAAGTACGCCTGCGCCGCTGCGCCTCGTCTGAACACAGGATCCATCGCTTTACCATTTCCGTGGAAAGTCCGCAGCGATGGGCGAAGAACATGAAATTATCAAAGGAGTAATCACTATGAAACAGTATAAAGTTGCGATTCTGGGCGCCACCGGCGCGGTGGGCCGCGAGATGATGAAGGTACTGGCCGAGCGCGATTTCCCCATTGAGGAGCTGCACCTGCTGGCGTCGGCCCGATCCGTGGGGCAGGCCGTCCACTGGAAGGGCCATGACATCCCCGTGGAGCTGGCCTGTGACGAGGCCTTCAAGGGCATGGACATCGTGCTGGGCGCGGCGGAGAACGACATCGCCAAGCAGTTCGCCCCGGCCATCGTCAAGGCGGGCGCGGTGTTTGTGGACAACTCCAGCGCCTTCCGCATGGACCCGGACGTGCCCCTGATCGTGCCGGAGATCAATCCGGAGGACGTGAAGAAGCACAAGGGCATCATCTCCAACCCCAACTGCACCACCATCGTCTCGCTGGTGGCCATCAACGCCCTGAACCACGACAGCCCCATCGAGAGCATCGTGGCCAGCAGCTATCAGGCGGTGTCCGGCGCCGGCGCCGGCGGCCCCATCGAGCTGATGGACGAGGTGGAGCTGCTGCGGGAGGGCAAGAGCGTGGAGCCCAAGGTATTCCAGTATCAGATCGCCTATAACGTCATCCCCCAGATCGGCGGAGAGGCCTTTGCGGGCTATACCTCCGAGGAGATGAAGATGCAGAACGAGGGACGGAAGATCATGCACCTGCCGGAGCTGAAGGTCAGCTGCACCTGCGTCCGCGTTCCCGTGGTACGGAGCCACAGCGTGTCCATCGTGGTGCGGACCAAGGAGAAGATCAGCGTGGAGCGCGCCCGGGAGCTGATCGCCGCCGCCCCCGGCTGCCGCCTGGTGGACGACCTGGCCAACAAGCGCTATCCCATGCCGCTGGAGACCAGCGACCAGGACCTGGTGTTCGTGGGCCGTATCCGGGACGACCTGACCAGCGACAACGGACTGAACATCTGGTGCTGCGGCGACCAGGTACGCAAGGGCGCGGCCACCAACGCCGTGCAGATCGCCCAGCTGCTGATCGCGGAGTAATTGTAAACAAAGTGAGGCCGCCCGGAGGGCGGCTTTACTTTTGGCGCAGAAGCATATATAATGGGGGAAAGTCTATTCCCGGAGGAAGTCCTATGAAACGATGGAAGCGGGGCGCGGCCATGCTGCTGTGCCTGTGTATGACGGCGGCGCTGCTGGCCGGCTGCGGCAGCGGCGGCAGCGGCGAGAGCACCGCGTCGGTGGTGATGACCGGCAGCGTGTCCACGGTGGACCCGGCCTATGCCGCCACGCCGGCGGAGCGCACCCTGGTGCTGCACCTGTTCGACAACCTGTACCGCTGGACGGCGGAGGGCGCGGTGCCCGCAGCGGCCCACGCCTACGACTGCACGGACAACGAGGACGGCACGCAGACGTACACGTTCCGCCTGCGGAGCGACGGCAAGTGGTCCGACGGCAGCGACGTGACGGCGGCGGATTTCGTGTACGCCTGGCGGCGGCTGGTATCGCCGGAGACGGACAGCCCGGAGGCGGAGATCCTGTCCATGGTGGCGGGCTATGAGGACGCCCACGCGGGCGACCCGGAGGCGCTGGGCGTATATGCCGAGGACGAGCACACCCTCGTGGTGACGCTGAGCACGGTGTGCCCGTACTTTGTGGACGCGGTGTGCACCGCGGTGTCCACCATGCCGGTACAGCAGAAGGCCGTGGAGGGCGGCGAGGGCTGGAGCGCCAGCCGGACGTGGTTCGTGGGCAACGGACCGTACCGCCGCACCGGCGACTGGAGCGACAGTCTCTTCGCCACGCTGGTGAAGCAGGAGGACCACTATAACGCGCGGCAGGTGCGCGCGGACCGGATCGAGATCCGGTTCAAGAGCGCGGCGGAGGCCGCCAAGGACGCGGGCACCGCTGACGCGGTCATCGGCGCGGCCGGAAAGGACGGCACCTACGGCGGCGGCAGCACCGTGGGCGTGCTGCTCATCAACCAGATGGCCACCAACATGGACCGGACGGAGCTGCGGCAGGCCATGAGCCTGGTCATCGACCGGGACGCGGCGGCCGGCGCTCTGGGCACGGACTATGCCGCCGCGGAGGGGCTGGTGCCCCACGGCATTCGCACTGCCGAGGGCGGGGAATTCCGGACGGTCAACGGCGCGGTGATCGACTGCGCGGCGGAGACCTACGCAGACCGGTGCAGTCAGGCGCTGGAGCTGATGACGCAGGCAGGCCTGCGGCGGCCGGAGGCGCTGATAAGCCTGGGGACGGTGACGCTGCTGTACCGGAATACGCCGGCGCAGACGGCGCTGGCCCAACAGCTACAGAAGGCGTGGCAGGAAAAGCTGGGATTGAACGTGACCCTGCAGGGCGAGGACGCGGAGACGTATCAGCAGCTGCTCAGCAGCGGCGCGTTCACCCTGGCGCTGACGGAGCTGGACGCGCTGTACAACGACGCGTCGGCCTATCTGGACCTGTGGCGCAGCGGCGACACGCGGAACTACGCGCTGATCTACATGAACGCCTATGACATCCTGATGCGGGTGGCGGCGGCCAGCACGTCCGCCGAGGCGCGGGACGCCTATCTGAAGGACGCGGAGTGGCTGCTGCTGGACACCGCCAACGTGATACCGCTGTACGAGAAGCAGCAGGCCTACGCCCTGCGCGGCGACGTGACCGGTGTGGTGTCCGACGGTTTGGGCGCGTGGTACTTCGGCGCGCTGCGGCACGTGGAGCAATGAGCGAAAAACGTCCCGGCCAACAGGCGCTAAACGTCTCTCTGCTATATTGCATAATGAAAGGATATATCCCCTGCCCCCACAACAGAAAGGAATGATTATACTGATGATACAGAAAACCGAGGTCACAGCGCTTTTGCAGCAGCTCACGGCCATCAAGAGCGAATATTTCCACGAAGACGAGATCATGGCCTTCGCCAGGGATTGGCTGTGCCGACAGGGATTGCCCGCCCAGCTGCACGAATACCACGAGGCGAAGGTCACCGGCTTCCACGGCAAAAACGTCGTCGCCGTTATCGACGGCGGCAAGCCCGGTCCGGTCATCTGCCTGAACGGCCATCTGGACACCGTGCAGCTGTGCAGCGGCTGGACCCGCGACCCCTATGGCGAGCTGGACGGTGACAGGCTCTACGGCGTGGGCGCGCTGGATATGAAATCCGGCTGCGCCGCACTGATGGTCACGGCCGCCCGCTTCGCCGCCGCCCACAAGACCTTCGCCGGGAAGATCAAGCTGGCGCTGGTCTCTGATGAGGAAGGGCCCTACGGTCTGGGCACCAATGCGCTCATCGAGGACGGCTATCTCTCCGACGTGGACTTCTCCATCATCACCGAGCCCAGCGCCGGCTTCGACGGCAAGCCCTTCCCCGACGTCTGCCTGGGCGCCCGGGGCGGCTACGGTCTGGAGATCCGCTTCTACGGAAAGTCCGCCCACGCAGCCAGTCCGGAGAAGGGCCACAGCGCCCTGCTGGACGCCGCCAAGGTGGCGCAGGCACTGGAGCAGGTGGACTATATCGAGGACCCGCACCTGGGCAAAGGTACCTGCTGCGTGGTGGGCATCAGCGCCGACGGCGGCGCGTGCAGCGTGCCGGACTTCGCCGTGCTCCGCCTGTTCTGGCACATCGTGGTGGGCGAGAGCCCGGACACCATCGTCCGTGGGATCGAAAAGGCCGTGCAGCGCGCCGGTATCACCGGGCGGTACGAGATCTGCTTCCGCGAGGCGCCGTCCGAGGGCTCCCGCGGCTTCATGCCCTACACCGTTCCTCGGGACGACCCCATGACCGTCTCCCTGCTGGACGCCATCCGCAAGGTCACCGGCAAAGAACCCACCATCTCCTACTTCGCCAGCATCGGCGATTTCAACTATCTGGGCACCCGCTTGGGCGCGCCGGCCGTCATCTTCGGCGCCGACGGCGAGAACTATCACAGCAGCGATGAATACGTCCTGCTGGACTCCGTCCACCAGACCGCCGAGGCCGTTTACG
>DJPP01000018.1:2031-3076 GCA_002438575.1 Oscillospiraceae bacterium UBA6409 | reverse complement strand
GTTATCGCCGACGCCCATATCTATGACCGCCATGTGCCCATTATCGAAAGGCTGCTGGAGAAGGACGAGCGCCCCGCGCCTGCGTTTATCATCGACAGATCCGTGACGGATTTCTACCGGTTCACCCGCGACAGCTTCTCGCTGGAGGGGTACGACCCCCAGCCCTTTGAGGACAAGATCCCGGTGGCCATTTAAGGAGGGGGACGCCATGTATGCCATCGTTGCCGTAGACGAAAAGTGGGGCATCGGCAGGGACAACGCCCTGCTGTTCCGCCTGCCCGCCGACCTCAAGCGGTTCAAGGAGCTGACCACCGGACATACGGTCCTCATGGGCCGCAGGACGCTCAAGTCCCTGCCGGGCGGGAGGGGCCTGCCGAACCGGCGCAATATCGTGCTCACCGCGCAGCGGGACTTTGCGGCGGAGAGGGCCGAGGTCGTTCACTCTCCGGCGGAGGCGCTGCTGACCGCGGATGAGGACGCTTGGGTTATCGGCGGCGAGAGCGTTTACCGGCAGTTCCTGCCGCTGTGCGATCGGGTCTATGTGACGCGCATTGCCGCCGACGGCGGCGCAGACGCCTTTTTTCCAGACCTGGAGCACGATCCCGGATGGAGGCTGGACAAGCGCTCGGCGGATATGGAGGAAAACGGTCTGCGCTTCCGCTATGAGGAATATGTTCCGGTAAAACGTGAATAAAATGATCCCCCCGACACTGTCGGGGGGACTATTTTACTCTTCCATATCCACGGTGATGTTGTCGGTGCCATGCTGCTCGAACTCGCCTAAGTACGTCTCCATCCGGGCCATGATCTCGTCGTAGTTTTCCGGTGTGATGGGAGGATCGTCCATGTCCCGCAGGGCCAACTCCTGGGCCAGTATCTCAAAGAACGTGGCGTCCTCATAGGCCATGATGGCCTCATGGATACCGCCGTCGGCAAAGGCGCGGGAGGGGATCAGCTCTCCCTGATACAGCTCCGTCAGCGGGGCCATGCCGTGGTCCAGGCAGTGGGCGAACACCAGGCTCTCCACCTGGTCGTACTCCTTGAT
>DJPP01000018.1:0-1935 GCA_002438575.1 Oscillospiraceae bacterium UBA6409 | reverse complement strand
TGCTTTTCCGTCATGTTCAGTTCCATCATACCACCTCCGTCACGGACAGAACTTCATTTCCACGATTATAGCACGTTCCCGCAGGGATTGCCACAGAAAAAAATGAACAGGTGCGCCAATTTTTAGCTTGTAACGATAGGGGAAACATAGTACAATGTATGAGTTAAACTATGCACTGCCGCTGCGGCGGCAGGAAAAAAGGAGGGCGCATATGGATCAGCGGCCTATCGGGGTGTTCGACTCCGGCTCCGGCGGATTGACCGCCGTGCGGGAGATACGCAGCATCCTCCCCTCTGAGAA
This sequence comes from Oscillospiraceae bacterium UBA6409, assembly GCA_002438575.1. Lineage (GTDB taxonomy): Bacteria > Bacillota > Clostridia > Oscillospirales > Oscillospiraceae > Vescimonas. Next base: position 1,635 of record DJPP01000018.1, on the reverse strand, counting down.
CATTATATACTTCGGCGACACGTCCCGTGTGCCCTACGGCGGGCGCTCGGCGGAAATATTGCTGCGCTACGCCCGGCAGGATGTGCATTTCCTGCGGAGCTTTGATGTGAAGGCGCTGCTGGTGGCCTGCGGCACCGTGTCCACCAACGCGCTGCCGGTGCTGGCGGCGGAGAACGATATCCCTGTTCTCGGTGTGGTGGAGCCCTCCTGCGCGGCGGCGGCGGCAGCTACCCGGAATAAACGGGTGGGCCTGATCGCCACGGCGGCATCCGTGCGCTCCGGGGCCTATGAGCGCCGTCTGGCGGCGCTGGACGGCGCCATTCAAGTGTATGTCAAGGCCTGCCCCCTGTTTGTGCCGCTGGTGGAGAACGGGCGTTTCCGCCCCGGCGATCCGGTCATCGAGACGGTGGCCCGGGAGTATTTGGAGCCGCTGCGCGCCACGGGGATAGACACTCTGATTTTGGGTTGTACCCACTATCCACTGCTGACGGAGGTCATCGCGGACATTATGGGCCCCGGCGTGACGCTCATCGACTCCGGCGCGGCGGCGGCGCAGGCCCTGCGGCAGACGCTGTCAGACCGGGGTGCGCTGGCCCAACGTGACCACGGCACCCTGACGCTGTATGCCAGCGACCGGCCGGAGGACTTCGGTGTGCTGGCGGGGCAGTTCCTGCGGCGGCCGCTGGAGAGCGCGGTACAGCACGTGGATATCGAGAGGTACTGACATGGACAAGGTACAGGTATTGGCCCGCAGCCACAGTGATTTCGCCGGCGGCGTGGATGAATTGACCTTCCGGGGCACAGGAACACTGGAAAAGACCGACTATGGCTATCGCCTGCGCTATACGGCGCAGAACGAGCTGGACGGCAGTGCCGTGGCCTCGGAGGTGCGGCTGGAGACGCAGCAGCGTCGGGCCGTGGTCATCACCGAGTCCAAGGATGGCGGCTACGGCCTGCTGCTGGATCCCCAGCGGCAAACGGTCACGCAGATCGCCGGCGGTGACGGCGGTGCGCTGACGCTGCACGTGGACACAAAAGAGGTATCCTGGCATCTGTCCCGAAGGGGCGAGGGCCGTATCACATTGACGTATACACTGCTGCTGGGCACGCAGGCGCTGTCTGCCCTGCACCTGGCACTGACTTTGACAAAAGAGGAGAAGGACGCATGAATATGATCGAAAGCGCCAAGGCGCAGGTACGGCAGCTGACGCTGGCTGCATACGAAAAGGCCGCAGCCGCAGGGCTGCTCCCGGCGGGCATCGCCGCGGAGCCGGCGGTGGAGATCCCTAAGGACACCGCCAACGGCGACTATGCCGCAAACCACGCCATGACCGGCGCCCGCGCGCTGCACATGGCGCCGCGCAAAATCGCCGAAGCGCTCACGGCGAACATGGAGCTTGAGGGCACATGGTTCGACTCCGTCGAGGTCGCCGGCCCCGGCTTCATCAACTTCCGCCTCGGCAAGAGCTGGTACGGCGACGTGCTGAAGGACATCGCCGCGGAGGGCAAGGATTACGGCCGCGTGGACGTCGGGCACGGCGCAAAGTGCATGGTTGAGTTCGTCTCCGCGAACCCCACCGGCCCCATGCACATGGGCAACGCCCGCGGCGGTGCTCTGGGCGACTGCCTTGCCGC
>DJPP01000007.1:940-10676 GCA_002438575.1 Oscillospiraceae bacterium UBA6409 | reverse complement strand
CATCTGCTCGGCCATCCATTCCAGCAGGCCGGCCAGCTGTATCTGGGGATTGAATTCCATGTGCGATACCTCCCGTTCCGAAGTTTTGATGCCCTATTGTACCGCGTCGGGGAGGATTTTGCAAGGGCTATCCCAGCAGGGCCGCTGCATCCTCCGGCGTCAGGCCGGGCTGGAGCGCCAGGGTGACGCCGTAGCCGATGAGCCGGCCCAGCTCACGGACGCGGCGGTCGATGTCCTGGGGCGTGACGAACAGCCCGGTGGGCGGGGCGTCCTCGCCGCCGCAGAGGGCCGCGCCGTCGATGACCGTGGGGACGCCCAGGGCGATGACCGGCACGCCAAGCGTCCGGGCGTTGACGGCCTTGCGGTGGTTGCCCACGCCGCTGCCGGGGATCAGGCCCGTGTCCCCCAGCTGCACGGTGGCGCACAGCCGGTGGCGGCTGCGGGCGGCCAGCGCGTCGATGGCGACGACCACCGAGGGGCGCAGGCGGTCCGCCGCGCCGCGGATCAGCTCCAGCGTCTCCACCCCCGTGCGGGCCAGCACGCCGGTGGCCAGGGCCGCCACCGGCGTCAGCACGCCGAACTGCCGGGGCATGGAACGGACCATGTGCCGCGTGACCAGCAGGTGCTTCAGCGCCGCCGCGCCCACGGCATCGGGGGTCATGGCGTCGTTGCCCAGACCCACCACCAGGGCGGGGCCCTCCGATGGCGGCGGCAGCAGGGCGCGGAGCTCGCGGCACAGGCAGAGGGCGGCCCGGCCGGTCAGGGACTCCTGACGGGACAGGGTGGGGCGCAGGTCGATGGTGACGTAGCGGCCCTCGGGCTTGCCGATGGCCCGGGCACCCGCCGGGGTGCGGACGTGGATGCGGGTGACGGGGCAGCCGCACAGGAGACATTCGGACCTGACGACGCCGGTGCCGGGGGCGAAAATATCCCGGGCAGCGGACAGCTCCTCCGCCGTTTCCACGGCCAGATCGGTGCGGGAGAGGTTCATAGTAGTGGTCAACGCTCCCTTCTGAACACAAAATATTGTGGCTTTTGGGTAGCATGGCCGGTGAAATCGCTTTTATACAAAAACTGCCGCGGAAATTGCAAAAAAGTCTTGCATTTTTCGGGCAAAGATGCTAAAATATCATCCTGCGTGGAAGTGTATATTTTCGCTGCACAAAAAATTCAAGTCGGGGAGGTGTTTGGTTTGCCGAATATCAAGTCTGCTAAGAAGCGTGTTCTGGTGGCAGAGACGAGAAATGCTCGCAACAAAGCCAATAAGTCCGCACTGAAGACTGCTATCAAGAAGTTCGAGGCTGCTGCCGTTGAAGGCAATCGCACCGAGGCCGAGGGCACTTACAAGGTGGCGGTCAAGGCGATCGACAAGGCTGCTGCAAAGGGCCTGCTGCACAAGAACAACGCGGCCCACAAGAAGAGCGCGCTGACGCTGAAGCTGAACAACATTGGCTAATGACCAAACGCAACGGACATCCGCAAGGGTGTCCGTTTTGGTTTGCACGGGAAAAGGGACGGCGGCGCCGTCCCTTTTTTCATATCCCCTTATACTTGCGCCGGGTGGCCATTCCGCCGCGGATGTGCCGCTGGGAACGGTTTTCGTCCAGTATGGCCTTTACCTGCGTGTACAGCGCCCGGTCGCACAGGGCCAGACGCTCGGACAGGTCCTTGTGTACGGTGGATTTGCTGACGCCGAACTTCCTGGCGGCGGCGCGGACGGTGGTCCGGTTCTCTATCATGTACAGGGCCAGCTCTCTGGCCCGCTGCTCCAGATCGTCTCGCATAACGCAACACTCCCATGCCGTTGTGCTCTATCTATATGGCGGCGCGCGGGCGGATATGACAAAGGGGGCGGAACGCGTATCCTTAGCGGACACTTAGCGGGCGGCGGGAGTATAATTTGGCATCATCCGGAGATGAAATGAGGCGAGTCTATGGATATCTGGAAGGAATTGCGGGACGAGGGCGTGGACAGCGGCCTGCTGGATGAGGTGCGCCGCTTCCGTGAGGCCCACCCCCTGACGCCGGAGGCGCAGGAGCGCGTGCCCGTGCCGAAGTATCTCTACTACGGCAGGGAGGTATGGGAGAGCGCGGCGGCGGCACTGCTGTGCGGCGAGCACCTGCTGCTGGCGGGGCCGAAGGCCACCGGCAAGAACGTGCTGGCGGAGGATCTGGCGGCGCTGTTCGGCCGGCCGGTGTGGGACGTGTCCATGTATGTGAATGTGGACGCGGCGGCCCTGATCGGCGCGGACACGCTGAAGGACGGGCAGGTGGTGTTCCGGGAGGGACCGGTGTGCGCCTGCGCGCGGCTGGGCGGCTTCGGCGTGCTGGACGAGGTGAACATGGCCAAGAACGAGGCGCTGGCCGTGCTGCACGCCACGCTGGACCACCGGCGCGTCATCGACGTGCCGGGGTATGAGCGCATACAGCTGGACGACGCGGCGCGGTTCATCGGCACCATGAACTACGGCTACGCCGGCACCCGCGAGCTGAACGAGGCGCTGGTGAGCCGCTTCGTGGTGGTGGATATGCCGGTGATCTCCGACGAAAATCTGCAGAAGCTGCTGCGGCGCAGCTTCCCCACCCTGAAGCGGGCGTGGGCCGAGCAGCTGACGGCGCTGTTCCGGGACCTGCGGACCAAGTGCGACAGCGGCGAGATATCCACCAAGGCGCTGGACCTGCGGGGACTGCTGGCGGCCCTGCACCTGATCGAGAAGGGGATACCCTCCGGGCAGGCGCTGGCCCTGGGCATCATCAACAAGGCCTTTGAGCCCTTCGAGCGCCAGCTGGTGGCGGACGCGGTGTGGGCGCGCCTGCCCAGGGACGCCACGCGGGACAAGCTGTTCGACTGATATGGACAGACAGGACAGAGAGACGCGCCGGGCGGAAAATCAGGTGTGGAACGGCTGGGGGGACTATGCCCGCAAGCCGGAGCTGCTGACCTTTGACCGGGCGGGGGACGCCGAGCTGTACGGCAACACGGTGCTGGGCCTGGCCTGCCGGTATTACGACTTTGACCGCTTCCGGCCCCTGCTGAACGAGTTTCACCGGTCGGTGCAGGAGGCGCTGTACACGGACATATTCTTCCTGGTGCTGGAGGGGGCGGTGTTCGCCCGCGGCGCGGCGGAACGGCCGCTGCTGCCGGCGCTGCGGCAGGACTATGCCCGCCGGCTGCTGGTCCAGACGCCGGCGGCCGAGGGCATGAACGGGGACGCCGTGCGCCGGGCCTGGGCCTGCCGCGTGCTGGGACAGCCGGAGGACCCGGCCCTGTCGCCGCTGCTGGACGACATGGCCGCGCCGGGGGACAGCACGGAGGCGCAGCTGATCCAGCGGACGGAGAAGGTGCTGTACACCTGGTTCCGCCGCGCGCGCCGGGCCGCTGACGACCGCCAGTGGGCGGCGTGGGTAGGCCGGAGGCGGGACAAAAGCGGCGGCGTACACTTTGTGCGGCCCAACGCCCTGCGGGCGCTGTCACACGACGCGCCCGGCGGCAGCGGCGGCTTGCAGAAGCAGACGCTGTTCAGCTTTTTGCAGGGCCGGACGCCGGAGCCGATCCTGCGGCGGTATGTGGAGGACTGCTTCGGCGCGTCCATGCTGACGCCGGGGCAGCTCAGTGAGGCGGAGCGCACCCTGTGCACCGGCGTGCACAAGAACTGCCGGCTGCACTTTACCCGCGGCGAACCGGTGGGCCGCGCGCCCGCGCCGGAGGCGGCCTGGGACGCGGCGCACTTCCGGCAGCAGCGGGAGAAGAACCGGGCGTATTATCAGGAGCATCTGGTGGAAAACAAGCTGGCCATCGCACAGCTGACGCAGAAGCTGCAGAACACGCTGCTGCTGCGGGCGGAGGACGAGGGCGGTACGGACCGCGCGGGACAGCTGCGGCCGGATCTGGCCTGGCGCGCCGGGGCGCTGGGGGACGAGCGAGTGTTCTCCCGCCGTTCGCCGCAGGAGCCGGGAGAGCTGTCCGTGGACCTGCTGCTGGACGGATCGGCCTCACAGAACCGGCAGCAGGAGAAGCTGGCCACCCAGGCGTATCTCATCGCGGAGAGCCTGAGCCGGTGCCGCATCCCCGTGCGGGTAACGGCGTTCTGCTCCGTCAGCGGCTGCACGGTGCTGCGGGTGCTGCGGGACTATGACCATCCGGAGCAGAACGAGGGGGTGTTCGACTATGTGGCCGCGGGGTGGAACCGGGACGGGCTGGCCCTGCGGGCCATGGGGTGGCTGCTGCGGCAGCGGCGCAGCGAGCAGTCGCTGCTGCTGGTGCTCTCGGACGCCAGCCCAAACGACGACCAGCGGATACCCAACGGCCTGGGCGGATGGGCCTACACCGGGAAGCGCGGCGTGGACGACACGGCGGCGGAGGCCGCGGCCCTGCGGCTGCGGGGCGTGCTGCCGGTGTGTCTGTTCACCGGAAGCGACCGGGAGGCGCCGGACGCCCGGCGTATCTACGGACAGGCCATGGAGCGCCTGCCGGCCATCGGGTGGCTGGCAGACGCGGTGACGCGGCTGATCCGGGGCCAGCTGCGGCGGGGATAGGGACGGTATTCGACATATTGCGACAGGAAGCGACGGAATACGTCTGTGTGCGACAGAGGTCGACGGGAAGCGACGGAATACGTCTGCGTGCGACGAAGAACGACGCAGGTCGACGGCAAACGACGGAATACGACGCAAAAGGGCATCATACGACGTGAAAAGACGAAAAACGACGCGAATGGTCAAAAAGAGACTTGAATGGTCATAAAACGACTTGAATGGTCGGAATGCGACGTAACATGACAGAATTCGACACGAAACGACAGAAAGAGACACACCGGGGGGTGTGTCTCTTTTGCCGCTTAATACCAGGTGATGCCCTCCATATCCCGCACCTGTACCCGCAGGTCCTCCAGCAGCGTCTCCGCGGCGGCGGAGAGGGCGCGGCCCTTGGGCGTGACCAGGTAGAAGGTGCGCTCCGCCGGCGGGTGGGCCAGATGGTAGATGTGGACGTTGTAGACCTGGAGGCTGTACTCCGCCGCGGCGGCGGGGATGATGCTCCAGCGCTTGCCGCAGAAGGGCAGGCGCTCGGCGATCTGCGGCGTGTCGGTGTACAGCAGGGGGCGGGCGTCCACGCCGTACCAGTAGTCGTGCCATTGCAGTATCTCCGGCTGGCCGTAGACCAGTATCTCGTCCTGTGGGCGCAGGGCGGTGGCATCCACCGGCTCCGGCAGGGTCATGTTATCCGGGACGGCCAGGAAGAAGCCCTCGCGGAACAGGGGCTTGGCCTCGATTTGCAGATCGTAGTGCAGTCCGCCGTCCACAATGGCCATGTCCGCGTCGCCCCTGGCTACGGCGGACACCGCCTGGTCCGTCCGCATGGACTCCACCCACAGGTTCACCGGAAGCTCGCGCTCCAGAAAGCGCTGGTACACCGGGGGCAGGATGTACTGGTTGGCGGTGTAGGCGGCGATGACGTGGAGGAACTCCCGCTTTTCCGCGGCGGCGAAGGTCTGCGTCTCCGAGAGCAGGTTCTGCCACCGGCGGGCCAGGGGCAGAAAGTGCTGGCCTGCGTCCGTCAGGGTGATGCGGCGCTGGCCCTTGCCCCGGTGGAACAGGGGCGCACCCACCTGGTCCTCCAGCGACTTCAGCCGGGCGGACAGGGACGGCTGGGTGATGAACAGCGCCTCGGCGGCGGCGGTCATGGTGCCGTGATCCAGCACGGCGAAAAAGGTCTCGATGTCCTGGTTGGTCATGGGCGGCCCTCCGAATTATAGTTTGTATCTATATTGTACCGCAGAATAATCAATTTTACAAGCACCAACCTTTGTGGTATGATTTGGGCAACATACAGAAAGGAGCTGTTCCCTATGACAAACACGAAAACCAAGACTTCCCCGGCAAAGGCGATCGCCGCTGTTGTGATCGCGGTCATTCTGGCGTTCACGCTGGTGTGCCTGCTGACGGGGAACATCAACCCCGTGTGCCGCGTCACCGCCATGCTGATGCCGGTGTGGCTGGCTTCCGAGCTGTGCTTGCTGTGCACGCTGCTGTGACGGCATACCCCCTGATTTTGCCATTCTCTTCCCTATTTCTCTCTTAACACGGAAAACGCGGACGCGGCAGCGTCCGCGTTTTCTGTTGGGCGGCGGCGCGCTGAGATGAGGTAAAGAGATCCTACGAACTCCGAACTATTTTCCCGCAAAAACCCTGTATTTGTAACGCTTTCGTGAATTCTGCGCCGTTCCGCTTGCAAGTCGGCGGCGGAGATGGTACACTTACACATTATTGCAATTTTTATCCTGGGCGCATGGGCGCCGCGGGCGGAAGAAGGAGTGACGGATATGGCGGGCTTCAGCGTGAAAAAACCGCTGACGATCTTTGTGACGGTGCTGGGCATTATCGTGCTGGGCGTGGTGGCGTATCTGAAAATGACGCCGGACCTGCTGCCCAACATGGATTTCCCCTACGTCATCATCGTTACCTCCGATCCCGGCGCCAGTCCGGAGTCCGTCGAGCAGGCCATCACCAAGCCGGTGGAGCAGTCCATGGCCACGCTGGATAAGATCAAGACCGTCACCTCCACCAGCCAGGACAGCGTATCCATGGTCATACTGGAGTTCGAGGACGGCGCCAATATGGATACCATCAGCGTGGACATCCAGCAGAAGATCTCCGTATTGCAGGGCAGCTGGGACGACACCGTTTCCGCCCCCTATGTGCTGAAGATCAACCCCTCTATGCTGCCGGTGATGGTGGCCGCCGTGTCCCGGGAGGACATGGACGTGTACGAGCTGAGCGATTTCGTCACCGAGGAGCTGTCCCCCAAGCTGGAGGGCGTGTCCGGCGTGGCCAGCATTGAGGTCAGCGGCGCCGTGACCCGGGAGGCCCATGTGATCCTGGACGAGGCCAAGCTGCAGGCCCTGTCGGAGAAGCTGGCGGACGCGGTGCGTACCGAGCTGAACAAGACGAAGCTGGATCTGCAGAAGGCCAAGGATCAGGTGGAAAAGGGCCAGGCGCAGCTGGACGAGGCCAAGGAGGCCATTGCGGCGGGCGCGGCCGGCGCGGCGGGCCAGGCGGTGGATAAGCTGTACGCATACCTGAAGGAGGCACGGGACCAGATCCCGACGCCGGACCCGGATCCGGATCCCGGCGAGCCGGGGGAGGGCGACCTGCCCATCACCGTGCCCGGGCAGGAGGAGCTGGAGCAGCTGCAAAAGACGCTGGAACGGCTGCGTGCGGCGCTGGATAAGCTGATGCAGGACCTGGAAAGCGGCGCGCTGAAGCGGCAGGTCACCGGTGAGGTCTATGACCTGACCATCTCCCTGATCGACGGCATTACCCAGATGACGGAGGCGCAGATACAGCTGGATGAGGCCATGACACAGATCGAGGACGGCATGGACCAGATCAACGAGGCGTACGCGTCCATCGCCGACCAGACGGATGTGGGCGGGAGGCTGTCCATCTCCACCGTCAGCCAGCTGCTGACGGCCCAGAATTTCGCCATGCCCGCCGGGTACATTGAGGACGACAGCGGCGTGAAATACATGGTGTCCGTGGGCGAGAACGTGTCCTCCCGCCAGGAGCTGGAGGACATGGTGCTGCTGGACCTGGGCATGGACGGTATCGAGCCGGTGACCCTGGGCGACATCGCCACCGTGGTGGTCACGGACAACGCCGGAGAGCTGTACACCAAGGTCAACGGCGACAACGGTATCCTCATCACCTTTACCAAGCAGTCCAACTACGCCACGGCGGAGGTGTCCAACAACATCAGCGCCCGGTTCGGGGAGCTGGAGGGCCAGTACGAGGGACTGTCCTTTGCGCCGCTGATGGACCAGGGCGACTACATCTACCTGATCGTGGAGACCATCACCTCGTCCCTGCTGTGGGGCGCGCTGTTCTCCGTGGTCATCCTGTATCTGTTCCTGCGGGATTGGCGGCCCACGGTCATCACGCTGGTGTCGATCCCCGTCAGCGTGATCTTCGCCATCGTGCTCATGTACTTTACCGGTGTGACCATCAACATGATCTCCCTAAGCGGTCTGGCCGTGTCGGTGGGTATGCTGGTGGATAACTCCGTGGTGGTCATTGAGAATATCTACCGCCTGCGGGCCAAGGGCGCCACCATCATTCAGGCGGCGGTGTCCGGCGCGGGCCAGGTGCTGGGGGCGGTGACGGCCTCGACCCTGACCACCGTGTGCGTGTTCGCGCCTATCGTGTTCGTGGAGGGCCTGACCCGCCAGCTGTTCACCGACCTGGCGCTGACCATCACCTATTCGCTGCTGGCCAGCCTGCTGGTGGCGCTGACGCTGGTGCCGGCCATGGCCAGCGGTATGCTGCGCCGCCCCATGGTGCAGAAGCCGGGCCTGCTGGACAAGGTCTATCCCGCCTATCGGAGGGCCATCGCCTTCGCGCTGGACCACAAGGCCGGCGTGCTGCTGCTGTCGCTGGTGCTGCTGGTGACCAGTGCCGGCGCGGCTATCAGCCGCGGCTTTACCTTCATGCCGGAGATGGACATGAACAACCTGTCCCTGACCATCACCATGCCGGAGGGCACCTCCCGGGAGGAGGCGGTACGGCTGGCCGATGAGGTGCTGGAGAGGGTGATGACCGTGGACAACGTGCAGGACGCCGGCTTTATGATGGGCGGCGGCACTATGGGCGGTCTGAGCATGGGCGGCTCCTCCGGCGGCAGCTATGACGTGGAGGGCTACATCACCATGCCGGAGGGGACCTTCGGCTCCGACGCGGGCCGGGCCATCGAGGCGCTGTGCGCCGACCTGCCCTGTGAGGTGACGGCCAGCGGCGTGATGAGCAGCATGATGAGCTACATGACCGGCAGCGGTGTGTCGCTGCAGGTGTTCGGCAGCGATATGGCGGACCTACAGAGCAGCGCACAGACCATCGCCAAGCGGCTGGAGCAGGTGGAGGGCGTCAGCGAGGTCAGCGACGGGCTGGACGCCTCGGCCCCGGCATTGCAGGTGACCATCGACCGGAAGGCGGCGGCGGAGAAGGGCATGACCGTGGCCCAGGTGTATATGCAGATCGCCGCGGCATTGCAGAGCAGCGCCAGCGTATCGGATGTGACGCTGGACAGCGAGGACATGGACCTGACCGTGGACGCGGCGGAGGGCAGCGTCATCAGGCGGGAGAACCTGCTGGAGCTGGAGCTGTCGGCGGAGAGCAGCGCGTCCTCCGCCATGACCGGGAGCGCCTCGGGCAGCGGTGCCATGGGCCAGCTGACCGGAGACAGCGAGGAGGACAAGACCTTCAAGCTGGGCGATGTGGCCACCGTGACGGAGACGGTGTCCATGAACACCATCTCCCGCGACCAGCAGCGCCGGTGCGTCACCGTGACCGCCGCCATCGCCGACGGCTACAACGTCACCCATGTGACCTCCGCGGCGCAGCAGGCCGTCAGCGGTCTGACGCTGCCGGAGGGCGTCACGGTGGAATTCAACGGCGAGAACGAGCAGATCATGGAGGCCATGAGCCAGCTGCTGCTGATGCTGCTGCTGGGCGTGGTGCTGGTGTACTTCATCATGGTGGCCCAGTTCCAGTCGCTGAAGTCGCCGTTCATCGTCATGTTCACTATCCCGCTGGCCTTTACCGGCGGATTCCTGGCGCTGCTGATCGCGGGGATCGAGGTGTCGGTCATCAGCCTGATCGGCTTTGTGATGCTGGTGGGCATCATCGTCAACAACGGTATCGTGCTGGTGGACTACATCAACCAGCAGCGGCTGGCCGGCATGGA
>DJPP01000007.1:292-846 GCA_002438575.1 Oscillospiraceae bacterium UBA6409 | reverse complement strand
TGACCACGATACTGGGCCTGATCGTCACCGCCACGGCGAAAAACGCCGGCACGGCGCTGATGCAGCCCATCGCGGTGGTCTGCATCGGCGGACTGCTGTATGCCACGCTGATGACGCTGTTCGTGGTGCCCTGTATGTACGACATGATGAACAAGAAGGACCTGCGGAAGGTGGACGAGAGCGAATTGCAGATCGTGGATATGTGAGCAAAAAAAGAAAGCCCGGGGGGCTTTCTTTTTTTGCGCTTAGTAGGCCAGCTTCTCGGCCAGGTAGGCCTTCAGCTCGCTGATGGGGATACGCACCTGCTCCATGGTGTCGCGCTCGCGGACGGTGACGCAGTTGTCGCCCTCGTGCTCGGCGTCGCCCACGGTGTCGAAGTCCACGGTGATGCAGAAGGGCGTGCCCACCTCGTCCTCGCGGCGGTAGCGCTTGCCGATGGAGCCCGTCTCGTCGAAGTCCAGCATCCACTCCTTGGACAGGTCCTCGTAGATCTTGCGGGCGGGCTCGGAGAGCTTCTTGCTCAGGGGCAGGATGGCGGCCTTGTAGGGCGCCAG
>DJPP01000007.1:0-125 GCA_002438575.1 Oscillospiraceae bacterium UBA6409 | reverse complement strand
GTCTCGGGGTCGAAGTAGGTCAGGTCCTTGCCGGACACGGTCTGGTGCTGGGTCAGGTCGTAGTCGGTGCGGTCGGCCACGCCCCACAGCTCGCCCCAGCCGAAGGGGAAGAGGAACTCGAAGTC
>DJPP01000005.1:4870-5231 GCA_002438575.1 Oscillospiraceae bacterium UBA6409 | reverse complement strand
AGGACACCGCCAACGGCGACTATACCACCACCTTCTGTCTGGCGGCGGCCAAGGCCATGAAGATGAACCCCCGTCAGGTGGCCCAGACGCTCATCGACCATATGACGCTGGCGGACAGCTATTTTACCTCCGTAGAGATCGCCGGTCCCGGCTTTATGAACTTCCGCCTGGGCGGCAAGTGGTTCGCCGATACCGTTTCCGGCATCGAGGCGGCCGGGGAGAGATACGGCGAGAACGACACGCTGGCCGGCAAGAAGTATATGGTGGAGTTCGTCTCCGCCAACCCCACCGGCCCCATGCACATGGGCAACGCCCGGGGCGGCGTGCTGGGCGACACCCTGGCCAGCGTGCTGCAAAAGTC
>DJPP01000005.1:4534-4776 GCA_002438575.1 Oscillospiraceae bacterium UBA6409 | reverse complement strand
CTGGAGGCCCGGTACTTCCAGATCATCAAGGGCGAGGACGCGGTGGAATTCCCCGAGGACGGCTACCACGGCGATGACATCCGCGAGCTGGCGCAGGCGTTCTATGAAAAAGAAGGCGACAAGTATCTGGACTGCGACGAAAAGACCCGCCATGACGCTCTGGCCCAGTTCGGTCTCAGCGTCAACATCCCCAAGATGAAGGCCGATCTGGCCCGCTACGGTATTCAGTACGACCAGTGGTT
>DJPP01000005.1:0-4452 GCA_002438575.1 Oscillospiraceae bacterium UBA6409 | reverse complement strand
TGACGGACAGGGGCTATACCTATGAGAAGGACGGCGCGCTGTGGCTGAAGACCGCCGACATCCTGGCGCAGCAGCTGCGGCAGGAGGGCAAGAGCGACGAGGCCATCGAAAAGCTGGGTCTGAAGGACGATGTGCTGCGCCGCGCCAACGGGTTCTACACCTATTTCGCCGCCGACATTGCCTACCACCGCAACAAATTTGCCGTCCGCGGCTTTGACAAGGTCATCAACATCTGGGGCGCCGATCACCATGGTCATGTGGCGCGGCTGAAGGGCGCCATGGATGCCCTGGGCCTGGATGGCCGGCACCGGCTGGACATCGTGCTGATGCAGCTGGTGAAGCTGGTCCGCGACGGCGAGACCGTCCGTATGTCCAAGCGTACCGGCAAGGCCATCAGCCTTACCGACCTGCTGGACGAGATCCCCGTGGACGCCTGCCGCTGGTTCTTCAATGCCAAGCCGGAGACGCAGATGGAGTTCGATCTGGGTCTGGCCGTCCGCGAGGACAGTGAGAACCCGGTCTACTATGTTCAGTATGCCTACGCCCGTATCTGCACGCTGGTGAAGGCGCTGGCGGCGGAGGGATATACCGTTCCCGCCGCGGCGGAGGCTGATTTGTCCGTCCTGACCGCCGACGAGGAGAAGGCCCTCATCAAGCAGCTGGCCCAATACCCTGCCGTGGTGCAGTTGGCCGCCCGGGACTACGACCCCAGCTTTATCAACCGTTATCTGGGCGAGCTGGCTGCCGCGTTCCACAAGTTTTACAACGCCTGCCGCATCAAGGGCGAGCCCGAGGCTGTGCTCCGTGCACGGCTGAAGCTGGCGGACACCGCCCGCGCCGTGCTGAAAAACGGCATGACCCTGATCGGCTGCTCCGCGCCGGAGAAGATGTAAAATGCAGAAAGCCACCCCACGAGGGGTGGCTTTTTCACGTTCCGAAGAACAGCCGGACGGCCCAGGCCGCGGCCAGGTAGGCGGCCAGGTCCGCCGTCAGGGCGGCGGGGATGGTATAGCGCGTCCGCTTGATCCCCGCCGCGCCGAAATAGACGGCAACGGTGTAGAATGTTGTCTCGGTGCAGCCCAGCATCACGGCGGCGCAACGCCCGATGTAGCTGTCCGGCCCGTATTGGCGCATGATGTCGCCGCCGGCGGCCAATGCCCCGGAGCCGGACAGCGGGCGTATCACCAGCAGCGGCGCTGTCTCCGGCGGCACACCCAGCGCGGTGAGTGCTGGGGCGAGCAGGGCCGTCAGGGCGTCCAGCGCGCCGGAGGCCCGCAGCATATACACCGCCGTCAGCAGGGCGGCCAGCACCGGTAGGATGGACACCGCCACCTGCAGGCCGCTTTTCCCGCCGGCGACAAGGGCGTCGTAGACATCTACCCGCCGACGAGTGCCCCACAGGGCGGCACCGGACAGCAGCAGCGGCAGTATCCAGGCGGAAAACGGCTCCATTTCACGTCCTCCATACCCGGCCCAGCACCCGGGCACAGGCCAGGCCCGCTGTTACCGACAATGCAGAGGACAGCCATACCGCCGGCAGGATATCCAGCGGCGCGGCACTGCCCAGTCCGCCCCGCAGGGCGGCCACGGTGGAGGGCAGCAGCTGCACAGACGCGGTGTTCAGCACCACCAGCCGGCACAGCTCATCGCTGGCAGTGCCGCTGTAGCCCGCCGCCATGCGTTTGGCGGCCTGTATACCCGCCGGTGTGGCGGCGTTGCCCAGCCCCAGCAGATTGGCGCTGACGTTGGCGCTGAGGGCGGCCAGCGTCTCCTTGTCCCGCCCTGCCCGGGGCAGCAGACACCGCAGGACCGGGCGCAGCAGGCGGCTCAGTCCCGCCGCCATGCCGCTGCGCCGCATCAGCTCCAGCACACCGGACCACAGGCACAGCGCCCCGGCCATGGCCAGTACCAGCTCTACCGCGGCGGAGGCGCCCTCCAGTGCCGCCGCTGTCACCGCCGACAGGCGGCCGCTGACCGCACCGTATACAAAAGACACCGTTACCATCAGCGTCCAGAATATCCCCATCGCCACATCGCGCACCTCCTTACGGGAGAAGTCTACGCGGTGGTCTGTGCGGTTATTTGCAAAAATTCTCGACACGTTTCGAATTGTTGTTGACATACTTCGTTGAATATGTTAAAATACGGGTATAAAATCCGCGAGACTTTTGTCATTACTGCATAGAGGGGGAGAGAGAATATGAAGTCTACCGGTATTGTCCGCCGCATCGATGAGCTTGGCCGCATCGTGGTCCCGATCGAAATGCGCCGTGCGCTGGATATCGGCGAGCGTGAGACAATGGAGATCAGCGTGGAGGGCGACGGAATCGTGCTGCGCCGCGCCCATGTGGGCTGCGTGTTCTGCGACGGCAACAAGGATATATCCGCGTTCCGCGGCAAGAACATCTGCGCCAAGTGCAGGCGCGAGCTGCAAAAGGCCTGAAAACAAGATTAAAAACAGTGCCGTCCACGGGGGCGGCACTGTTTTTTCGTCTTATGCCTTCAGCGCGGCGTCGTACAGGGCGTTGCGGGGCAGGCCGGTGTCGTCCGCCACCCGGCGCACGGCCTCCTTCAGCTTCATGCCGCCGTCCCGCAGGGCCAGCACCCGTGCTGTGCCCTCCTCCAGCGTCAGGGCCGGCGCGTGCTGCTTCTCCCGGCCGGCTACCACCAGGACATACTCCCCACGCGGCTCGTTGTCCCGGTAGAAGGCCGCGGCCTGGGCAAGTGTGGTGCGGACCGTGTCCTCGTGGAGCTTCGTCAGCTCACGGCACAGGGCGGCGGGCCTGTCGCCCAGCAGTTCCGCCATGTCGGCCAGGGTTTGGCGCAGGCGGTGGGGCGCCTCGTGGAACACCATGGTCCGTGCCTCGCCGGTCAGCTCCTCCAGGGCGGCGCGGCGCTCCTTTTTGCCGGAGGGCAGAAAGCCCTCGAAGGTGAAGCGCCGGGTGTCCAGCCCGGACACGGCCAGGGCGGCGATGGCGGCGCAGCAGCCGGGAATGGCCTGTACCGTCACGCCGTTTTCGGCGCACAGCGCTACCAGCTCCTGTCCCGGATCGCTGATGGCCGGGGTACCGGCGTCGGTGACCAGCGCGCACGTTTCGCCGGAGAGCAGACGCTCCAGAATAGCCTGACCCGCCGCAGCGCGGTTGTGCTCGTGGTAGCTGACCAGCGGCTTTTTGATGTCAAAATGGTTCAGCAGCTTCACGCTGACGCGGGTGTCCTCCGCCGCGATGAAGTCCGCCCGGGCCAGTGTCTCCGCGGCGCGGGGCGAGAAGTCGCCCAGATTGCCGATGGGCGTGGCCACCAGATACAGGATACCTGCCATTGGGAATTACCCCCTGTCCTTGAAATAGATGCGGCGTAGCTCGCCGCTTTCACCGCCGTCTGTTTGCAGCAGCAGCGGTGTGTGCACCGTCAGTCCGGTCCCACCGTGGCGGCGGCAGGACAGCAGCACCAGCCGCGGCGGTGTCTGCGCGTCCTTCTGTACGAAGCGCAGCACCTTCGGCTCCAGCCGGTGGCGGCGCAGGATGTCCATCAGCTCCGCCGTCCGTTCCGCCCGGTGGACCAGGCAGAACCGTCCGCCGCTGCGGAGCAGATACGCTGCCGCAGCGCACAGCTGGTCAAAGGTACAGGCGGTCTCGGACCGGGCTGTGCCCCGGTTTCCCGCCGCCACCCGGCCCGTGTGGGGCGGGAAATAGGGCGGGTTGGCCACGCACAGATCGAAGCTCCCGGCTCTTGGCAGGGCCGCCCGATCCCGCAGATCGGCCCGCAGCACGGCGACGCGGTCCGCCAGCCCATTGGCGGCGGCGTTTTCCGCCGCCAGAGCGCAGGCGCTGCCGTCGATATCGATGTCGGTGATGTGCAGCGCCGGCTGCCGCGCCAGCAGCAGCAGACCCAGCAGGCCGAGCCCGGCGCCCAGGTCACAGACGCGCTCGCCACGCCGCGCTTCGGCGAAGTCTCCCAGCAGGAAGGTGTCGGTGGAGGGCTTGAACACGTTGTCGTCAAAGCGGAAGCGAAAACCGCCCGGCCACAGCTCATCCCAGTGCTCCATGCAGCTTCCTCCTCTGTACATAGCCGGTACTATCCGTTGACAAAGGGGTGTCTGCCCTTATCAGCGGATGATATCATCATGGCACCATGTTGATACCGTGATGATACCATGATGGCACCATTGTAATACAAAACCCGGGGGGATACAACAAAAAAGTGACCGGCGGTGCCGGTCACTTTTCCTCATCGTTGTGCTTGGTTCAATTACTCAGCGGGGCTGATAGCACCGTTGGGACAGGTGTCAGCGCAGGAACCGCAGTCCAGGCAAGCGCCGGCATCGATGACGTAACGATCATCACCCTGAGAGATAGCGCCCACGGGGCAAGCATCAGCGCAAGCGCCGCAGCTCACGCAAGCAGAACCGATCTGATAAGCCATAGTAAGTACCTCCATTAAGATTGTAAA
>DJPP01000122.1:1900-4381 GCA_002438575.1 Oscillospiraceae bacterium UBA6409 | reverse complement strand
GCGTTCCCTTATTTTTTGTTGACATTCGCAGAGGATACCTATATTATAAAGAATATTCTGAGAGGGGAGGGGCACCGTTATGACAGAGCGCATCACCAGCCGGCGCAATCCGCTGCTGGAACAGGTCCGCAGGCTGGACACGGCGGCGCTCCGGCGGAAGGCCGGGGTGTTTTTGTGCGACAGTCCCAAGCTGGTGGGCGAGGCGGTGCAGCACGGCGTGTCCGTGCGGTGCGTCATCGCCGCGGACGGTGTGGACTTCCCGGAGGGGCTGCCGGAGAATGTGCGGCGGGTGACGGTGCCGTCGGACGTGATGGCGTCCATTTCGCCCATGCCCACGCCCCAGGGGATGCTGGCCCTGTGTGCCCTGCCGGATATGGCGGCGCCTGCGCGCCTGTCGCCGGGCCGCTATGTGGTGCTGGACGGTGTGCAGGACCCGGGCAACGTGGGGGCGGTGCTGCGGACGGCGGACGCCTTCGGCTGCACCGGTGCGCTGCTGCTGCCGGGCTGCGCCGATCCCTATGGGCCAAAGACGCTGCGCGCCGCCATGGGCGCGGTGTTCCGCCTGCCGCTGTACGCGGTGGGACTGGAGGCCCTGCCGGGCTTGTTGGCAGACGCGGGGCTGCCGCTGTACGGCACGGCCCTGCGCCACGACACCGTGGACGTGCGGCAGCGGGATCTGCGCCGCTGTGCGCTGGTCATCGGCAGCGAGGGCCGGGGCGTCAGCGCGGAGGTGCTGGCGCTGTGCCGCGAGACGCTGCGTATCCCCATGTCGCCCCACTGCGAGTCGCTGAACGCCGCGGCCGCCGCGGCGGTGCTGCTGTGGGAGGCCTATCGCGCGGAGGAGGGAAACTGAGATGGCGGCTTTGAAGTATTGGGTGTGGCTGACCACACTGCCGGGTCTGGGGGAACAGGCAAAATTGCAGCTGCTGGCGCATTTCGGCTCGCCGGAGGAGATCTATTTTGCCCCGGAGGGTGAGCTGCTGCTGGCAGAGGGCATTACGAAACTACAGGCCGCCCTGTTGGCGGACAAATCGCTGGACCGGGCGGAGAAGGTGCTGGAGGATTGCGCCAGAGACGGCCAGTTCCTGCTGACTATGGACGACGCGGGATACCCTGCGCGGCTGCGGAACATCTACGACCCGCCCCTGCTGCTGTACGGCAAGGGCAGCCTGCCCCTGTTCGATGATGAGGTGGCCGTCACAGTGGTGGGCACCCGGGACTGCACGCCCTACGGCGTGCGCGCGGCATCACAGCTGGGCTATGAGCTGGCCAGACAGGGGGCGCTGCTGGTGTCCGGCATGGCCAAGGGCATCGACGGCGAGGCGCTGAAGGGCGCCCTGCGCGCCGGCGGCTTTACCGCTGCGGTGCTGGGCGGCGGCGCGGACGTGGTGTATCCGGCGGCCAACCGCCGGCTGTATGAGGACATCGCCGCCACCGGTGTCATCCTGTCGGAGTACCCGCCCGGGACGGAGCCCAGGGGCGGCCACTTCCCGGTGCGGAACCGACTGCTCAGCGCGCTGAGCCTTGCCACCGTGGTGGTGGAGGCCCCGGAGAAAAGCGGCGCGCTCATCACTGCCGCCACGGCGCTGGAGCAGGGCCGCGAGGTCTTTGCCGTGCCGGGACCCTTCGACGCGCCCAAGAGCCGGGGCTGCAACGCCCTGATACGCGAGGGCGCGGGCCTGGTGTGCGAGGCCTGGGACGTGCTGAGCTTTTACGAGAGCCGCTTTCCCCATAAGCTGCGGCCTCTGCGGGCCACGATCCCGCCCCTGCCCAAGGGCGCGGAGCCGGAAAACGATGCGCCTGCCGTCCCTGTGGAGGAGACGCCTGCGCCCGCCGCGCCGGTACTGCCGGTGCTGGATATTTCACAGGACACCGCCGGACTCACCGACGATCAGATCGCGGTGCTGTCCATTCTGCAAGCGGATATACCCACCCTTACCGATGACGCGGCACTGCTGGCCGAGCTGCCGGTGCGCC
This sequence comes from Oscillospiraceae bacterium UBA6409, assembly GCA_002438575.1. Taxonomy (GTDB): domain Bacteria; phylum Bacillota; class Clostridia; order Oscillospirales; family Oscillospiraceae; genus Vescimonas. The sequence goes on along the minus strand of DJPP01000122.1, from coordinate 2,404 downwards.
GTGTGCTGTCGGCGCTGACGGTGCTGGAGATCGACGGCTACGTCTGCCGTCAGGGAGCGCGGAGCTTCCTGCGGACGGTGGAACTCAAAAAGGAGTAAGTAACAATATGGCAGCAAAGAAAAACCTGGTCATTGTGGAGTCCCCGGCCAAGGCCAAGACCATCGGCAAATATCTGGGGCCGGACTATGTGGTCAAGGCCAGCATGGGCCACCTGCGTGACCTGCCCAAGAGTACCCTGGGTGTGGACGTGGAGGGTGACTTTACCCCCAACTACCGGCCCATCAAGGGCAAAGAGGATATCATCAAGGACCTGAAGACCACGGCGGACAAGAGCAAGACCGTGTACCTGGCCACCGACCCGGACCGCGAGGGCGAGGCCATCAGCTGGCATCTGCAGCACCTGCTGGATCTGCCGGATGACAAGGCCCGGCGCGTGACGTTCAACGAGATCACCAAGAAGGTGGTGCAGGAGTCCATCCAGCACCCCCGCGCCATCGATCAGGA
>DJPP01000122.1:0-1796 GCA_002438575.1 Oscillospiraceae bacterium UBA6409 | reverse complement strand
CTGCTGTGGAAGAAGATACGCCGCGGCCTGTCCGCCGGCCGTGTGCAGTCGGTGGCGATCCGGCTGGTGGCCCAGCGTGAACAGGAGATCGCGGCCTTCGTGCCCCAGGAATACTGGACGCTGGACGTACACCTGCAAAACCACGCCGCCGCGCCCTTCACCGCCCATTACTACGGCGTGGACGGCAAGAAGTACGAGCCCAAGGACGAGGCGGATACCCAGCGCATCGTGGAGGCACTGAAAAAAGAGCGCTTCGCGGTCAAGACCGTGAAGCGCTCCGACAAGCAGCGCAGCCCCACGCCGCCCTTCACCACCTCCAGCTTACAGCAGGAGGCCTCCCGCAAGCTGAATATGACGCCCCGTCGGACCATGGCCATCGCCCAGCAGCTGTATGAGGGCGTGGACATCACCGGCGAGGGCACCGTGGGCCTGATCACCTATATGCGTACCGACTCGCTGCGTATCTCCGACGAGGCCCAGGCCCAGGCCCGCGAGCTGATACAGTCCCGCTACGGTGCGGCCTATTGCCCCGCCGTACCCCGGAAGTACAAGACCAAGGCCGGGGCCCAGGACGCCCACGAGGCTATCCGCCCCTCTGACCCGGCGCTGACGCCGGAGCAGGTGAAGGGCGACCTGACGCCGGAGCAGTACCGTCTCTACCGGCTGATCTGGAGCCGCTTCCTGGCCAGCCAGATGGCCAACGCCGTGTATGACAGCATCTCCGTGGAGATCGCCGCCGGGGCCCATACCCTGCGGTGCTCCGCCAGCAACCTGAAGTTCGCCGGCTATACCGCCGTATATGAGGAGAGCCGTGACGACGACAAGGAGGAGAAGGAATCCCCCCTGCCGCCGCTGGAGGAGGGCGAGCAGGTGACGGCGGTGGGCTTTGCGCCCCTGCAGCACTTCACCCAGCCCCCGGCCCGCTATACCGACGCCACCCTTATCCGCACCATGGAGGAGAACGGCATCGGCCGTCCCTCCACCTACGCGCCCACCGTCTCCACCATTCTGGACCGTGAGTACGTCATCAAGGAGGGCAAGTACCTGCGCCTGACACCGTTGGGCGGCGTGGTCAACGACCTGATGTGCCAGCGGTTCCCGGATATCGTGGATGTAAAGTTCACCGCCCGTATGGAGCAGAAGCTGGACGATGTGGAGGCCGGCCAGGTCAAGTGGAAGGACCTGATCCGCCAGTTCTATGTGCCGTTCCATGAGAACCTGGAAAAGGTCGAGAAGGACATGGAGGGCGTGTACCTGAAGGTCCCTGATGAGGTGACCGAGGAGAAGTGCGACCTGTGCGGCCGCAACATGGTGGTCAAGTCCGGCCGGTTCGGCCGGTTCCTGGCCTGCCCCGGCTACCCGGAGTGTAAGTTCACAAAGCCTCTGGTGGTGGAAATGCCCGGCCGCTGCCCCAAGTGCGGCGGACGCATCCTGAAAAAGACCAGCCGCAACGGCTACACCTACTACGGCTGCGACAAGTTCCCCGCCTGCGATTTTATGACCTGGGACGTGCCGGTAAAGGACGACTGCCCCGTGTGCGGCAAGACCATGTTCAAGAAGGCCGGTAAGGGCTTCAACAAGCCCTTCTGCGCCAATCCCGAGTGCCCGAACTTCCTGCCGGAGGACAAGCGCGGCTATCGCCGCCGCAAGACCGACGACGCCGCGGCGTCTGCCGAGGGTGGCGCGCCGGCCGCGGAGGAAAAGCCTGCGGCGCAGCCCGAGACGAAAAAGTCCGCTGCGAAAAAGACCACGGCGGCCAAGAAGACCACGGCGGCCAAGAAGCCTGCCGCGGCCAA
>DJPP01000097.1 GCA_002438575.1 Oscillospiraceae bacterium UBA6409 | reverse complement strand
CACTCGCCCAGCGAGTGGTTTTCTATATACAAAAAGAAGAGGCACACAAACGTGTGCCTCTTCTTTATGGTCGGAGTGTAATTATAGGATCTCAGAAAATGCAGATATATCAACGGTTTGCTGGCAGTCGTCAAGAGGTATTTATTCTAAATGCATAGGCAGCGCGCATTTATAGAAATGCGCGCTGCAAACTTGCTGTTGAATTTTACAGCAGAGTGGGGTATACTATGTCTGAAAGGAGCTGATAAATATGCCGAATATTAAACCCATTTCTGACCTGCGAAATTACAGCGAGGTACTGCATGATGTGGCTGTGGGCGCTCCTGTCTTTTTGACGAAGAATGGGCGCGGACGATATGCCATTGTGGATATGCAGGACTATGAGAGAACACAGGCGACCATCCGCCTGATGAATGAGCTTGCAAAAGGCCGCCACTCCGGCGAAACGGAAGGTTGGCTGACGTCGGACGATATGAGGGCGCACTTCCGCGCAAGAGCGAATGAAGAATAAAATTCATTATTCACCTGAGTCCCGTCGTGATTTGGATGATATTTGGGACTACATCGTATCGGAGCTTCAAAACCGTTCTGCCGCGGGGTGCGTGATCGATCGCATTATGGATGCGGTTGACTCGTTGAAAAATTTCGCAGAAATGGGAACCCCGTTATCCTCTGTTGCAGACGTCGGTACGGACTATCGTTTTCTTGTCAGCGGCAATTATATGGTGTTTTACCGTGTGCAAAGCAACGATGTCTACATTGACCGCGTTCTGTATGGCCGCAGCGATTATATGAGTGTCCTGTTCAAAGACCTGCTGCATGGAGAATCAACCGAATAAAATTAAAAATCGGCAAGCTTCTTCAAAAGCTTGCCGATTTTTGGTCGGAGTGGGGGGACTTGAACCCCCGGCCTCTTGGTCCCGAACCAAGCGCGCTACCAGCTGCGCTACACCCCGTCAGCCCTCCTATTATATTTCCTGACGGCGCGGCTGTCAAGTATAATTTCCCAACTTTCACTTGTATGTCTAACGCCTTCGTCTATTGCATATAGTGCTCTGGAAAAGAAGGAGGTGTTCCGCCATGTCCCAGCGCCCCGCGTCCTACGCCGGCAAACGCATCGCCCCGCCCCGCCGCAGTGCTCCTCCCCGCAAAGCTCCGTCTCGCCCCGCGCCTCGCCCGGACCGGGCGAAGTCCGCTGCCGCGCCCGCCCCCGGCTCCCGCCGCCGTATGGCCCAGCTGGTGATCTCCGCCGCGCTGCTGCTGGCGGTCGTCGCCATGAAATTCCTGTTCCCGGCGGCGCTGGATCGCTGCCGCGCCACGCTGCTGGATCTGCTGGGCGCCGATACCGATTTTGTCGAGGTGTTCTCCGCCGCTGGCCGGGCCTTTGCGGACGGCTCCACCGTCTCTGACGCCCTCAACGACGCGTACACCGCTGTCTTCGGCACATCGGAGATACCCGCCGCCCCTGCTGTTTCCCGGTCGGAGACGCTGCCGGACAACGTGGATATGCTCCAGCGGGTCCTGGACTTCGACTACGTTGACCCGGTCGCGGCGGGCCAGATCACCTCGCTGTTCGGCTGCCGCAGCGATCCTCTGGAGGGTGACGGCCGCTTCCACTACGGCCTGGATATCGCAGGGGAGGAGGGCGCGGTCATCCGCGCCTTTGCCGACGGCACGGTGACGGCTATCGGCAGCAGCACCGATCTGGGTAACTACGTCACCGTCACCCACGCCGGCGGCTTTTCCACCCTCTATGCCCACTGCCGTAAGATCACCGCCTCCGACGGCCAGCAGGTGAGGGCCGGCGACCCCATCGCCGAGCTGGGCGCCACCGGCCGCGCCACCGGCTTCCACCTGCATTTTGAACTCCATCACGATGACACGTATCTGAATCCCATCTACTATGTCACATTTGCGTAAAGCCTCCGCCGCCCTCACCGTCTCGCCCTCCGCGCTGGTGCTGCTGGCGGCGTTTCTGCTGTTCTCCCGCGGGCTGACCCTGCCCGCCGCGCTCCTCTCCGCCGCCCTGTGCCACGAGCTGGCCCACGTCCTGACGCTCCGCGCGCTCCACGCCCCGCCCCGCCGGCTGACGCTCTCCGCCTCCGGCGCGGAGCTGTACGTGCCGGATCTCCACCGCCTGTCCTATGGCGGCGAGCTGCTGGCCGTAGCCGCCGGCCCCGGCTGCAACCTCCTGCTCTGGGCGCTGCTGTCCCTGACCGGCTGGGCGCCCCTGGCCCCCTTCGCCGGCGCCCACCTGATCCTGGGCGCGCTGAATTTGCTGCCGGTCCGACCGATGGACGGCGGCCGCCTTCTCTGGCTGCTGACGGCCCTCTGCACCGAGCCCTACACCGCCGACCGCGTGGCCTATGTGGTGGGCGCCGTTGTCTCCGCCGTCCTGCTGGTCTTGTGCCTGTACCTGACGCTGACCACCGGCGCGGGGCTGTTCCTGCTGCCCGGTGCGCTCTGGCTTGCCGTAAAAGGGGTCTTGCCAAACGGCACAAAACCGGATAAAATAAACTGTTGCAAGAAATAGCTCCCCGCCCGCGCACCGTCGGGCAGGGGAGGGGAGAGGACTACACCATGGATAAACGACTGGAACGCATCCTGCCCCGGGTGCAAAAGCCCGCCCGCTACGTGGGCGGCGAATACAACGCCATCCTCAAGGACAAGGCAGCGGTGGACACCCGCATCGCCTTCTGCTTCCCCGACACCTACGAGATCGGTATGTCCAACCTGGGTATGCGTATCCTCTACGGTGTGATGAACAATATCCCCGGCGTCTGGTGCGAGCGCGTGTTCGCCCCCTGGGGCGACATGGAGGCCGAGCTGCGGAAGGCGGATATGCCCCTTTTCGCCCTGGAATCCGGCGACCCCATCACCGACTACGATATCGTGGCCTTCTCCGTGGGCTACGAGATGGCCTTTCCCGCCATCCTGAATATGCTGGACCTGGCCCATATCCCCCTTCACGCCGCGGACCGCACCGGCCTGACCCCGTTGGTCATCGCCGGCGGTACCGCCATGTACAACGCCGAGCCCCTGGCCGACTTTATCGACCTGGTGAGCCTGGGCGAGGGCGAGGACGTCACCGTGGAGCTGGTGGAGCTCCACCGCAGGGCTCGCCGCGAGGGCTGGAGCAAGCCCGATTTTCTCCGTGCCGCCGCCCAACTGGACGGCATCTACGTCCCGTCCCTCTACGACGTGACCTACCACAATGACGGCACCGTGGCGTCCATCACGCCCCGTGACGGTGCGCCCGCTGTTGTCACCAAACGCATCGTCCACGACATGGACAAGTCCTATTTCCCGGTAAATACCATCGTCCCCTCCACCGAGATCGTCCAGGACCGCGTCACCCTGGAGCTGTTCCGGGGCTGCATCCGCGGCTGCCGCTTCTGTCAGGCGGGCTATGTCTACCGCCCGGTCCGCAATCGCAGCCGCGACCTCTGCGCCGATTACTGCGTCCGTTCCTGCGACGATACCGGCTATCAGGAGGTCACGCTCTCCAGCCTTTCCACCAGCGACTACCCGCCGCTGACGGACCTGTGCGACGAGCTGGAGCCCTTCTGTGACGCCCGCCACGTCAGCCTGTCCCTGCCCAGCCTCCGCGCCGACAACTTCTCCATGGACCTGATGCAGCGGCTGGCCAAGGGCCGCAAGACCGGCCTGACCTTCGCCCCGGAGGCCGGCACCCAGCGCCTGCGGGACGTCATCAACAAGAACGTCACCCTGGAGGATCTGCTGCAAAGCTGCCGCACGGCCTTCGCCGGCGGCTACAGCGCCGTGAAGCTCTACTTCATGCTGGGCCTGCCCACCGAGACGGACGAGGACGTCCTGGGCATCGCCGATGTGGCCGCCCGGGTCATGCACGCCTGGCGCGAGAGCGCCCAGAACAAGCAGCGGGGCGTCCGCATCACCGTCTCCACCAGCTGGTTTGTGCCCAAGCCCCACACCGCCTTCCAGTGGGAGCCGCAGATCTCCAAGGCCGAGTACGAGCGCCGCGTGGCCCTGCTCCGCGACGCCATCAAGACCAAGACCGTCACCTACAACTGGCACGACTCCGACACCAGCTTCCTGGAGGCCGTTCTGGCCCGGGGCGACCGCCGCCTGGGCAAGGTGCTGGAGACCGCTTGGCGCAAGGGCGCCCACCTGGACGCCTGGGAGGAGTATTTCTCCCTGGACCGCTGGCTGGAGGCCTTTGACGCGTGCGGCCTGGACCCCCATTTCTACGCCAACCGCACCCGGTCCGAGGATGAGCTGCTCCCCTGGAGCATGATCTCCTCCGGCGTGACGCAGGACTACCTGAAGCGGGAGCGCCATCAGGCCTACGCGTCCCTGACCACCCCTGACTGCCGTACCCGCTGCAACGGCTGCGGTGCCAACAAATTAGTAGGAGGGAAGTGCGATGTCTAAGCTCCGTCTCCTGTTCATCAAGGAGGCCCAGGCCTCCTACATCTCCCACCTGGACCTGCTCCGCACCTTCCAGCGCGCCTTCCCCCGCACCGAGCTGGACATCAAGCACTCCCAGGGCTATCACCCCCATCCCATCATCTCCATCGTTCTGCCCCTGCCCGTGGGCCAGTCCAGCGACTGCGAGCTCCTGGACTTCGAGGTCACCCAGGACACCGACGGCCGCGGCATTGCCGAAAAGCTCAACACCGGTATGCCCTCCGGCCTCCGTGTGCTGGACTGCTATCCGGCCACCCGCCCCGTCCGCGACCTGGCGTACCTCCGGGCGGACGTCACCTTTGAGTATGACGACGGCGTCCCCGCCGGCGCTGCCGAGGCCCTGACGGCCCTGTTTACCCGCCCGGAGCTGGTCATTCAGAAGCGCACCAAGCGCAAGGACCTGGCCGACGTGGATATCGCCCCCATGATACAGGAAGTACACTTCCTGTCCGGCGGCCATGCCGTCTCCGGCGCCGTGGTGGTCCAGGCCCAGAACCCCGGCTTGAACCCCCAGCTGCTGGAGAAGGCCATCGCGGCCCACCTGCCGGCGCTGACCCCGGACTTCACCCGCATCCGCCGCCGCGAGCTGCTGGATGCCTCCGGCAACATTTTTCGCTGATATCGTAAAAAACCCTTGCATTTTTTCCCCATCTATGCTATTCTATCATGGCGTGAAAAGGGCGGTCCTCTGTCGCCGATATCCCGAATGTGCGCGGATATCGCCAAATGGCGGCATGAACACCTATAATTTAGGAGGAAATATCCATGGATCTCATCAAAGCACTGAACGAGAAGCAGCTGAAGGAAGTCCCCCAGATCCTGGTGGGCGACACCGTTCGCGTCCACGTGAAGGTCAAGGAAGGCGCCCGTGAGCGTGTCCAGGTCTTCGAGGGCACCGTCATTGCCAAGAAGCACGGCGGCATCGAGGAGACCATCACCGTCCGCCGCCTGTCCTACGGCGTCGGCGTGGAAAAGGTCTTCCCCGTCCACTCTCCCTCTATCGAGAAGATCGAGACCGTGCGCCACGGCTATGTCCGCCGCGCCAAGCTGTACTACCTGCGCGACCGCGTCGGCAAGGCAGCCAAGATCCGCGAGAAGCTGTAAGCATCGATCCGAAAGAGAGCATCCACGCAAGTGGGTGCTTTTCTTTTTCTCCCACATATGCTATACTACCCCCGAGAAGAGAGGTGCCTCTATGCAAATCGACAATCTGAGCTGGTTCCCCGGCCACATGACCAAGACCAAGCGCATGATCTCCGCCGAGATCAAGAATATGGACGCCGTCTGCGAGATCGTGGACGCCCGCATCCCCCTGTCCTCCCGCAACCCGGACGTGGACGAGCTGACCGCCGGCAAGCCCCGGCTCATCGTCCTCAACCGCGCCGACCAGGCCGACCCGGCCGAGACGCGCCGCTGGGCCCAGTATTTCCGTGCCCAGGGCTGCGCCGTGCTGGAGGCCAACGCCAAAAACGGCGTGGGCACCGAAAAATTCTCCGCCGCCGTCCGCGAGCTGCTGCGGGATAAGCTGGCCGCCGCCGCGGCCAGGGGCCAGGTGGGCAAGGTGGTCCGCGTTATGGTCCTGGGTGTCCCCAATGTGGGCAAGTCCACCTTTATCAATAAGGTGGCCCACCGCAAGACCGCCCGGGCCGAGGACCGTCCCGGCGTCACTCGTTCCAAGCAGTGGGTGCCCGTGGACCCCACGCTGGAGCTGCTGGACACCCCCGGCATCCTCTGGCCCAAGTTCGACGACCCGGAGGTGGGCAAGCGTCTGGCCTTTACCGGCGCCGTGAAGGACGATGTGCTGGATATCGAGGAGCTGGCCTGTTATCTCATGGACTACCTGGCCGCCCACTACGCCGATACCCTCACCGAGAGATATAAAATAGAGGTGGAGCCGGGCGACACCGGCTACGAGCTGCTGGAGAAGGCCGGGCGCAAGCGCGGGTTCCTCATGCGCGGCGCCCAGGTGGACACCGAGCGTATGGCCCGCATCCTGCTGGACGAGTTCCGCGCCGGCAAGCTGGGCCGCTTCACCTTGGAGACCGTCCCCACAGAGGAGGCAGCACGATGAATTGTCCCGCTTGCGGAAAAGAGATGGCGCAGGGCAAGCTGCCAGAAAATCGTGTTGGAGTATTGATATGGAAGATCTGACCTACGAACAGCAGGCCCATGACGAGGGATATGCCCTTGTCTGCGGGGTGGATGAAGCCGGCGCCGGTCCGCTGATGGGACCTGTTTACGCTGCCGCCGTTATTCTCCCGGAGAAGTTCGATCTTCCCGGCCTGAACGACTCCAAAAAGCTGACGGAAAAGAAGCGGGAGGCCCTGTTCCCCCGGATACAGCAGCAGGCGCTGGCCTGGTCCGTGGCCTCTGTCTCCGCCCGGGAGATCGACGAGACGGATATCCTCTCCGCCCGTATGAAGGCCATGCAGCTGGCCATCGACGGTCTGACCCCGCGGCCGGACTTCGCCCTTATCGACGGCAACCGTGACCACGGTAAGTCCGCTGCTGTCACCACGCCCCACCGCTGTATTGTGGGCGGGGACGCGCACGCCGCCTCCATCGCCGCTGCCTCCATTCTGGCCAAGGTCAGCCGTGACCGCTATGTCGCCGACGTGCTGGATAAGCAGTACCCGGAGTATCAGTTTGCCAGACACAAGGGCTATGGCACAAAGCTGCATTACGAAATGCTGGATAAATTCGGTCCGTGCGCGGAACATCGTATGTCCTTCCTGAAAAAATGGTCCTTGAACAAGCAGATGTCAAACACCTGCCATTTAAAAGCGCAGAATGTCTATAAGTGATATAGATAGCGTACAGGAAACATATCGGTAACGTATCGAGAACATATAAACAAAATATAGGCAGGTGCACAGAAAAAAGCGGAGGCTTTTCCCTGTGCGGACCGCGTCGAAAAGGGGGAATTAGCGATGAGTCGTTCAGAGGGCGTTTGGGGCGAGGCGCTGGTGGCCGACTTTCTCCGGGAAAAAGGGTATAAGCTGGCGGCCCACAGCTACCACTGCCGCTTCGGTGAGATCGACCTGATCGCCTGGGATAAGGATGTCCTCTGCTTCGTGGAGGTCAAGACCCGCACCAATACGCAGATGGGCCTCCCCCGGGAATACGTCACCGCCGGCAAGCAGGCCCGTATCCGAAAAACCGCGCTCTTTTACCTCTGCGACAACGGCCTGGACTGCCCCGCCCGCTTCGATGTGGCCGAGGTCTATGCCGCCGCGCCCGGGGATGAAAAAAGCGTCCGAATCGTGTATTTAGAGGATGCCTTTCAGTGACAGATATGGGGAAAAAGCCGGGAAAATGGGGGAGCGCAGTCTTTTCAGCGACTGCGAGAAAGGAACGATTTTGTGACGGAAATACAGCATATCCCGTATTTTGACGGACATTGCGATACGATATGGCGCTGTATGCAAAGAGA